>JAZKSB010000083.1:0-8518 GCA_036626315.1 Halobacteriales archaeon
CTGCGGCGACCTCCCCGGCCAGTTCGGCGGGCGTCGTGAACGGAAACCGGACGTGGCTGCGGGCGTCCTCGTTGGTGGTCGCCGTGAACCCGACCGTGTGGAAGTTCTCCACGAGAAAGTCCAGCGTGACCTCCTCGGCGTTCGGCAGCACGTCCTCGCGGGCGTGACCGGCGAACCCGTAGGCCTCGCCGTCGGGGTCGAGCGGCGGCGGGTCGACGAGATACAGGTCCTCCAGGCCGAAGTTCTTCATCGCGCGGGCGATGGTGCCCACGTTGCCGGGCGAGCCGGCGTCGACGACGGCGACGGCGACCGTCATTCTCACTCCCGGTCGTCCGCCGAGACGTCCGGCTGGACGTCGAGCATTCCCGACGACTCCGCTCCGTGCTCGTGCTCTTCGGTTTCGACGGGGACCTCCGGCGACTCCTCGACCTCACTGCCGCGCTTGACCTCCATGTTCCGGAGGTCGATGCGCTCGCGCTTCGCCTCCTCGACGTCGGTGTCCTCGTCCGAGCGGTCGACCACCTCCGGGTCCGGCAGGTCCTCCGGGTCGGTCTCGACGTGCCGGATGCCGTTGAACCAGTCGGGCGCGCGGTTGCCGGCCTCGAACCACTCGTGAAATCGGTCCTGCAGTTCGGTCTCTCCACGGTACTCGTCGCCGCCCTCCTCACGGTACCACCAGACGAACTCGTCCTCGTGGTCGTCACACAGCAGCACTTCCCCGTCCGGTTCCCCGTAGACGGCCGTCGCCACGTTGGCCTCGGCGGCGTCATCCTCGCCGTGGATCAGCCAGCAGCAGTCGCAGGGCGCGGTCACCAGCGTCGTCAGCCGGTTGACCCGCTCGCGGGCGTCGTCGGGCATCTCCTCCAGGGGGCGGAGGTCGCCGTCGTCCGTGAGCACGTCCTCCTCGTCGAAGCGCCACCCCCGCAGCCCGATGCTGACCTTTGCCATGTCCTCCCGATGTCGCTCCGCGTTGAAAAGCGGCGCGTCTCCGGGCGACTGCAGGATCCCGCCGGCGTGCCGAGCGAGTCGCCGGTGTCGCCAGCGTCCCTGTCCCAACTACCCCCGCCACACCGACGGTGTCGCCAGCGTCCCTGTCCCAACTGCCCCCGTCCCGTCGCCGGAAACGGGTTCCTTTTTCCATCGGGGCCCCGTGGGGCGCCCATGCAGACCGTCGAGGCCGGCGGCCTCCCCATCGGGGACGGTCACCCGCCACGGATCATGGGGGTGCTGAACGTCAGCGAGGAGTCGCCGTACGACCCCAGCGTGTTTGACGACCCGGCGGATGCCGCCCGGTACGTCGAGGAGGACCTGCTCGCGGAGGGCGCCGACGTCGTGGACGTGGGACTGGAGTCGGCCAACAAGCGGTTCGAGGTGCTGTCGGCCCGGGAGGAACTCGACCGACTCGAAGCCGCCGTCGAGACCATGCGGCGCGTCGACGGCGACGCCGTCTTCTCCATCGAGACCCGGTACGCGGCGGTTGCGGACGAGGCCCTCTCGCGGGGGTTCGACATGGTCAACGACGTCTGCGGGTTCGCTGACCCGGAGATGCCGGCCGTCTGCCGGGACCACGACGCCGCCGTCGTCAAGATGGCGAGTCCGCCGGACCTGGAGCGACCAGGGGCCGTCGAGGAGACCCCCTGGAGCGATTGCAAGTCCGCGTCGTGGGCGGAAGACGCCGACTACGTGGACATGGTCTACGAGGCACTACGTCGCGACGGCTTGACCGACAAGACCATCGTCGACCCGGCGTTCGGCGGGTGGAGCGAGGCCCAGACGCTCGAACACGACCGGAAGACGTTTCGCCGCCTGCGGGAGTTCCGGGGGCTCGGCCGGCCGATTCTCGTCTCGATCAACCGCAAGAACTTCCTGCGGGAACTGGGCGGCCGGGACACCGAGGCGGCGCTGCCGGTCAGCCTCGCGGCCACCTCGATGGCCGTCGAGCGCGGCGGCGACGTGATCCGGACCCACGACGTCGCCGAAACCCGCGACGCAGCCCTGGTGGGGAAGGCGTTCGGCTCCAGCTCCCGGCGCCGGGCCGGCACCGTCGAGGTGCAGCAACTCGACGCCGACGCCCCACCGACGGTCCGGCGCCACCTGTCGCGGATCGGGGCCTCCGCCGAACTCGCCGAGATGGCCGTCGCGGACGCGTTCGAATTGCGAGGCCTGGGCGCCGCCGATCGGGAACGGCTCGCCGCCGCCGCCGAGCGCACCGGTGCCGCCTTCGGCGGGGGCGATGCGGGAGCCGTCCTCGCAGGAACGCGGCGGGCGCTCGTGGCGGTCGCCGACACCGTCGCCGGCGAATCGCGGGGACTGACGGCGGTCGCCGAAGCACTACGTGAGGGTGCCGGCTAACGACTGCCGTGGCGGCAGACGCCGGGGACGAGAAAACTTATTGTGGAGGCCTCGAAACCGACAACCGGAAGCCGAAGGGGCACTCCGGGTAGGGGTACTCGCGTGCCACTTCGGCCAACATCCGCGATTCCGGCACAAAGACGACCAGTCACGAGCATGGACTTTGCAACCTGGAAACCCGTCTACGAAGCGCTTCTGGCGGACTTCGGCTATCCTCGCGTCGAGGACGAGCGCGCCCGCGACGTGCTCGAGGGGCTGGTCGGGTCGTTCGACCTCGACCGGCTCTCGGTGCTCGCGAGCGCGACTGTCGCGGTCGCGGGGGCCGGGCCGTCGCTTCACCGCGAGACCGACCGCGCCGCCGACGCCGACGTGGTCGTCGCCGCCTCGACGGCGGCGGACGTGCTGGCCGACGCGGGCGTCGGCGTCGACCTGCTTGTTACCGACTTGGACAAGAACGCCCGGACTGCCCGCCGACTGACCCGGCGCGGCGTCCCGGTCGCGGTCCACGCCCACGGCGACAACGTCGGCCTGCTGGAGCGACACGTCCCCGCGTTCGACGGCGCGTCCGTCCTCCCGACGACCCAGGCGGCGCCCGCCGGCCCCGTCCGGAACTTCGGCGGGTTCACCGACGGCGACCGGGCAGCGTTTCTGGCGGACCACCTCGGCGCCGCGGCCCTGGAGTTTCCGGGCTGGGACTTCGACGACCCCGGGGTCGGTCCCGAAAAGGCGCGGAAACTCGACTGGGCCGAGCGACTGCTCTACTGGCTGGAGCGGCGCCGCGGGGACCGGTTCGGCGTCCTCGACGGTCGGCGGGACGCGATCGAGACGGCACCGCTGCCGGTCGAGTGACGGCCTCTTCGCAGTCCCGTGCCGGCGCGACGGGCGGGGCAACCGGCCGTCAGGGCTTCAGGACCACTTTGCCGGTCGTCGACCGGCGCTCCAGCGCCCGGTGGGCGTCGGCGGCGGCGTCGAGAACGAACGTCTGCCCCACGACGACCTCAAGCTCCTCGGTCACGAGGGAATCGGTCAACTCCGGGACGGCGTCGAGGATCCTGCCGGGATCGTTTGCCAGCGCGTTGCCGAGGTGGAAGCCGACGACGCGCTTGTTCTCCATGAGGAGTTTCGTCGCTGGCGCCGCAGGCGGGTCGCCGCTGGCGACGCCGATTGTGACGAGCCGCCCGAAGTGTGCCAGCGCGTCGAGGCTGCGGTCGAACACCTCCCCGCCCACGCCGTCCAGCACCAGGTCGACGCCCTCGCCGCCCGTGATCTCGGCCACCCGATCGGCGAACGATTCCTCCGTGTAGTTGATCGGGTACTCGACGCCGAGCCGTTCGGCGAGTTCGAGCTTCTCGGCGGTGCTTGCGGTCCCGAAGACCGTCGCGCCGGCGGCGGAGGCGAGTTGGACGGCGGCGGTGCCGACCCCGCCCGCCGCCGCGTGCACCAGGACGCGCTCGCCGGCTTCGAGCCCGCCCCACCCGAAGAGCGCGTTGTGCGCGGTCAGAAACTGGACCGGAAAGCCGGCGGCCGCCTCGAAGGAAATACCGTCGGGAATCGGAAACAGCGCGTCGGCGTCTGCCACCACCGCCTCGGCGTACCCGCCGTCGTCGCTCATCGCGACGACTCGCTGGCCCTCGGAGAGGTCGACGCCGTCTCCCGTCGCGGCGACGGTGCCCGCCGCCTCCATCCCCGGGACGAACGGCGGTTCCGGCCCGCCGGGATAGTGGCCGCGGCGCTGCTGGACGTCCGCGAAGTTGACGCCTGCGGCCTCGACGTCGATCAGAACCTCTCCATCGCCGAGATCCGGGCGGTCCTGCTCTCGGAGTTGCAGCGCCGACGGCCCGCCGTACTCGGTGACCTCGATGGTTCGCATGCCACGTCGTTGGCCTGCCCGTCTGATAAATGTGGAGCCGCGAGTCAGGCCGGCGCCAGCGCACGCATCGTCTCCTCGACGTCCCCGCGATCGGCCCCGCGCGGGAACGCGACGGCCACGGCGTCGAGGCCGTCGATCTCCTCGAACGCCAGAAGGCGCTGTCGGGCTTGCTCGGGCGTGCCGGCGGCGGCCAGGTCGTCGAGCATCTCGTCGTCGACCAGTTCGGCCGCGGCCTCGTGGTTGCCGCTACCCCACGCAGCGGCGATCTCGTGGGCGCGGTCCTCATAGCCCTGCCGGGCCAACGAGTCCCGGTAGTAGGTGCCCATCCCACCGACGTAGAAGGCGGCGTGCTGGCGGGCCAGGGTCCGGGCGCGCTCGCCGTCGTCCAGCGCGCAGGCCGTCAGCGACAGGACCGTCCGCTGCTCGTCCCGATCCTGGTCGCCCAGGTCACCGCCGTGTTCGAAGTCCCCGAGCCGGTCCCGGAGCCCGTCGGGGGTGAACATCGTGGCGTGCCAGCCGTCGGCGAACCGCCCGGCCATCTCGACCGCTTTCGGTCCCATGGCGGCGACGTCGACCGGCGGTCGAACCTCGGGCGGCTCCGAGCGCAACCGGAAGCCCGAGAGGTCGAAGACCCGGCCCTCGTAGTCGACCTCCTGGCCGGTCGTGACCAGTTTGATGATCTCGACCGCCTCGCGCGCCCGCTTCAGCGGGTTGCCGAACTCCTCGCCGTGCCAGCTCTCGATGACGATGGGGCCGCTCGGGCCGATCCCCAGCCGGAACCGGCCGTCGGACACCTCCTGCTGGGTCACGGCGGTCTGGCCAAGAAGCCCCGGCGAGCGGGAGTAGACGTTCATGATCGACGAGCCGACGCCGATGGTCTCGGTCCGGTCGCCCATCATCGTCAGCGCGGTCACGGCGTCTCGGCCCCATGTCTCCGGCAGCCACGCGCGGTCGTACCCCAGATCCTCGGCGAGTCGGGTCTGCTCGACGATCGTTTCGACGGACGGCTGTGCGGCGACGGGCAGGTGAACGTCTCTGTCAGTCATTGTGATCTCCTGGCGTTTTGTCGGTCACGGCTGCTCCATGATGTCCGGCGTTCCGGCGGCAGTCACCGTCTCGCCGACGACGAACGACGCGGCGTCGGAAGCCAGAAACTGCGCGAGGTCGGCGATCTCGACGGGGTCGCCGATGCGCTTGTCGACCTCGCCGCGGTCGATGTCGTCAGCGCTGACGCCCATCTGTGCCTCGACCCCTGGGGTCGCGACGAACCCCGGTGCGATGCAGTTGACGCGGACGCCGTCGTCGGCCCACTCGTGGCCCAGCGTCGCGGTGAGGTTGACGACGCCGGCCTTCGCGGCGCCGTAGTGGCTCATGTACGGCGCGCCCTTCTGGCCCGCAACGCTGGCGATGTTGACCACGGCACCGCCGCCGTCTTTCAGATGCTCTGCGGCGCCCTGGGTAACGTTGTAGGTCCCCGTGAGGTTGATGTCGACGATGGTCTCCCAGCCGTTCTCGCTGATGTCGTCGAATCCGGCCATGAACGAGGCGCCGGCGTTGTTGACCAGTACGTCGACGCCGCCGAACGTCTCGACGGTGGCCTCGACCAGCGCCTCGACGTCCTCGCGGTCGGTGACGTCGCACTCGACGGCCAGTGCCCCGCCCGGGCGGTCGCTGTCCTCGATGGCCTCCGCGACCGGGTCGACGTTCTCCGACTCGCGCGAGCAGACGACGACATCGGCGCCGTCGTCGGCGAACCGCTCGGCGATCCGCTTGCCGATCCCGCTGGAGGCTCCGGTCACGATGGCGGTCCGCCCGTCGACGCCGAACCGGTCGGTCGTCACGGAGGACCACCCCTGTCACGTGATGCCATGGGCGTCGGGTTTCGGGCGCCCGGTATTAAAGGTGGAGAAACTGGAGGCAACCTGCCGGCGATTCCCGGCGGGCATCGCCGCCGACGAGGGACGGGCCGGCGGCCGACTCCGCTCAGAACGGCACCTCGACCGCGGCGTCGGCGGCGAGTCGGTACTCGTCGCCGGTCCGCTCGACGAGGCCGTGGGCCCGGAGGTGTTCGAGGTGGGCGTACGCCTCGCCGGGGCCGTGGAGGATGTGGATGTCCGCCAGGTCGCCGAACAGGTCGGCGCCCACCGTCCAGGCGTCGGCCCGGTCCCGCTCCGCGAGGACGTCGATCACCCGGCGGGTCCGGTCGCGGTGGTGGCCCAGTATCTCCCTCGCCCGGGCGGTCGGGTCCGCTATCGGCGTCCGGTGGCCCGGATAACCGCGGTCGTAGTCGGCGTCGATCAGCCGTTCGAGCGTGTCGACGTAGTGGCCAAGCGGGTCGGCAAGGCGCGGGTCCGCGCCGCCGACGTTGGGGGTGTACTGCGGCAGCAGCGCGTCGCCGGTGAGGACCGTGCCGTCCTCGCGGGCGTAGGCGACGTGGCCGACGGTGTGGCCGGGGGTGTGGACCGCGGTCAGCACCTCGTCGCCAGCCATCACGGTCTCGCCGTCCTCGATGGGGGTGAGGTCGGCCGGGTCGCCGTTCTCGTCTGCGTGGCTTTCGAGAAAGGAGACGAGTTGCTCTCTCGGCCCGGGCGGAATGTTCCACTCCTCGAAGCGCCGGTTGCGGACCTCGGCCATCTCCGCGAGCGCGTCCTCGCTAGCCGCCGCCAGCGCGGCGTCGTCCTCGTGAGCGCGGACGGGAACGTCGGCTTCTCGCTGGAGCGCCCCCGCGAGTCCGCTGTGGTCGGCGTGCCAGTGGGTCAGCAGAATCTCATCGAGGTCCGAGACCGAGACGCCATGGTCGGCCAGGCCGTCGACCAACTGCTCGCGGACTGCCGGCACGGCAAGTCCGGCGTCGACCAGCACCGTGCGCTCGCCGTCGAAGAGGTAGACGGCGTTGCGGCCCTCGAACTCGGTGTTGTCCAGGCGGATCGCATCCATCGGAACCACCTTCCCGGCGTGGGTAGTTGAAGCCTGCCATCCGTCGGCAGCTTGCCGGTGGGTGAGAACGCGTCAGTTCGGATCGGTTCGCACTCTATTCGGGGCGCTCCGGTTCGGTTCCCGCCCTATTCGGGTCGCGTCGGTTCGAGTCCCGCCCTGTGCGGGACGCTCCGGTTCGCCCCGTCCGCCGCTGCGCCGCGCTCAGTGACCGGCAGTGTGCACCGCCGCGCCGAGGTCATCGAGAACCTGATAGAAGTTCGGAAACGACACATCGATGTGTTCGCTCCCGAGGACGGTGCTCCGGCCCTCGGCGGCCAGCGCGGCGACCGACAGCGCCATCACCAGGCGGTGGTCGCCCCGTCCGTTGACCATCCCGCCGTCGAGCGTCGACTCGCCGCCGTGGATGATGAGTTCGTCCTGCCGCTCATCGGTCTCGACTCCGAGCCGTTCCAGTTCCTCGGCCATTCCCGAGACCCGGTCGGTCTCCTTGTACCGGACGTGCTCGCAGTCGGTGATCCGGGTCGTGCCGTCCGCGACCGCCCCGAGCACGGCGATGGTCGGCAGGAGGTCCGGCGTGTCCTCGACGCCGACCTCGATCCCCGAGAGGTCGCTCCGCTCGACGGTTATCGTCCCCTCCTCGCGGTCCCACTCGACGCCGGCACCCATCCGCTCGAGCACGTCGACGATGACCCGGTCGCCCTGGGCCGACGGCCGGGCGCCGGTGACGGTCACCTCCGGGTCGCCCGCAATTGCGCCCGCCGCCAACAGGTACGACATCGACGAGAAGTCCCCGGGGACGTGGTAGCCGCCTGCCGGGGGCCGGTAGGTCTGGTCGCCGTCGACGACGTAGCCGAACGGCGTGCTCCGGGCGTCCACGTCGAACGACTCCAGCACGCCCAGAGTCAGATCGACGTACGGCGCCGACTTCAGGTCCGTCTCCAGGGTGATCGAGATGCCCTCCGGCGTGGCGGCGCCGGCGAGCAGCAGCGCCGTGACGAACTGCGAGGAGACGTCGCCCGGGATCGACGCCTTCCCGCCCTCGATGGGGCCGGAGACCGCGAGCGGCGGCGTCCCATCGCCGGTCGCGCTCTTCGCCGACCCGCCAAGTTGCTCGATGGCGTCCAGAAGCGGCCCCTGCGGGCGGTCCGACAGCGACTCGTCGCCGACCAGTTCCGTGACGCCCTCCGCGAGCGCGGCGACCGCCGTCGCGATGCGCATGGTCGTGCCGCTGTTGGCACAGTCGACGGCCTCGGCGGGAGACCCGGGGGCGTCGCCGAACCCCCAGACCGCCAGCGTGCCGTCCTCGCGCCACTCGACCTGGCCGCCGAACGCCTCGACCGCCCGCCCGCTGGCCCGGGG
>JAZKSB010000084.1:0-8509 GCA_036626315.1 Halobacteriales archaeon
CTGACGAGCAGCATCGTCGCCAGCTCCGGGCCCGCGCGGCGGGCGACGGCAGCGACGGCGCCGCACGGCAACACCGCCAGCGCCGCGGCGGCGGGCACGACGCCGACGGCGGCAAGGGCGACGACCAGCGCGAGTCCGCCCGCCATCAGCCCGTAGGCCAGGCGTCGCGCCCGCAACGGCTCGAGGACGACGGCGACGGTGCGCTTGTCGATGCTCCGGTCGTACGCATGGTCCTGGGCGTCGTCGATCACCTTCACGCCGGACAGCAACAGCAGGAAGACGCCGGCGAACCCCAGCGGTGCCGGTGCCAGCGACCCCGCCTGGACCGCGTAGCCGCCGCCGAGCGCCAGCGCGATCCCCGCGGGATAGCCCGCCGTCGCCCCGACGGGGTGGCGGTCGAGCGTCGGGGCGTGCGCGTACGCGACGGCCCAGGTCGGTGCCGTGAGCGCAGCGGCGAGCGGACCGCCGAGGATCCACACCCCGCCGAGGGCCCCGACGAACAGCGCGGTCGTGGCGACGAGCGCGCCGCGACAGCCGGCGGCCGTCAGCGGATGGTCGTCGTCCTCGCCGCGGACGTGAAAGTCCACGTAGCCGTCCTTCACGTGGGCGGTGTAGACGGCTGCGAAGATGGCGGTCGCGTGAACTGCTCCCGCGAGGACGGCGACGCCGCCGGTCGTCCGGCCGGCCAGCACGCCACCGAACCACGCCACGGCGACCGGCGGCAGCATGAACACCGGGTGGACCTGCGAGGCGAGCGCTCCCGCCGCTGCCCGCACCCCCCGACCGTGTCGAGCGACGGCCATGTCCTCTCCAGGGACTCGCGGCACAAAACTCCACGCCCCCGGGTCACTATGCGGCTACTGCATCGCCAAAGAGTTCCCGCCGTGCTACTGCACGGCGCGGGTCGCCTCGCGCATGACCTCGATGGCGGCCTCGATGTCGTCCAGCCCGGTCGCGTAGGAAATTCGGGCGTAGCCCTCGCCGTGGTCGCCGAACGCCTCGCCCGGCACGACCACGACGCCCCGATCGATGACCTCCTCGACCCACCCGTCGGGCACCTTCGGCATCGCGTAGAAGGCGCCCTCGGGTGTGGGCACCGACAGGCCCATATCCTCGAGGCCGTCCAGCAGCACGTCGCGGCGGCGCTCGAACGCCTCGACCATCTCCGCGACCGGCTCCTGGGGGCCGGACAGCGCGGCCTCGGCGGCGTACTGGGCCGGCGCGCTGGCGCAGGCCTGGACGTACTGGTGGACCCGGAGCATCCGCTCGATGCGGTCGCTGCTTGCGACCACCCAGCCAAGCCGCCAGCCCGTCATCGAGTAGGTCTTCGAGGCGGCGTTTACCAGCACGACGTTGTCCGACTCGGCGAATTCCATCGGCGAGCGATGCTCGCCCTCGAAGACGATGTGCTCGTACACCTCGTCGGAGACCAGGAGCACGTCGTGCTCGTCGGCGATCCGGGCGAACTCGCGGACGTCCGCCGGCGACTGCACCGCTCCGGTCGGGTTGCCCGGCGAGTTGAGTACGACCGCCGCGGTGTCGTCGGTGATGGCGTCCTCGACGTCGGCGGGGTCCATCGTCAGGTCCTCGCGCAGCGGGATCGGCGTCGGCGCCCCGCCGGCCAGGTGGGTCAGGTTGGCGTAGGAGACGAACCCCGGGTCCGGAATGAGGACCTCCTCGCCGGCGCTGACGTGGGCCTCAAGCGCTAGGTGCAGCGCCTCGCTGCCGCCGGCGGTCGCGATGACGCCGTCGGGGTCGACGTCGAGGCCGTTGTCCCGGGCGTGCTTGTCCGCGATGGCTTCCCGGAGAGCCGGGATGCCCTTGTTGCCTGTGTAGCCGTCGGCGTTCCCGGCGCCGATGGCCTCGCGGGCGGCCTCGCGGGCGTGCTCGGGCGTCGGGAAGTCCGGCTGGCCCAGCCCCATGTTGATGGCGTCCTCGTCGGCGGCCTCGAAGACATCCCGGATGCCGCTGATCGACACCTGCTCGACGCGGTCTGAGAACCCGCTCATGGGTGAACGCGCGTCGCCGGAGGGAATAACTCTTGGTGAATCGGCCTCCGGCGACCGGCGGCCTGTCCCCCGCCGTCCCCTGACCCGTCGGACGCCTGCCGTGCCCGTCGTTTCGTGGCCCGTCGGACGCCTGCCGGCTCCGCCGGCGGATGCACAGCGCTTTTTTCCCGCGGTCCCGAGCGTTCGACCATGTTCGGAGGAGGCGGCGGCGGACTCAACCCGCGCAAGATGCAGCAGATGATGGAGCAGATGGGCGTCGACTTCGACGAGATCGACGCCACCGAGGTCGTCATGCGGCTGTCGGACGGCTCGGAACTGTACTTCGAGGACCCGGACGTCAACCGGATCGTCGCCCAGGGCCAGGAGACCTACCAGGTGGTCGGCGAGCCGGCCGAGCGGGAATCGACCGGCGACGAGAGCGGAGGCGAACCCGAGGAGGCCGACGCCGACGACGGCACGGCGATCCCCGACTCGGACGTCGAGATCGTCGCCCAGCGGACCGGCGCCAGCGAGCGCGAGGCCCGCGAGACGCTAGCGGAGACCGACGGTGACCTCGCGGCCGCCGTCGAGCGGCTCGAATAGTGGCGCTGCTCGTCGTCCACGGCGACCGCGAGTACCTCCTGGAGCAGGGCGAGCGCCTCGAAACGGACCTGGGTGTGCTGGAGGTCCCGGAGAACGCCGCCCACGGCGAGACCGTCGAGACCCACCTCGGCGAACCGTTCGAGGTGCGCCGCCCGCGCGGGCCGGACCTCTTCGATCACCTCGAACGGACCGGCGCGCCGATGATGCCGCGTGACGTGGGCCTGGTCCTGGGGCTGACCGGGGCAGGACGCGGCGACCGCGTGCTCGACGCCGGCACGGGCACCGGCATCCTCGCCGCGTCGCTGGGCCGGACCGGTGCGGAGGTGGTCACCTACGAGCGCGACGCGGAGTTCGCCGAGGTCGCCCGCCGGAACATGGAGACGTCGGACGTCGCCGATCGGGTCGAGGTGCGGGCCGGCGACGTGATCGACGACCTCGCGGACCTCTCGGGGTTCGACGTGCTGACGCTGGACACCGAGGACGCCCCCGCCGTCGTCGCCGCCGCGCCGGACCTGCTCGCGGCCGGCGGGTTCGTTGCCGTTTACTCGCCGTTCGTGGAATCGGCCCGCGCGGTCGTCGAGGCGGCCCGCGAGGCCGGCCTGGCCGAAATCGAGACCCGCGAGACGATCCAGCGGGAGATGGACTTCGACGAGCGCGGGTCCCGCCCCTCGACCGCCGGGGTCGGCCACACCGGCTTCCTGACGCTCGCGCGCAACGAATAGCCGTCGCCCGCCGCTCACGGGAGTCCACGAACGGCCAGCCACGCCAGACCCAGCGCCGCGCCGGCCGCGAGCAGGGTGCCCACCGCGTACACGGCGGCGAATGCGGGCCCGTCGGTCTCGTACAGTTCCACGGCGTCGATCGAGAACGACGAGAACGTCGTGAACGCGCCGCAGGCGCCGGTCCCCAGCGCCAGCATGGCTGGGTCGCCGGCGCCGGCGAACGTCAGCGCGGCCAGCGCGAACGTCCCGGCGACGTTGACCGTCACGGTCCCGAGCCGGAACCGCCCCGGCGGGACGAGTTCGCCGACCGCGTGGCGCAACACAGCGCCGACTGCCCCGCCGACGCCGACGAGCGCGAACGGCGGGACCGCCATCAGTTCCCGCCTCCTTCGATGGCCGGTCCAGCCCCGTTCGCCGCTCGGCGGACCGCCACTCGGCCGGCGAACGCGCCGGCGAACCCGAGCGCGTACGTCGCGACGACGTTTGCAACCAGAAGCGGCGCCGGCGCGCCGACCGACTGGACGACGAACGTGCTGTAAGTGGTAAACGACGAGAGGAAGCCGGCCCCGGCGACCAGATGCGTCGACTCGGCGAATCGGTCCGCGAAGCGAGCCTCCGCGACGAGCGCGCCGAGCGCCAGGCTCCCGGCGGCGTTGACCGCGAGCGTACCCGCGAGGCCGGGCAGTGCGAGCGCGACGGCGTGGCGCAGTGTCGCCCCAGCGAAGCCGCCCAGCGCCAGGAGCAACACGACCTCCAGCAACCTCGTCGGACGGCGGTTCGCCATCGGTGGGTCGTTCCAGGGCTTCCGCGGTCGGCGGGAAATACGTGCCGAATCGGCCTCTGACCGTCACGCCGGTGGCCGCCAGCCACGCGGGGAGTCGTTCAGGCGTTCGTGGCCGTCACGCCGGTGGCCGCCAGCCACGCGGGGAGTCGTTCAGGCGTTCGTGGCCGTCCCCGGTGACGGCGACCAGGTCCTCGATGCGGACGCCGAACCGACCTTCTAGGTAGATCCCGGGTTCGACGCTGAACACCATCCCCGGTTGGAGCGTCGTCTCGTTGCCCGCGACGACGTACGGCGGTTCGTGGACCTCCAGGCCGACGCCGTGGCCCGTGCGGTGGACGAACTGCTCGCCGTAGCCGGCGTCCTCGATGACCTCGCGGGCCGCCCGGTCGACGGCCTCGGCGGCGACGCCCGGTTCGACCGACTCGACGGCGGCATTCTGGGCCGTCCGGACGACTTCGTGGACCCGCCTGAACTCGGCGGGCGGGTCGCCGGCGAACACGACCGTCCGGGTCTGGTCGCCGGGGTAGCCGTCGACGTAAGCCCCGAAGTCGAGCACGACCGGATCGCCGGCCCGGATCTCGCGGTCGCCCGATCGGTGGTGGGGCCTGGCGCCGTTGGCTCCCGACGCGGCGACCGTCTCGAAGGCGACGCCCTCGCCGCCGCCGGCGGTCAGGCGGTCCTCTATCTCGACTGCGAGTTCGCGCTCCGTGAGGCCGACGGCGTCCTCGCCCAGTCGGCGGACCGCGACGCTCACCTCGTCGGCGAGGTCGGCCGCCCGCCGGAGCGCGTCGAGTTCGGCGTCGTCCTTTCGCATCCGGAGGGCGTCGAACGCCTCGCCCGCCAGCCCCCAGTCGGCGTCGGGGACGGCGGCCCGCAGGTCCTGGACGAACAGCGCCCACATCCGGTCGTCCAGCAGGATTCGCTCGCCGGCGAGGTCCAGTTCCCCGGCGACCCCACCGAGAAGCGCGGCGGGGTCGTCGCCGTCGTCGTACAGTCGCAGATCCTCGACCCAGGTCGCGTCCCGGATCTGTTCGTCGTACATGGTCGGCGCGACGAAGACGGGATCGCCCTCGGCGGGAACGAACAGCAGGAGGTGGCGCTCGCCGGGTTCCTCCTCGAACCCGGAGACGTAGAACTGGTTGGGGCCCGGAAACAGCACGGCGGCCGCCGCGTTGCGGTCGCGCAGCGCTCGCTGGGCGTTTCTTGTTCGTCGCCGGAAAGCGTCTGACATGGATTCCCCTACGCCGGGCGGCCCTATAAAGCGGTTGCGTCGCCGAGGCCCCGCCCGCTCCGTCCGTTCAGTGGTCGTCCTCGCGCCACTTGTGCTCGCACTCGGTGCAGACGAAAAACCTGGTTTCGCTTTCGTCGGCGGCGCGGATCTGTTGCATGTACCAGTAGGCCTTGTCGTTGTCGCAGTTGGGACAGTTCGCCTCCGTCGTCGGGAGGCCGGCGTCGCCCTGACCCTCCGACTCGATGACCTCGCTGACCTCCTGGTCGTCCGTGATGACGTAACTCGCGTCCTCTTCGCGGGGCTTTCTGTGTCCGTTCGGACAGACCCACATCTCGACGCCGTCGGCCTCCTCGACTTTCATCATCGAACCGCACTCGTCGCAAAACTCCATCCTTGCCCCGACGTAGGCCGGTCACGGGATAAAAGCACCGTGGTATCCGGCCTCGTCAAGGTCCCGGAACTGCTCAGGTGGACCGACGGCGAACCACGGTCGCTGCGCTGGCACCTACCCCTCTCCTTCGGACTCTCCGATCTCGCCGACGCTCTCCGGCGGGAGTTGGTTGTGCAGGTCGGCCTCGACGTCTTCAGGTGACTTGTAGGCGCCGCTGTTCGCCTCCGGGATGAGCGCGCCGAGGTTCGCCTTGCCGTCGCTGTGGACCAGCCGGTAGGGTACGAGCGCCGGGGCGGCGTCGGACCGGGTCAGCGGGTAGTCGCGGTCTTCGAGCACCGAGCGGACGCCGCCGAACGTGACGTTTTCTGCCATGTATTCACATCCCATTCAAGGGACCTTGAGGATGCCGCCGCCGGTCCGCCGGATACCTTTGCACCTCATGGCGAGCGGGCGGACCGGGCCGGATAAAAGGCCCCGTGCCGAACGGTCGCCCGATGACCCTCTCGGAGACGGCCCGGAAACGGCTCGCGGACGTCGTCGCGCTCCAGCCGACGAAGAACGGCGAACTCATGGAGCGGTGGGGCATGGACGACGGCAGCGATGTCCACCGGTATCTGGAGTCGGAACTGGCCGATTACTACTACCGGGACGACGACTCGCTCATCCGCGCGACCGACGAGGCTGCCGACCTGGTCGACGTGGAGCCGGGAATCACTGACGCCGACGACGGCGGGGTGCCCGACCGAATCCGGGTCCCCCGCCTGCAGGCCCGAATGTTCGAGGTGCTCGCGGGGCCGGACGACCGCTCCCAGAGCGTCGTCTCGGTGCTGCAGGACCTCCGGGAGGCCTTCGACGTCGACCCGTCCGCCGACGAGGCGCGGGCGGCGCTGCGCGGACTCCGTCGGAAGGGCGTCGTGGAGACGGTCTACCGGACGGTGCCGACCTACCGGCGCACGGTCGGGAGCGACGAGGTGACCGTCGACGTGGCCGAGGAGGCGTCCGCCTGAGAGTCGGCGAGCGCTCGCGGTCGCTCCGGGCGGGTCAGGGCCGCCGGCGCTCGCGGCGCCGCCGTAACAACCGCTCGATGGCCCGACCCGGTCCGCCGGCCAGCGGCCACTCCCGCTGGCGCCAGGCCGGCGGTTCCGGCTCAAAGTCGGGACACGAGCCCGCACACTCCCTGCCTGTCTGGGCGCGTTCCTTTGCTGCACACCACGGTGCCAGCAGCCTGCCTTCCCGTCGCAGCCGGAAGTGCCGGCAGTCGGGCCGCATCGCCTCGGCGTACCGTCGCCACCCACGCTCGTAGGCCCGCTCGGCGAGTTCGAGCCGCTTTTCGTGCTTCCAGTCGGGGTCTACGTACTCGAACCGGGCGGCGGAGCGGTCGTCGTCGGGCCGGTTGAGGATGCGTGTTCCCGGCCGGTCGACCGACAGCGACGTCGGGAGCCACTCGACGTCGGCGTCGGGGTATTCGACGACGAGGATGCCGACCGCCGGCGGCAGGTCCGACAGCAGCGCCGGTTCGACGCGCTCGCCGGTGCGTTCGGTCGCCAGCCACACCTCGTCGGCCAGCCCGACGGCGACGTCCCGCTGTAGCTGGTCGGCCAGCACGCGGGCCGCGGACGCGTCCAGGTCGGGCTTGTTCTCGACGGCGACGATCCGCCGGACCCACTCGGGGTACGGCCGCTTCCGGTGGAGCAGGACGCGGTTGCCGTCCCGGCGGGTCTCGACCAGGTCGCGGTCGGCGGCGCGGTGGACGGCCTCCCGGACGTGGCGCCACGGGTAGTCCGGTTCCGGGAGCGCGTCGCGATACCACGCCCACTCGGCGGGGGCGTTCCGGACGACGTGGAGCAGATCCGAGTCCAGGTGCCGTCGGCCGAACGCTCGGCGGGCGGCCAGTCCGTCGGGGTCGACCTCGACGACGACGGTGTCCCATCGCCGGTCTCGCGTGCCGAGCTGGCGGGCGATGACCGCCGGCCGGTCGCCCTCCACGGGGTGCCAGTTGCGCTCGGCCCACTCGCAGGTCCGCAACTCGAAGCCGAACTCGTTGTCGGGCGACGCGTCGCTCATGTGGCCGGCGTGCGTGGGGCAGTCCCAAAAGCTCGTGGATCGGGGCGGTGGCTACATGCCCGAGGGGCGCTGGCTACCCGTTCCGCCACGCTGGCAGCGAGCGGGTCAGACGTCCCGCTCGTCCGGGACGTCGTGGGCTTCGGCGAAGTTATCGCGGGGGCCGACGTGGGGGAGGGGGTGGCCCGCCTGCTCGTAGTCCCGCCACTGGTGGTCGCGGTGTTCGGTCGACAGTTCGGCGCTTGTCTCGAAGGACCTCGCGATGAACAGGTGGACCGTCTTGTGGATTGTCTTGCCGTCGGCTTCGAACACGTAGTCGTACTCCTCGCGAAAGCCATCGACGAGCCGGAAGTTCTCGATGCCGGCCTCCTCTCTGACCTCGCGGATCGCAGTCTGCTGGAGCTCCTCGTCCCCTTCCACCCCGCCCTTGGGGAACTCCCAGTCGCCGGGTCTGCTCTTCAACAGCAGGTATTCCCGGCTCTCGCGGGTGTCCCGAAAGAGGATCGCCCCAGCTGAGGTCGCCTCTATCATTAATGGGTGATAGATGACGGCGGGTTAAGAGAATGTCGGACCGTGCCAGCGTTCGTCATCCGGCGGGACCGGCACCGGGAACGCCGGTCTGCGGTCGGGTCCTGGCAGAGATATCAAACTACGGATTATTACTGACGCCGTTACCGGAGGCCTTTTGACTGCCGCCACGTTCCATCCGACAGAACATGAGCTTCGTTA
>JAZKSB010000085.1:0-8435 GCA_036626315.1 Halobacteriales archaeon
CGAGGAGGACTTCGGCTCCTACGAGGGCTGGAAGGGCGAGTTCGAGGCCGCCGCCGGTGCCGCCAGCGGCTGGGCGCTGCTGGTCTACGATCCGGTCGCCAAGCGCCTGCGCAACGTTGCCGTCGACTACCACGACGAGGGCGCCATCTGGGGCAGCCATCCGGTGCTGGCGCTGGACGTGTGGGAGCACTCCTACTACTACGACTACGGCCCCGACCGCGGGAGCTTCGTCGACGCGTTCTTCGAGGTCGTCGACTGGGACGAGGCCGCCGACCAGTATCACGCGACCGTCGACAAGCACGAGTAACGCTCCGCGCGGTCCGGACGGTCCCGTTTTTTGACGTCCGCGTGTCAGCGACTGCTCCTTGTGGCGTCTGCATGGCAGTGACTGCTCCTTGTGGCGTCTGCATGGCAGTGACTGCTCCTTGTGGCGTCTGCACGCCAGCGACCGCGCTGGACGACCCGCGTCAGCGGCGAGGCGACGGAACCGCACGATTTACCCGCCGCTCGCCGCTATCGGCTCCCATGCCCACGCCGAAATCCGAGTTCGACCAGCTCCACCCCGCCGACTTCTACGACCCCGAGGACCTGCTGGAGCCCGACCAGATGTACACCGTCTACGAGATCGCCAGGCTGCTGCAGGGGCTTGACCCGGACGCCGCCATCGAAGAGGCCACCGAGGACATACTGCTGGACTGGGCGATTCCGTGGGTCGTCGACAACCAGGACGACCTGGTCGTCGCCGAGCCGCGCGAGGAGGACGAACCCGGCTACTACGGACTGAAGACCGACGAATGAACCTGCTGGTGGCCGGCGCCGCAGCCGTCGACGCCGGCAAGACCACCTTCTCGGTGGGGCTTCTGGACCGCATCGACGGCGTCGGGTTCAAGCCCCGCGCCGGCAACGACTACTGGCACGACCACGACGACTACCGGGTCGCCGTCGAGCGGGGCCGCCTCTACGGCAAGGACGCAAAGCGCCTCGCTGCAGCGGGCCGGTGGGACTGCCGGCCGGAGCGGATCAACCCCGTCCACCGGCTCTGGCAGCCCGCACCCGGCGCCGGCACCGGCCTCCTCGGCCGGGCAGACCGGGAGTTCCTGCTGGACCGGGTCGGCGACCGCTACGTCGTCAACGGTCGGGCCGACCTCCCCGACTCCGCCCGCGAGTACCTCCCGCTCTCGGAGGCGGGAACGGTCGACTCGCTGTCGGAGGCAAACGAGGTGATGGAACGGCTCCATCTCGACGCCATCCGCGGGCTGACCGAGGACGTCCGGGAAACCGACCCGGCGGTCGTCGAGTCCTACGGCGACGTGGCTGTGCCGCTGCGCAGCGTCGAGTACGACGCCGTCGCCGTTGTCGAACCCCGGCGGGCACGGGTCTACGACGGCGACCGCTTTCTGAAGGCCCATCGGGTCGCCTCGGGGGGACCGCGGGAGGGCTACCTGGAGGAGTCGGTCGGCGACGTGGTGGAACTGCTGGACCCAGCGGCGACCGTCGAACTCCCGGCGCTGACCGGCGACGAACGGGCCGCGCCCGGCGCCATCGCGGACGCCTACGCGCCGGCCTACGACCGACTGCTGTCGCTCGTCGAGTCGTAGCGATCGGTCTGCTGAGTCCGGCCGGGTCGTAGCGGCGGCTCTGCTTTTGCTCGTCGAGCCGTCGCGACCAGCGGCCCCGACCGCTCCGATCAGGCGCTCGCTCTGGCGGCCTCCAGCGCGAGTTCGACGTGCCGGCGGGCGTCCTCCGTGACGCTGTGGCCGTGGCCGACGTGCAGTCGGGACACCTCGCCCGTCTCCGCCAGCAGGCGCTCGATGCTGTCGACCAGCGTGGCGTGGTCGGCTTCCGGCAGGTCCGTCCTGCCGAAGCCGCCGTTCGGGAACACGAGGTCTCCGGCGAACAGGACGCCCGCCTCGGGAGCGTAGAAACAGAGGTGATCCGGCTTGTGCCCGGGGGTGTGGACGGCGCGGTACTCGTTGTCCCCGAGCACGACCGTCTCGTCGTCCGCGATGGCGTGGTCGACGTGCTCGTGGTCGGCGTCGAATCCCCACACGTCGACGCCGTACTGCGCCACCACGTCCGGGACGTTGCCGACGTGGTCCGGGTGGGTGTGGGTCAGCACGACCGCCTCCGGGGCGGGGTAGTCGGCCAGCGCTTGGAGGACGTCGAAGTTCGCGCCCGGATCCACGACGACCGGCCGGCGGCCGTCGACGTGGAAGACGTTGCTCGTGAACGCCCTGACCGACCGCGCGAGGTTCTCGATCATGGCTGCCGGTGGGACCGGCGGCGGCATGAGTCCGTCGCTCCGCGGGATCGGGTCTCCCGCGCCACGTGCGACGCTCGATCCGGTCAGCGCCCGTCGCTGTCGGACCGACCCCGCAGACCCCGCACCGCCGCGGTGGCGACGCCGAACGGGTGTATCGTCCCCGGGACGCCAAGTAGTCGCTCCGGGAGTCCCCGTCCACTCCCCGTGAGCGTCGCGACCGGAACGTCGCGGACCCGGACCTCGACCGCAAGCGTCGAGCGACCGAGCGTGTCGATCACCCGCTCCTGGACGGTCGGCGGCGCGTCGCCCAGCAGCCGCAGCGCCGTCGACAGGGTCGGCGCATCCACGAGGACCCGGCCGTCCGTGGACCGGACGTCGACGGCGTCCCCGTCGCTGGACAGCGTCAGGTCGACCGCGAGTTCGACCGTCCGGCCCCCGGGCCGTTCGGCGGCGTCACTCACGTTCCTCGGTCGTGATCCGGACGGTCCCGTCGACCTCCCAGCGGGCGTGTTCGGCGTCTTCGCCCGTGGTCGACGGCACCGCGACTGCCATCTCCTCGAACTCGTAGGTGATCTCCGCGCCCCGCCCCGTCAGCCGGTCGTAGAGGCCCATCGCCAGTTCGGGCCAGGTGGTCGTCTCCTCGATGCGCTCGGTGGCTGTCTCCCCCTCACTCATATCACAGCATAGGTGAGCAGGTCTCATAAGTATGGTCCCAAACCATGCCGGTACGGGGGGTTCGGGACGTTCGAGCGAACCGACGGCTGTGGTCGAGGTCTGCCCTCCTGGCTCCCAAACGCTTTAGCGCCTCTCCGTCGAGGGTGTCCGCACGGATGCAGCAGTACCTCGACCTGGTCGACGACGTCCTGCAGAGCGGAGTCCACAAGCCCAACCGGACAGGCGTCGACACCATCTCCGCGTTCAGCCGCCAGTACGAGGTCGACCTCCTGGAGGGGTATCCCTTGCTCACCACGAAGGACCTCTCGGGCTTTCGCTGGAACTCGCTGATCCACGAGTTCCTGTGGTATCTCTCCGGCGAACAGCACATCCGCGACCTCCGGGAGGAGACGAGCATCTGGGACGCCTGGGCCGACGAGGACGGCCACCTGGACACCGCCTACGGCCGGTTCTGGCGGCGCTACCCCGTCCCCGACGAAAACGACCGCCTCCCGGGCGAAACCTGGCCCGAGGACGGCCACCGCTGGCTGAACGACGAGGGCACCTTCGACCAGTTGCAGTACGCGATAGACCAGCTCCGGGAGAACCCCAACTCGCGGCGCATCGTCGTCAGCGCCTGGCACCCCGCCAACTCGTCGGTGTCGACGCTACCGGCCTGCCACTACACGTTCGTGTTCAACGTCCAGGGCGACCGCCTGAACACCCAACTCACCCAGCGGTCCGGCGACGTCGCGCTGGGCATCCCGTTCAACGTGGCTGCCTACGCCCTGTTGACCCAGGTGATCGCCGGCCTGACCGACCTTCAGCCGGGTCGGTTTGCCCACACCGTCGTCGACGCCCACGTCTACGCCGGCGAGGGCGACCGCGGCGCCTGGTACGGCGACAACCTCGATTCCCTGCAGGGGAAACTCGACGCGGTCGAGACGCGCGAGGACTACCTGGCGGTCCGGGACTGGGTCGAGGAGACGGCTCCGCCGGAGGACGAGGCGGGCTACGACCACGTCCCCGGCCTCCTGCTGCAGGCCTCCCGCGAGCCGCGGGAGCGACCCCGCATCGAGGTCGCCGAGAAGCCGCTGGACGAGTTGGCCTTCGAGGACGTGCAACTGCACGACTACGACCCCGCCCCTGGGATCGACTTCGAGGTCGCGGAGTGAACATGCCGGCGCCGCCCGCCGCCGAGGACCTCCAGGTCGTCCTCGTCGCCGCGGTCGCCGAGAACCGGGTCATCGGCCGGGACGGGGCAATGCCCTGGCACTACCCCGCGGACCTGGAGCGGTTCAGGGAGGCGACGATGAACCATCCCGTGGTGATGGGCCGGCGCACCTTCGAGGCCATCGTCGACCGTCTGGGGGAACCGCTCCCCGGCCGGACGACGGTCGTGTTGACCACCCGTGATCTGGATCTGCCGGCGGGCGCGGTGCGGGCAGGGGGCATCGAGGAGGCGCTCGAAACCGCCCGCGAGGCGCTCGCCGAGCGCCATCCCGACGCCGACCGGACGGCCTACGTCGCCGGCGGCGCGTCCGTCTACGAGCAGTTCCTCCCGCTGGCCGACCGACTGCTGATCACCGAGATCCCCGAGAATCCCGACGGCGACGCCCGGTTCCCCGAGATCGACCCGCACGTCTGGCGGGAGACCGACCGCGAGGACCGCGACGAACTCTCCTTCGTGACCTACGAGCGTCGGGGTTGACTGGCTGCGAACCGATCTGCCCCGCCGTCGCTCACTCTTCGAGCCCGAGGTAGTCCGCCACCGTCCGGAGTTTGGTCGGGTCGACGCCGAACGCGTCGACGTCGTTGTGGTCGACCCGGTTGTCAAGTTCCAGCGACCGGGCCTGGTCGGGGCCGAACGGGACGAACGGCAGCGGCCCCATCAGCGTCAACCCGAGTTTCGCCAGCGGCATCGGCAGGGGCACGATATTGACGGACTTGCCCGCCGCGCGGAACGCCATCCGGGCGACGTCCGCCAGCGTCACCACCGCCGGGCCGCCGACGTCGTATGCCTCCCCGACGTGGGCGTCGTCCTCGACGGCGTCGGCGAGCATCGGCACGAGGTCGCCGACCCAGATGGGCTGGAACGGCGTCTTCCCGCCGCCGGGCAGCGGGTAGAAGGGCAGTCCCGGCGCGAACGAGGACTTCATCTCCTTCGTGAACGCGACGAACTCCCCGTCCTCGCCGAACACCACCGACGGGCGGAACACCACCCAGTCCCGATCCGACTCCATGACCGCCTGCTCGGCTTTCCCCTTCGCCCGGAGGTAGGCGGTCGGGCCGTCGGGGTCGGCGCCGAGCGCGCTCATGTGGACGAACCGCTCGACGCCGTGAGCCTCGGCGGCGGCGAGGGCGTTCCGGGTGCCGCCGAGGTGGACGCGGTCGTGGACGTTCCCGCCGCCCTTCGGGTCGAACAGCGGCGACAGCGCCACCAGGTAGACCACTGCGTCCCGTCCCTCGAAGGCCCCCTCGATGCCGTCGTAGTCGGTGACGTCGCCCGCGTACGTCTCGACAGCGTCGGGGAGGGCTGTCTCCGACGGGTCCCGGGAGAGCGCGGTCACGTCGTGGCCGCGCTCGACCAGTTCCCCGCAGAGCTTCGACCCGATGAACCCCGTTCCGCCGACGACGAGTACGTTCATGGCGTTCCGAAGGGGCGGCACGCTGATAAATGTGCAAGCAAACCTGTCGGGATCGTCGCCCCATGACGTCCGGGCGCTCCGGACAGGGGTGCAACGTTCCGGACCCAACGAGCGCTCCGGACAGGGGTGCAACGTTCCGGACCCAACGAGCGCTCCGGACAGGGGTGCAACGTTCCGGACCCGACGAGCGCTCCGGGCCGGGCCGCCACGTCCCGGAACCGGTAAATGGCCGGGCGGCCCCAGTGGCGAGTATGCTCGTGACGCTGGAGGGCCTGGACGGCAGCGGCAAGACGATGGTCTGGGAGGCGCTGCAGGACGTCTATCCCGACGCCGTCTTTACCCGCGAGCCGACCGAGACCTGGTACGGCGAGGCCGTCCGGCGGTCGATGGCCGACGACGACGCCGACCCCGTCGCCGAACTGTTCCTCTTCACGGCCGACCACGCCGCCCACCTCGCGGAGACGGTTCGGCCGGCGCTCGACTCCGGCGAACTGGTCATCTCCGACCGGTACATCGATTCCCGCTACGCCTACCAGGCCGCGACCATGGAGGGGACCATCGACCGGCCGATGGAGTACATCCGGGGCATCCACGGGCCGTTCACCCGCCCGCCGGATCTCACGATCTTTCTCGACGTCGATCCCGAGACTGCGGCGGCCCGCAGCGACCGCAGCGACAAGTTCGAAGCCCGCGAGTACCTCCGGCAGGTCAGGGAGAATTACCGGCGGCTGATCCGGGCCGAACCGGGTCGGTTCCGGCAGATAGACGCGACCCGCTCGCCGGAGGACGTCGTCGCCGACGTCGAGGCCGCGATGGCCGAGCGGGTGGACGCCGACTGACGTTGGCGAGGCGCTACTCGCCGACCGTGTCCGGCAGTTCGACCTCCTCGGGGGCGGGCATCCAGAGCACGTCGACGGAGACTCCCAGCACCAGCGGCACGCCGATCAGAAGCGTCACGACCGCCACCCGCGACCCGAGGTTCGGGCCGACGACGCTGCCCAGCAGGATCGTCGACACCACCAGCGCTACCGGGACGAAAAAGCCGACGTAGACGGCGGCCCCCCAGTCGGTCGACAGCCGAACCCGCAGCAGGCGGGTGAGAACGGCGGCGATGACCGTGTTGACCGCGACCAGCACCGCCAGCGCGAGGAGTCCGAGCGCCGAGACCATACACATCAATATGCGGCGGGGCGGCTTTTGCGTGTCGGACGCCTGCCGTCGCCGACCGACGGCCCGCCGAAGGTGGCCCTCCGTCGGGACCGCAACCGCTTTGGGCGGCCCGCCCAATCGGCAGGACATGAATCGGGTCATCGGCGAGCGCGACATCGAGGCGGTGGCCGTCTCCGGGGAGACGGCCCGCGCGCTCCTGGAGGACATGGTGCGGGCCCGCCGGTTCGACGAGCGGGCGCTGGCCCTGCAGCGCCGGGGGTGGATGAGCGGCTACCCCTCCTTCCGGGGCCAGGAGGGGTCCCAGGTCGGGGCCGCCCACGCCATGGCGGAGCCGGACTGGCTGTTTCCCACCTACCGGTCGAACGCGATGCAGATCGCACGCGGAGTCCCGATGAGCGACCTCCTGCTGTTCCGGCGGGGCCGTGCGGAGTATCACTCCGGCCACGACGAGCGCGTCTTCCCGCAGGCGGTCCCCATCGCCACCCAGATCCCCCACGCGACCGGGGCCGGCATGGCCGCCGACTACGTGGGCGAGGACCACGCCGTCGTCGCCTACTTCGGCGACGGCGCCACGAGCGAGGGCGACTTCCACGAGGGGCTGAACTTCGCGGGGGTGTTCGACGCCCCCGTCGTCTTCTTCTGTGAGAACAACCACTGGGCGATCAGCCTCCCGGAGGGCCGCCAGACCGCAAGCGACACCATCGCGGAAAAGGCCAACGCTTACGGCTTCGAGGGCATCCGGGTCGACGGCAACGACCCACTCGCCGTTTACGAGGCCGTCCGGGTCGCCCTGCAGCGGGCCCGCGAGGGCGAGCCCGTCCTCGTCGAGAGCCTGACCTACCGCCAGGGCGCCCACACCACCTCCGACGATCCGTCACGCTACGAGGACCAGCGCGGCGACCTGCCGGACTGGCGGACCGCCGACCCGATAGAACGCTACGCCGAGTACCTCCACGAACAGGGCACGATCGACGATGGCTGGCTGGCCGAGGCGCGCGAGCGGGCCGACGGGGCGGTCGAGACCGCGAAGGAGCGCGCGGAGGCCGCAGCGCCCGCCGACCCGGACGACGTCTTCGAGCACGTCTCCGCCGACCTGCCGCCGCGGCTCCGGGGCCAGCGCGACGAACTCCGCACGCTAGCCGCCGACCACGACCCCGACGAAGTCGGTCACTGATCGCGGGCGTGCGCTCCGGCGTGCCGGCGCCGGCGGGTACTCGCCCGACCGGTGGCGATCTCGCTCAGCCGAGCGCGACGTAGGTCTTCGTGTCGGTGACGCCGTCCAGTTCCTGGACCGAGGAGGCAGCCGTGTGGACCACGTCGTAGACCTCTCCGGTCTCGACCTCGGCGATGACGTCCCAATCGCCGGCGACCACGTGGGCGCGCTCGACGGCAGGCAGTGATTCGATATCCTCGACCAGCAGTTCCGACTTGCCCGCTGACGTCCGGACCATGATGAACGCCTGAACCATGCTAACGTGTGATATACCACCGCTCAAGAAAAGCGTTTGCACGTGGTCGACTCGCCGAGCGGCGGCCACAGCAGGCCGTTCAGAGTTCGTCCGCCGTCGGCCACCTGCCGACGGCACGATCGGGAGCATCCGCCCGCGGAGAAACATTATTGGGGGCGGGTGCACATGTATCTGCCATGCGATTCGTGCTAGTCGGTGCCGGCCGGGTCGGCCTCCGGACGGCCCGAGTGC
>JAZKSB010000086.1:0-8405 GCA_036626315.1 Halobacteriales archaeon
GAGCGTGGCGGATTCCCCGGCGTCCCCCGGCAGGGCGACGGTACCGTCGCCCTCGCCGCCCTTGCCGACCAGGCGGACCTCCGGGTCGCCCCCGTTCACGTCGGCGCCGACGACGTCAACGTCCCCGCCGGTCTCGAAGGCGACGACGCCGACGTCGCCCAGTTCGCGCACTCGCTCGACGTCGCTCTCGTCGACGACGACCCGGTCGACGCCGGCCTCCAGGCCCGCCGTGATGCGTCGCCTGCGGGCGTCCCAGTCGCCGACCTCGTCGTCGGCTTTCAGCCAGACTTCGCGGTTCATGGGTGCGGAGATGGCCTGGTCCGGCTTGAACGTGGCGGCGTCACGCTTCCACGGCCAGCCCCGACCGCTCGATGGCCGTCGCGGGGTCAGCGCCGTCGTGGACGATCGCCGAGACGGCCGCCGTGATCGCCTCCGGGTCGTCGTGCTGGAAGATCGACCGGCCCATCGAGACGCCGGCAGCGCCGGCGTTCATCGCGCCCCGGACCATCGACAGCGTCTCGCGGTCGGTTCCCTTGCTCCCGCCCGCGATGAGGAGGGGCAGATCCGTCGACTCGACGACGTGCTCGAAGGAGTCGGCGTCGCCGCTGTAGGCCGTCTTGACCAGGTCCGCGCCGAGTTCCTCGGCGGCACGAACCGCCCGCCCGAGGTAGTCGGGATCGTGTTCGGGGTCCTCGCCCTCCAGGTTCGCGCCGCGGGCGTACGACATCGCCAGCACCGGCACGCCGAAGCGGTCGGCCTCGCGGGTCAGGGTCGCGAGGTCCTCCAGTTGCCCCGGTTCGTGGTCGCTGCCGACGTTGACGTGGATCGAGACGGCGTCGGCGCCCGCCCGGATCGCCTCCTCGACGGTCGCGACGACGCGTTTGTCCTCCTCGTCCGGCCCGATCTCCGTCGAGGCGTTGACGTGGACGACGTAGCCCGCGCCGTTCTTGCTGGTGTGGACCCGCGGCGCCAGCCCCTTCTGGGTCAGGACGGCGTCGGCGCCCCCGCGGGTGACCGCGTCGATCGTCGCCTCGATGTCTTTCAGTCCGGTCACCGCGCCCATCGTGACGCCGTGGTCCATCGGGACGACGAGGTGTGTCCCCTCGGTCCCGATCCGGGCCAGGCGTGCATATTTGCCGGCGTTCATGGTATGTCTCCGGTTGCCACCGAACGGTTATCTGTGTTCTCCTTCGGGCGACGCCGCTGCGACGGCACCCTCCTTGAGGCCGGCGACAGTCCGTTCGAGCCGATCGGCGACCTCGGCGGTCGAGGAGCCCTCCTCGATTCCCTCCGCGACGATCTCGACGAGCGCGCTGCCGACCACGACGCCGTCGGCGCCGCCCTCGACGATGGCGCTGGCGTGGTCTGGTTCGCTGACGCCGAATCCGACGGCCTTCGGGACGTCATAGCCGTCCAGCCGCGTGAGGCTCTCGAAGGTCTGCTCGCTGAGGTCCGACCGGGCGCCGGTCGTCCCCAGTCGCGCCTGGACGTACGCGAACCCGGAGGTGCGCTCCATCAGCGCGTCGAGCCGGTCGCCCGCCGTCGTCGGGGCGACGATGAACACCAGGTCGAGCCCGTGTGCCTCGCAGGCCTCCTGCAGCGGGTCGCTCTCTTCGGCCGGCAGGTCCGGCACGATGAGTCCCGACAGCCCAGCCTCCGCGGCGGCGGCGACGTATGGTTCCGGCCCCTCGCGTTCCCCGTACTGGTAGATGGGGTTGTAGTAGGTCATCGCCAGAAGCGGCACATCCACGTCCAGGTCCGCAGCCATCTCCAGGAACCGCTCGGGGGTCGTGCCCGCGTCCAGCGCCCGGAAGATGGCGTTCTGGATGGTCGGCCCCTCCGCGATGGGTTCCGAAAACGGCATCCCGAGTTCGATCGCGTCGGCGCCGCCCCGCTCCAGCGCCCGGACGTACTCGCCCGTCGCCGCCAGGTCGGGGTCGCCGGCGGTGACGTATGGGATCAGCGCCGGGCCGTCCTCGAAGGCCGATGCGACGGCAGGTCGCTCAGAGGCCACCGTCGAACACCTCCAGGTCGGCGGCGGCGTCGAGGTCGCGGCGCTCGGTCTCCTCGATGACCGTCTCCAGGTCCTTGTCGCCGCGCCCGGAGACGTTGACGACCGCGAGGTCCCCCAGGGCGGCGGGATTTTGCTCGACGAATGCGAACGCGTGGGCCGTCTCCAGCGCGGGGATGACCCCCTCCAGCCGCGAGAGCCGGTGGAACGCCGCCAGCGCGGCGTCGTCGTCGACGTTGACGGGGGTCACCCGGTCGGTCTCGACGAGATGTGCGAGTTCGGGTCCGACGCCGGCGTAGTCCAGGCCCGCGCTGACGCTGTGGGATTCGAGCACCTGGCCGTCCGGGTCCTGCAGCAGCTTCGTGCGGGCGCCGTGCAGGACGCCCTCTCCGCCGGTCGACAGCGACGCGGAGTGGGGCGCCAGCCCCTCGTCGGGCCGGACCTCGAGCGCCTCGCCGCCGGCCTCGACGGCGTACAGGTCGACAGCCCCGTCGTCGACGAACTCCGCGAACGCGCCCATCGTGTTCGACCCGCCGCCGGCGCAGGCCACCACCGAGTCCGGGAGCCGACCCGCCCGCTCGCGCACCTGCCGGCGGGCCTCCTCGCTGATGACTGCCTGGAAGTCCCGGACCATGCTCGGAAACGGGTGCGGGCCGACGACCGAGCCGATGACGTAGTGGGTGTCCTCGACGTTCGTCGCCCAGTCCCGCATCGTCTCGTTGATGGCCTCCTTGAGCGTGCCCGACCCCACGTCGACGGGGTTGACCTCGGCGCCGTTGGCCCGCATCCGGAAGACGTTGGGGCGCTGGCGGTTGACGTCGGTCCGGCCCATGTATATCTCGGCGGGCACGTCGAGGTGGGCCGCGGCCATCGCCGTCGCGGTGCCGTGCTGGCCGGCGCCCGTCTCGGCGACGATGCGGTCCTTGCCCATGTACTTCGCCAGCAGCACCTGGCCGAGCGCGTTGTTGAGTTTGTGGGCGCCGCCGTGCAGCAGGTCCTCGCGCTTGAGGTAGACCTCGCTGTCGTACCGCTCGCTCAACTGGTCGGCCCGCTGCAGCGGCGTCGGCCGGCCGCCGAAGTCCGCCAGGCGCTCGCGGAACTCGTCGACGAACCCCGCCTCGTTGTTCAGGACGTAGCGCTCGTAGGCGTCGGTCAACTCCTCGATGGCCGGCATCAGCGCCTCGGGAACGTACTGGCCGCCGAACCGCCCGAACTTCCCGTCGGCGCCGCGCCGGTCGCCGGCGAGCGACTCGCGCCCGCTCATGCCTCGACCAGCCTCCGTGTGTTCGCCTCGACGTCGCCGTCCATGATCGCCGACCCGACGAGCAGGCCGTCGGCGCCGGCCTCGCGCATCCGGCGGGCGTCGGCGGGCGTCTCGATGCCGCTCTCGGCGACGATGGTCGCATCGCCCGGCGCCACGGGCGCGACCCGCTCGAAGGTGGAAAGGTCCACGTCGAGTCGCGCCAGGTCCCGGTTGTTGACGCCGACCACGTCGGCCCCGGCGGCGAGCGCTGCCTCGAGTTCGTCGCGGGTGTGGACCTCGACCAGCGGCTGGAACCCCCGCTCGCGGGCCGCCGCGAGCATCGGTTCGAGGTCGTCGAGAAACCGGGCGATCAGCAACACGGCGTCCGCCGCGACCCGGTCGAGTTCGCGCTCGGACAGAAGGAAGTCCTTGCGCACTACCGGCACGTCGACGGCGTCTCGCACCCGGGCCAGTGCGTCCGGGTCGCCGCCGAAGTGCTCGGGTTCGGTCAGCACCGATAGCGCGGCGGCGCCGCCGTCGACCATTCGCTGCGCGAGGTCGACGGGGTCGTCGTCCCGCGTCCCGTCTGTCGTGGGACTGGTCGGCTTCACCTCCGCGATCACCGGCGTCCGCCCGCCGGCGGCGGCCGCCGAAAGCGTCGCGGGCAGCGACCGCGCGTCGACGTCGACCGGCCCGCCAGCGGGCGGCGCACGCTCGCGGGCAGCGGCCAGGACGTCCCGCACCGACGACGCGATCTCTCCTGTAGTGTTCATCATTGTCCATTGACGGCCTGTTTTGTACATAAGGCTTCCGACCGGCAAGCGCCGGGGTTGGCGCGGTCCAGCCGCCGGAGTGGGGAACCTACAAGGCTCGGCCTCCCGACGCGGGAGACATGGACGGGATCTACGCACGCGAGGCGCCGTACCTCGAACGGTTCGTCCAGTTCGGGTACGCCCAGGGGAAGGTGTTGCGCGTGACGTTTCCCCCCGAACCGGACGACGGCGCCGGCACCGACCACCCGTTACTCGACCGGATCGACGCGTACCTCGAAGGCGAGCGCGAGACATTCGACGACGTCGAGGTGGCGCTCACCGTGGCGACCGACGGGCGGTCCGTGCTGGAGACGCTCCGGGGGGTGCCCTACGGCGAGTCAGTAGGCGTCGAGCAACTGGCACGGATGACCCCCGGACTCGACGCCGCCGACGAGGACGACCACGCGACAGTCCGCGAGGCGCTGGCGGACAACCCCGCGCCGCTGCTGATCCCCGACCACCGCGTGCGGGACGACACCAGCGGCGCGCCGGCACCCGTCGAGCAGAAACTCGGCGCGCTCGAGGGGGTCTGACCGCCGGAAGCGCGGTCGGCTACTCGCCCCTCCACTCGATGTCGAACCCCTCGTGGACGACGAACTCCAGGGCGTTGACCAGGTAGTGGGCGACGACGACGGCGACCAGGCTGTCGGTGAGCACGAACCCGGCGGCGAGAACGAACCCCAGCGCCCCGGTCACGACGACGCCGGCCCACCCCTGGGCGCCGTGGCCCGCCCCGAACGCGACCGACGAGACCGCCGCCAGCAGCCACGGCGAGACCGGAAAGCCCGCCGCGAGCGCGCCGATGAGCACGCCGCGAAACAGCAACTCCTCGAACCCTGCGATCACCGGCAACACGAACAGAAGCAGCACGGCCCATCCGCCCGGCGACTCCGGCGCGAGCAGTTCCCGGAGCCGCCGGTCGTGGCCGAGGCCGACCCGGTCGGCGGCCAGTCCGCCGGCCTCGCTGGCGAGATAGAGCGCGGCCCCGAGCGCGACCCCGGCGGCGACGTGGAGACGCGTCGTCGGCCCCAGGCCGACGTCGGCGGGTCGAACCCCGAACAGCGCCAGGCCGCCCGCAAGCACCACCAGAAACAGCCCCTGGGTCAGCGCGACGTTGACGAGCAGCGCCCAGGTCGACGGCGCGGCGGCGTCGGGCACCGCTCCCGTCGTCCCGGGAGCCGGGTCCGAGAGGGCCGGGGCGCGTTCGGGGGCGTCGAGCCCCGTCGTCCGCCCGACCGTGCTGGCTTCAGGCCGCTTGCCAGACGCGTTTCGGTCGACGACGGCGGGTGCCCGCCGTGGCCGGCGGTCGACCGGCGCCCGCTCGGGAGCCCGGAGGCCGTCAGTACCGTCGCGGCGACGCGGCTCGTCGCCGTCGGTGATCGCCGCCTGTGAAGCCCGCGAAAGCGAGAGAAGCGCCAGCAGCACGACGCCGGCCAGCCCGGCGACCGCCCACCAGCGGGTCACGTCGCCCGAGCGCCCGACTTCCTGGTCCAGGGCCTTGCCGGTGATGCTCTTGAGGCGGTCGACCAGCGAGTCCTTTTCGGGTTCGCCGGTCAGCGCGACGTCGAGCACCTCGCTGAGGTGGCTGACCGGGACGACGTCGACCAACTCCTCGTACTCGTCTTCGATCATCACGTCCTGCTCGTTGGCCTTCGGGATGATCACCGTGTCGACGCCGGCCTTCGCGGCGGCCTCGATCTTGTGGGTCACGCCGCCGACCGGGAGCACGTCGCCCCGGACCGACAGCGACCCGGTCATCGCCAGCGACTGCTCGACCGGGATGTCCTCCAGCGCGGAGATGACCGCCGTGGCGACGGTGATCGACGCGGAGTCGCCGTCGACGCCCTGCTGACCGGACTGGACGAACTGGATGTGGACGTCCTTCTGGGAGATGTCCTCGTCGCTGAACTTCTTGATGATCGCCGAGACGTTCTGGACGGCCTCCCTGGCCATTTCCTGGAGCTTCCCGGTGGCGATGACCTCGCCCGGGCCCTGGCTCGGCGCGACCTCGGCCATCACGGGGAGGACGATACCGGAGTCCTCGCCCATGACGGCCAGGCCGTTGACGCGGCCGACGACGGCCCCTTCGCTGACGGTCAGCTCGTAGTCCTTGCGGCGCTCGATGTAGTCGTCGGCGAGCTGTTGCTCGATCGACCGCGAGCGGCGCTTGGCCCGGAGAACGTCCTCGCGCTCGGTGCGCTCCTTGTCCTCCGCGCGGGCGACGTCGCCCGACACGCGGACGAGACCGCCGAGGTCGCGGAGCTTCAGCGAGAGGTGGCCCTTCCGGCCCGCGCGGCGCTTGGCCTCGAGGATTACCTCCTCTACGGCGTCGTCGGTGAAGTGGGGGAGGCGGCCGTCGTTCTCGACCTCCTGGGCGACGAACCGGGCGTACTTGCGGCGCATTTCGGGCGTTTCCTCGATGGTGTCGTCCATGTACACCTCGTACCCGTAGCCCTTGATGCGGTCCCGGAGCGCGGGGTGCATGTTCTCCATCGCGTCGAGGTTCCCCGCCGCGATCATGATGAAGTCACAGGGGACGGGCTCGGTCTGGACCATCGCGCCCGAGGAGCGCTCGGACTGGCCGGTGATGGAGAACTCGCCCTCCTGGATGGCCGTCATCAGCTTCTGCTGGCTGCGGATGTCGAGCGTGTTGATCTCGTCGACGAACAGCACGCCCTTGTTGGCCTTGTGGATGGCACCGGGCTCGACACGGTCGTGGCTGGGCGTCTCCATGCCGCCGGACTGGAACGGGTCGTGGCGGACGTCGCCCAGCAGCGCGCCGGCGTGAGCGCCGGTCGCGTCCTCGAACGGCGCCGTGCGGGTCTCGGCGTTGTTGACCAGCAGGTTCGGCACCATCGCGTCGTTGCTCCGGCTGGAGTAGCGGAACGCGAGATAGATGATGCCCGCCGCGATGATCCCAAGGAGGAGACTGCCCCCGGGCATCAAAAGCGCGTACCCGATGACGATGGCGATGATGAACCACATCAGGATCGACCGCATCCGGTTGCGCTTGCGGGCCTCCTCCTTGTGGGCCTCGATGATCTGTTCCCCCTTTCCCCCCGGAACGGTCCGGACCTTCGGCGCGTTGCCGTCGTCCGGGTTGTGATAGACCAGGACGTCCTGAAGGTTCTCCTGTGGCAGCAGTTCGGACATCGCCTTCGCCAGCATCGACTTGCCGGTCCCGGGCGAGCCGATCATCATCACGTGGCGGCGCTGCTTTGCGGCCTTCTTGACGATGTCGCGGGCGTGGCCCTGGCCGATGACCTGGTCGACGAGTCGGTCGGGGACCTCGATCTCCTCGGTGGTCTCGATGTCGAGGCCGCCGAGCAGGTCGTCCTCGGCGTCCTCGCGGATCTCGATGTCGCCCTCCACATCGACGTCGCTGCCGAGGTCATCGAGCGTCGACCCGTCTTCGCCGTCGTCGGTCGCCGGGCGCTCGTCCGGGCCCGGGTCGTCGGTGACGGACCCGACCTCCCCGTCTCCGGGTGCCTCCTGCCGTTCGAAGGGAGCGTCGTCCGCGTCCGTGTCGTTGCTCATGGACTTGTCGCTGGTAAAAACCAAGGTTCGGCGACTGATATACTTTCTCCCAGCGCCGTCGATCCGCCGACCACTCGAAATCGATAGGTAGCGGTGCTTTCGAGCCCGTTACTTCCGGAAAGGCGAACCCGCCATCCTTATAAAAGAACCCGCCGAAACATCGACCGTGACCCGCGGGTTCTACATCGGCCGGTTCCAGCCGTACCACGACGGCCACCACAGCGTCGTCGAGCGCATCGCGGAGGAGGTCGACGAACTCGTCGTCGGGATCGGCAGCGCCGACCAGAGCCACACGATCCGCAATCCGTTCACCGCCGGCGAGCGCATCATGATGATCACGAAGGCGCTCCAGGAGATGGATCTCGTGACCTATCCGGTGCCGATCGAGGACCTGAACCGCAACTCCGTGTGGGTCAGCCACGTCCGGAGCATGAGCCCGAGTTTCGAGGTCGCCTACTCCAACAATCCGCTGGTCGTACAGCTGTTCGAGGAGGCCGGCGTCGAGGTCCGGGGCTCGCGGATGTTCAACCGGGAGATCCTGAAGGGCCGCGAAGTCCGGGAGCGCATGATCGAGGGCGGGGACTGGGAACCGCTCGTTCCGGATCCCGTCGTCGAGGTCGTCGAGGAGATCGCCGGCATCGAGCGCATCCAGCGGATCGCAATGACCGACGTCAGCGAGGACTGACGCGGACGTGGACCGACCCCGAACCGCCGGACGCACCCATCGACCGCCCCCCGAACTGGCCCACCACCACCACCCACCACCCCCCCACTGGCCGCCCACCGCCGCCCCAGGACACCC
>JAZKSB010000087.1:0-8362 GCA_036626315.1 Halobacteriales archaeon
CGACATCAGTCAGCCCCGCCGTCGAACACCTCCTGCTTCACCGCATCGAGCGCCGGTGAGTTCCCCAGGGTCAGCCCCTCGCCCAGTATGTCGCTAATTTGATCGTGGCCGGATGCCGACTCCCGCGTCTCGACGACGATGTGTGCCTCGTACCGCTCGCCACCAAATCGTTCCTCGGCAATCTCTTGCTCGATGGCGTGGGCCGCTCGCTGTGCTTTCATCCGACCGTCCTCGACCACGACGAACAGATCGATGTCACTCGTCCGATCAGCAGTACCGCGCGCGACACTTCCGAAGAGAACCACGCCGAGATCGCCATCGATTCGCTCATTGAGCCGGTTCAGTATCTCTCTGACCGGCGTGTGATATTCCGACTGCGGGATCAGCGTCACTGGATCGTCGGGTTTGACAAGCATCGCTGGATCGATCCGGACGGCATTTGCCCGGCCAGATCGATCGACCGTGAGCACGCCGAGTGCTTCAAGCGTGTCGACGGCAGCGTTCACGCCGCTCAAGCCACGTCCCGTCACTCGGTGGAGTTCCCGGTTCGTGAAATCTCGGTCCGGGTTGTCAACGAGGATGTGGAGAATGTCCGCGGTTGCCTTGTGTCGGAACGCGTCCGGATCACCCAGTGGGACGGGGAGTCGAACGTACGACCTCCCGTTTCGCTGCCCTTTTTGAACCGTTTCATCGCTCATGACTGCTCATACGGTTCAAAGAGTGAAAAGCGTTGGCCAGGACGGAAGTGGGAATTCCTCCAATCGACCTTTGACCACGATCTGCCTGACGGAACGCCGCCAGAGCGCCGGAACCTACGAATCGCGGCGTTCTCTGGCCGCTGGGTTCGTCACCGCGCCCGTCGCCGCCGAGCCGAACGCGTCGGCGTACTTCCGGAGGACTCCGGACTCGTAAGTGCGCTCGGGCGGGTCCCTGGCGTCGAGTCGCCGCTCGAGTTCGGCGTCCGACAGCCCGACCGACAGCTCCCGGTTGGGCACGTCCACGCGGACGGGGTCGCCGTCCGCCAGCGCGGCGATGGGACCGCCGACGGCGGCCTCGGGGGCGACGTGGCCGACCATCGGCCCCCGGGTCGCCCCGGAGAACCGGCCGTCGGTCAGCAGGGCGACGTCGTCCTCGTGGCCCTGGCCGACGACCGCCGCGGTCACGCCGAGCATCTCCCGCATCCCGGGGCCGCCCCGGGGACCCTCGTTGCGGATGACGACGACGTCGCCGCTCTCGATCTGTCCCGACTGGACGTACGCCATCGCGTCCTCCTCGGCGTCGAACACCCGGGCGGGGCCCTCGTGGTGGACCGCGTCCTCGGCGGTCACCTTCAGGACGGCGCCGTCGGGCGCGAGATTTCCCGTCAGGATCTTGATCGCGCCCTCCTCGTGGATCGGGTCCGCGACGGGGGACAGAAAGTCCGCCTCGACCTCGGACTCGGGGGGAAGCCGGCCCGCGTCCTCGAGGTGGGCGAGTTCCTCGGCGACGGTGCGACCGGTCACCGTCCCGGCGTCGCCGTGCAGGAGGCCGGCTTCGAGCAGTCGCCGCAGGACGACGGGCACGCCGCCGACCTCGTGGAGGTCGTTCATCACGTGCTCGCCGCCGGGTTGCAGGTCGGCGATCTTCGGGGTCCGGCGGCTGACGTCGTCGAAGTCCCCAACGTCGAGGTCCACGCCGGCCTCGGCGGCCAGCGCCAGCAGGTGGAGGACGCCGTTGGTGGACCCGCCGATCGCGACCTGGAGCGCGACGGCGTTCTCGAAGGACTGGCGGGTGAGAAACGCCGACGGGCGACGTCGGGCCTCGATCGCGTCGACGGCCAGTTCGCCGGCCCGGCGGGCGGCCTCGTACCGTGACTCGTCCTCGGCCGGGGGGCTGGCGCTGCCCAGCGGCGCGAACCCGAGCGCCTCGCTGATCGCGGCCATCGTGTTCGCGGTGAACATCCCGCCACAGGACCCGGCCCCGGGACAGGCGTGTCGCTCCATCTCCGCGAGTTCCGACTCGGTCATGTCGCCGTGCGCGACGGCGCCGACGCCCTCGAAGACGTTCTGGATGGTGATCGCCCGGCCCTCGTGGTGGCCGGGCATGATCGAGCCCCCATAGAGGAACACCGTCGGCAGGTCGGTCCGGACGGCGGCCATCATCATGCCCGGCAGGTTCTTGTCGCAGCCGGCGACGGTCACGAGGCCGTCCATCCGCTCGGCGAAGGCGACCAGTTCGACGGAGTCGGCGATGACCTCCCGGGAGATCAGCGACGCCTTCATCCCCTCGGTGCCCATCGAGATGGCGTCGCTGACGGTTATGGTCCCGAACTCGATCGGCATCCCGCCGCCGTCCTCGACGCCGGTTCGCGCGCCGGCGGCGACGTCGTCGAGGTGGACGTTGCAGGGCGTGACGTCCGCCGCCGGGTTGGCGATGCCGACCATCGGCGACGCCAGGTCCGCGTCGTCGTAGTCCATCGCTCGGAACATCGCCCGGTGGGGCGCCCGCTCGAACCCCTCCGTGACCTCCGTGCTCCGCAGGTTCGGGTCCTTCTCGGGGCGCGTGCCGGCGGGGTCGCGGTCGCTCATGGTTCCCGCTCGGCCTCCAGCGCCATTACTGTGGGCCCTCGCGCCGGGCGTCTCCGGCGCGGTCGCGTTCGACAGCCGTCGCGCTGGCGTCGTCCGCGCGCTCGCTGTCGCCGTCCGTCGCACCGGCGTTCTCGGCACGGGCGCGTTCGGCGACCGACTCGCCGTCGGTCTCCTGCAGGCGCGCGAGGATGGCGTCGGTCACGTCCGCCGTGGTCGCGTCCCCGCCGAGGTCGGGGGTCTGTGGTCCCTCCCGCAGAACCGTCCGGACCGCGCCCCGCACTTGCTGGCCCGCGACCGCGTGGCCCAGAAACTCCAGCAGCATGGCGCCGGACAGCACCGCGGCGACCGGGTTGGCGACGCCCTCGCCGGCGATGTCCGGCGCGGAGCCGTGCACCGGCTCGAACAGCCCCCGGTCGGGGCCGACGTTGGCGCTGGGCAACAGGCCCAGGCCGCCGACGAGACCGGCGGCGAGATCCGAGAGCACGTCGCCGGCGAGGTTGGGCGCGACGACCACGTCGAACCGGTCGGGGTCCAGACAGAGGTGGGTCGCGAAGGCGTCCATCAGGACGGGCTCGACGGCGACGCCGCGCTCGGCGGCGACGGCCTCGACCGTCTCCAGGAACAGGCCGTCGGTCTCGCGCATGACGTTCGCCTTGTGGACGACCGTGAACCCGTCCAGGCCGCGCTCGGCGACGAACTCGCAGGCGTACTCGGCGAGTCGGCGGGAGGCCGCCTCGGTCACCTCGCGGGTGAGCGTCGCGCGGCCGGCCTCGCGGGTCTCGACGCCGGTGTAGACCCCCTCGGTGTTCTCCCGGAGGAAGGTGACGGCGGTCTCCGGCCGCAGCGCGTCGACCCCGGGCGCGGCACTCGCGGGTCGGACGTTGACGAACGATCCGACGGCGTCCCGGAGCGGCAACACCACGTCGGCGGCGGACTCTCCGGCGGCGCCGAACAGCGTGGCGTCGGCCCGCGCGGCGAGGTCGTAGGTCTCCGGCGGGAGCGGCCCGCCCGCCTCGACGGGGACCGCGTCGCCCGCAGACGCGTACTCGTACTCGAACGAGGGTCCGACCGCCGAGAGCACGTCGACCGCGGCGGGCACGACCTCTTCGCCGATCCCGTCGCCCGGAATGACGGCGATTTTCTGTGTCATCGGTCCACCCCGTCCTGCATCGCGTCGTGGGTCATCTGTCCACCCCGTCCTGCATCGCGTCGTGGGTCATGGCTCCTCCACGTAGGGCAACTCACGGGCCACGCGCTCCGTCGCGTCGGCGTTCGACCGCATCAGCGCGGTCGTGTCCCAGATGCCCTCGACGAGCGCGGTGCGCTGGGCCTCGTCGACCGAGGCGTCGATCTCCCGGTCGCCGTAGCGGACCGCTTCGCCGGCGACGTCGACGGCGATCTCGCCGGCCGGGTTTGCGTCGATCCAGTCCTGCAGCGCCGCGACGGCGGGCGGGTCGGCGGTCACCGTCGGAATGCCCAGTGCCAGGCAGTTGCCCGCGAAGATGTCGGCAAACGACTCCCCGACGATGGCGTCGATCCCCCACCGCTGCAGCGCCTGCGGGGCGTGCTCGCGGGAGGAGCCACACCCGAAGTTGGCGTTGACGACGAGGACGCTCGCGTCCCGGAACCGGTCCTCGTTGAACGGATGCTCGAGCGGTTCGTCGTCCTCGTAGCGCTGGTCGAAGAACGCGACCTCCCCCAGGCCGTCGAAGGTGACGACCTTGAGGAACCGCGCCGGGACGATCTGGTCGGTGTCGACGTCGTTGCCCCTGACCGGGACGCCGGTGCCCGCGACCCGCTCGACGCGGGGTGCGCCACCGCCCCGGGCGTCGGCGGCTGCGGACGCCGCGGCCGGCTCCTCGCGGCTCATGCGGCGGCCACCTCCGGGAGTTCGCGCACGTCGGTCACCTCGCCGGTCACCGCCGCCGCCGCGACCATGCGGGGGCCCATCAGCACTGTCCGGCCCGCCGTGCTGCCCTGCCGGCCGACGAAGTTGCGGTTCGAACTCGACGCGCTGGCCTCGTCGCCGGACAGCTGGTCGTCGTTCATGCCGAGACACATCGAACAGCCCGGCGCCCGCCAGTCGAACCCCGCCTGCCGGAACGTCTCGTCCAATCCCTCGCGCTCGGCGGCGGCCCGGACGCGCTGGCTGCCGGGGACGACCAGCGCCCGGACGTCGGGGTCGACCTGCCTGCCCTCGATCACCGCGGCGGCGCGGCGCAGATCCGACAGCCGGGCGTTGGTGCAGGACCCGAGGAACGCGACGTCCACGTCGTAGCCGGCCATCGTGTCGCCGGGTTCGACGCGCATGTGCTCCTGGGCGCGCCGGGCGACCTCGCGGTCGCCCGCCGGCAAGTCGTCGGGGTCGGGGATAGGGTCGTGGACGCCGGCGGCCTGGCCCGGCGTCGTCCCCCAGGTGACCATCGGCGACAGGTCGTCGACGTCGATGGTCACCTCGTCGTCGTAGTCGGCGTCCGGCCCCGACCGGATCGACTCCCAGTACTGCTTGCGGCGGGCGAACGTCTCCGGGTCGTCCGCGAAGGCGTCGGTCTCTTCCAGCCACTCGTAGGTGGTCTCGTCGGGGTTGACGTAGCCCGCGCGGGCGCCGCCCTCCACCGACATGTTGCAGACGGTCATCCGCCCGGGCATGCCCAGCGCGCGGACGGCCTCGCCGCCGTACTCGTAGACGTAGCCGACGCCGCCGTCCGTGCCCAGTTCGCGCAGCATGGCGAGCACGAGGTCCTTCGCCCCGACGCCCGGTCCCGGGTCGCCGGCGAACTCCACGCGGCGGACGTCCTGTTTCTCCATGGCGACGGTGCCCGTCGCGAGGACGTCCCGGATCTGGGAGGTGCCGATGCCGAACGCGAGCGCGCCGAACGCGCCGTGGGTGGCGGTGTGGGAGTCGCCGCAGACGACGGTCATCCCGGGCTGGGTCAGCCCCTGCTCCGGGCCGACGACGTGGACGATGCCCTGGTCGCCGGTGTCGGGGTGGCTGAACTGGATGCCCGCGTCCCGGACGTTGTGCTCCAGTTCCGCGAGCATCTCCTCGGCGGCCCCGTCGTCGAACGGGCGGGTCCGGTCGTCCGTCGGGACGATGTGGTCGACGGTGGCGTGGGTCCGCTCGGGGTAGGCCACCGTCAGGTCCCGCTCGCGCAGCATGCCGAACGCCTGCGGGCTGGTCACCTCGTGGACGAGATGGAGGCCGGCGAACAGCTGGTCCTGGCCGGTGGGCAGCGTGTCGACGCGGTGGCGCTCCCAGACGGCGTCGTACAGCGTTCCTTCACTCATTGGTCCGGTCGTCCTCCTTGCGGCGTCCGTCGCCGGTGGGCTGTCCGTGTTCGGCTTCCGACCGGTCGTCCGTCGACTCGATGTCGGTTTGCCGTCCCGCCGCGTCCGCGGTCGCAGGCGGCCCCAGTTGCTCGCCGCCGCGGGCGAACACGGCCTCGGCGCCGTCCGTGCCGGCCGGCGGCGTGTGGCTCACGTCGGCCATCGTGCCGCGGGGCCCGCCCGTCCCGCCGGGCGTCCCGTCGGTCTTGCGCTGGCCGTCGTCGTCAGTCATCGGCGGGCACCTCCCTGGCGGCGGCGTCGTCCGCCCACGCGAACAGGCCGCGCAGTCGCTCGCCGACGGCCTCGATGTCGTGCTCGCGGTCGGCGGCTCGCCGGCGACCGTAACTCGGTCGCCCCGCCCTGTTTTCGGTGATCCACTCGCGGGCGAAGGTGCCGTCCTGGACCGCCTCGAGGACATCCGCCATGTTCTCGCGAACGTCGTCGTCGACGACGGCCTCCCCCCGTGTGAGACCGCCGTACTCGGCGGTGTCAGAGACGGAGTTCCACATCCCGCCGAGGCCGCCCTCGTACATCAGGTCGACGATGAGTTTGAGTTCGTTCATCGTCTCGAAGTACGCCATCTCGGGGCTGTACCCCGCCTCGACCATCGTCTCGAAGCCCGCCTTCACGAGTTCGGTGACCCCGCCACAGAGCACCGCCTGCTCGCCGAACAGGTCGGTCTCCGTCTCCTCGCGGAACGTCGTCTCCACGACGCCCGCTCGGGTGCACCCGATGGCCTTCGCGTACGCCAGCGCCTCCTCGCGGGCCGTCCCCGAGTAGTTCTGCTCGACCGCGAACAGGCCGGGCGTGCCCTCGCCGGCCTCGTAGTTGCGCCGCACGAGGTGGCCGGGGCCTTTCGGCGCCACCATCGTCACGTCGACGTGCTCCGGCGGTCGGATCTGGTCGTAGTGGACGTTGAACCCGTGGGCGAACTGGACGGTGTCGCCCGGATCGAGGCCGTCGCGGATGGTCTCGAAGACCGTCGGCTGGACCGTGTCGGGCACCAGCAGCGAGACCACGTCCGCGGTCGCGGTTGCCTCCCGTGGCGTCGCCACCTGGAGGCCGTCCTCGCGGGCGGCCCGCCTGGAGTCGGAATCGGCCCGGAGGCCGACGACCACGTCGACCCCGCTGTCGGCGAGGTTCTGCGCGTGGGCGTGGCCCTGGCTGCCGTAGCCGATCACGGCCACGGTCTCGTCCTGGATGTGCGATGCGTCGGCGTCGTCGTCGCGGTAGACGGCGGTGGTGAACTGGTCAGTCATCGGTGGGTGTGTTCCGGTGGTGCGCGGCGTGGGTGTCTGCTGCGTGCTGTCCTGTGGACGGGCCGGCGGTGCGGTCTGCGGCCCCGGACGCGTCGGTCGTCTCCTCGGACGCGTCGGTCGTCCCCTCGGTCGAGGCGTCGTTGGTCCCCTCGGTCGTCCGAGCCATCGCGGTGGTCCCGGTGCGGACGTACTCGCGGATGCCGAACCGGCCCAGCGTCTCGACGGCGGCGTCGATCTTCGCCCGGCTGCCGGTCACCTCGACGGTGACCGTCTCCGGGCAGGCGTCGACGACCGTGGCGTCGTACATCGCCGCGACGCCCTGGACCGCCCCGGGGTCGTCGGCGTCGACTTTGACGACCGCGAGTTCCCGCCGGATGGCGTCGTCGGGAAGTTCGCGCACCGAGACGACGGGCAGGAGCTTCGCGACCTGCTTTTTGACCTGTGCGACGGCGTGCTCGGGCTCCTCGCAGACGACCGTGATCCGGGCGCGGTCGGGACCGGTCGTCGGTCCGACGGTCAGGCTCTCGATGTTGAACTGCCGGCGACTGAACAGGCCGGACACCTCCGAGAGCACGCCGGGTTCGTGGTCGACCACGATCGAGAGCACGGCGCGGCGTGGCTCCGGTTCGGCGCCCGCGTCGGGGTCGATCCGCCTGCCACGGGCGGTGCGCCGTCCGTCCGGTTCTGGGCGGTCCTCCGGCGGGGGGCCGTCCAGGCTCATAGCTGGTCCTCCGAGAGGGCGAACCGCCCGTTGGCGCCGCCGCTTTTCACCATCGGATAGACGTCCTCGGTCGGGTCGACGTGGACCTCGACGACCGCGGGCCCGTCGTAGCCGAGCGCGCCCTCGACGACGCCGGAGACGTCGTCGTAGTCGTCGATGCGGAACCCCTTCGCGCCGAACGCCTCGGCGATGTCGTCGAACGCGGGGACCCACTCGTAGTCGGCGGCCATCCGCCGGCCGTCGTAGAAGGCGTCCTGCCACTGGCGGACCATTCCGATGTACTCGTTGTTGAGGACGAAGACGGTGACGTCCAGGTCCGCCCGGACGGCCACGGCGAGTGCCTGGATCGTCATCAGGAAGGAGCCGTCCCCGTCGAACAGCACGACGGGCCGGTCCTCGCCGCCGGTCGCGTCGGCGCCGTACCGGGCGCCGATCGCGGCGGGGAGGCCGTAGCCCATCGCGCCGAGGCCGTGCGAGGAGACCCAGGT
>JAZKSB010000088.1:0-8310 GCA_036626315.1 Halobacteriales archaeon
CCAGAAGCGGGTTGTCCGGCGAGACCGGTTCCTCGGCGAACACGTCGACAGCCGCTCCCTGGAGGGGACCGTCCGCGACGGCGGCGGCCAGCGCGTCCTCCTCGACGACCCCGCCCCGGGCGCAGTTGACGAGATACCCCTCGCCCAGGCGTGCGAGTTCGTCCCCGCCGATCAACCCCTCCGTCTCCGGCGTCAGGGGCGTGTGAACGGTGAGGACGTCGGCCCGGTCGAGCACCGCCCCCAGGTCGGCCAGTTCCGCGCCGATCTGTCGGGCGCGGTCCTCGCTGACGTACGGGTCGTAGACGAGGAGCTCCATCCCCAGCGCGTCGAGCTTTCCGGCCACCTCCCGGCCGACACGGCCCAGGCCGACGACGCCGAGAGTCTTCCCGGCGAGTTCGGTCCCGAGGAACTCGCCTTTCGCCCACTTGCCGGCCCGCAGGCGGGCGTGTGCCTGCGGGATCGACCGGGCGGCGGCGAACGTCATGGCGACGGTGTGCTCGGCGGCGGCCCTGACGTTGCCGGTCGGGGCGTTGGCGACGACCACGCCGCGCTCGGTGGCGGCGTCGACGTCGATGTTGTCGACGCCGATGCCCGCCCGTCCGACGATGCGAAGGTCCGGCGCGGCGTCCAGCAGGTCTTCGGACACCTCGGTGCCCGACCGGACGACCACCGCGTCGGCGGATGCGACGGCGGCGGCCAGCGCGTCGCCGTCAAGGTCGGAGGCCGTCTCGACGTCGTGGCCCGCCGACGACAGCCGCTCGATGCCGGCGTCGGCGATGGGGTCGGTGACGAGGACCTTCATGTCCGTCACCCGTCGGCGGGCGGACAAAAGCGTGCCGCCGCGCGCAAGGCAGGCCGGAACGCGCCGCCGGAGCGAACCCTTTAGGCGCCGCTTGGCGTAGTCCCGTCGATGACGGTCGTCGCGTTCGACTTCGACGGCACGCTCGCGGACTCGGAGATGACCGCCCACCTGGCCGCGCGCAAGGGAGTCGAAGACCGGATGACCGAGATAACCGAGCGAGCGATGCGCGGCGAACTCGATTACGCCGAGAGCCTCCGGCGGCGGGTCGCGCTGCTTTCGGGACTCGACGAGGACGACCTGGCGGCGGCCTTCGAGCACGTCACCCTCCGGCCGGGCGCCGCAGCGGTGATCGACGCCGTCCGCGCGGCGGGCAACGACGCGGTGGTGCTGACCGGCGGGTTCGAGCGGGGCGTCCGTCAGGCGCTGGCGGCCGGCGGCGTCGAGGTGGACGGCCTTGTCGCCAACCGGCTGTCGGTCGTCGACGGCCGCCTCACGGGCGATGTCTCGGGACCGCTGGTCGAGGGGACGAAGGACGACGCCCTCCGGCGCGTGGCCGCCGAGCGCGGCCACGGCCTCGAGGAGACGGTCGCGGTCGGGGACGGCGCCAACGACGTGCCGATGCTGGAGGTCGCCGGGCTCCCGGTCGGATTCGACCCGAAGCCCGGGGTCGGCGAGGCCGCAGACGTCACCGTCGAGACGATGGCGGAGCTCCGGACGGTGCTGGCCGAGCGGGGCGTGTTCTGACCGGCGAGCGCCTTCGCTCCGCTCACTCGGCGGACTCCACGCGACCGGGAATCCCGCCGTCGGGGCTGGGCACGCCGGCCACTCCCGACGCGAGAAACGCCGACAGCGCAGCCTCGAACGTCCCGGACTCGACCAGGAACGCGTCGTGGCCGTAGTCGGAGTCGACGACGTGGTGGACCGCCTGCCCGCCGCCGGCCTGCACCGCGTCGGCGGCGGCGCGGGCGCCCTCGACCGTGAAGTGCCAGTCGCCGGCGAACGACACCACGAGCGCCTCGCCTCCGAACCCGGACAGTGCGGCGGCGTCGGACCCCTGGCCGTCCGCGAGGTCGAACCCGTCCATCGCGTCCAGCAGCCGCAGGTAGGCGGTCGGGTCGAACCGCTCGGCGAACTGCTCGCCGTTGTAGTCCAGGTAGGAGGCGACCGCCAGATACGGTTCGGCGGCGGCGTCGGCGAACCGTCCGGTCGGGTCCCCGTCGGCGGGATCGCGGCCGAACTGCCGGGCCAGCGAGTCCTTCGACCGGTAGAGGGCGTGGCCGAGTTGCCGGGCCAGCGCGAGGCCGTCCTCGCCCGCCGTCTCGACGGCCCGCCGCCGGACCGCGTCGATGGCCAGCACCTGCGGGTCCACGCGGGGGGCCGCGGCGATGGGGACGACTCTCTCGACCCGGTCGGGGTGGCGTCGTGCCCAGTCCAGCGCGTTCAGTCCCCCGACGCTGCCGCCGACGACCGCGTGCAGGCGGTCGATGCCGAGGTAGTCGACCACCGCTCGCTGGGCCCGGGTCCAGTCGGCGACGGCGACTGCGGGGTAGGCATCGCCGATCCGGACGCCGTCGGCGTCGGGCCACGCGCCGGGCGCATCTGCGGGCGGGGTCGCCGGCGAGGTGGTGCCGTACGGCGACCCCGGGACGTTCACGGCGACGACGAAGTACCGGTCGGTGTCGATCGGTCTGCCGGGGCCGACCACGTCGGACCACCAGCCGGCGGCCTGGCCCTCCACCGGCTTCTGTGGCGGGTCGTACGGAAGTGCCTCCGGGTCGGGCACGGTGGCGACGTGGTGGCTGCCGGTCAGAGCGTGGGCCACGAGCACCGCGGGCGCCCCGGGGTCGCCGTAAGTCTCGTAGGCGACGCGGAGGTCGCGCTCGGCGCCGCTCTCGAACCGGAACCCGGGCACCTCGATGCGGTCGCGTTCGACGCCCAGGTCGCTCTCGCCCGCCGTCACGCCTCCGTCACCTCGGCTGTCGCCCGCTCGATGGCCCGCTCCAGGTCGGCGACGACGTCGGCGGGGTCCTCCAGGCCGACCGAGAGGCGCACAAGGTCGGGCGTGACCCCCGCCTCGCGCTGTTCAACCGCCGAGAGTTGCTGGTGGGTGGTGCTGGCGGGGTGGATGATCAGCGTCTTCGCGTCGCCGACGTTCGCGAGGAACGTCGCGAGTTCGACTTCCTCGCAGACCCGCTTCCCGGCCTCGTACCCTCCGTCCAGCCCGAAGGTCAACATGCCGCCGTAGCCGTCGACGGGCGCGCCGTCGGGTGAGGCCTCCCCGAAGTACCGCGCGGCGTCGTCGTGGGTCTCGTGGGAGTCCAGTCCGGGGTAGGTGACCCACGCGACGTCCGGGTGGTCCGCGAGCGCCTTCGCGACGAGACGGGCGTTCTCGGAGTGGCGCTCCATCCGGAGCGGCAGCGTCTCCAGCTTCTGGAGGGTCGTCCAGGCGTCGAACGGCGACTGCTGGTTGCCCAGGTCCCGCAGGCCGCGGGCGCGGGCCGCCGCCGCGAACGCGGCGTCGCCGAACCGCTCGGCGAAGTTCAGGCCGTGGTAGGCGGGGTTCTCGCCGCCGACCTCGGGGTAGTCGTCGGTCCACTCGAAGGACCCGCCGTCGATCAGCGCGCCGCCGACGGTCGTCCCCGCCCCGGTGAGCCACTTCGTCGTGGAGTGCCAGACGACGTCGGCGCCGTGCTCGATGGGGTTGAAGATGGCCGGCGTCGCGAAGGTGTTGTCCACCACCAGCGGGACGCCGTGCTCGTGGGCGACGTCGGCGACCCGCTCGATGTCGGGGGTCACGAGCGCCGGGTTACCGATCGTTTCGAGGTGGACGAAGGCGGTGTCTTCGTCGATGGCCTCCCGGTAGGCGTCGTAGTCCAGCGTGTCGACGAACCGGGGTTCGATCCCCCGCCGGCTTGCGGTGTGGGTGAGGTAGGTGACGGTGCCGCCGTACAGCGCCTTCGCGGAGACCACGTTGTCCCCTGCCGCTGCCAGCAGCGTGACGGCGGTGTCGAACGCCGCCATCCCGCTGGCGGTCGCGACGGCCCCCGTTCCCCCTTCGAGGGCGGCAAGTCGCTCCTCCAGAACCCCGGTGGTCGGGTTGTTGATGCGGGTGTAGATGTGGCCCGGTTCCTCCAGAGCAAACAGCGAGGCGGCGTGGTCGGCGTCCTCGAACTCGTAGGAGGTCGTCTGGTGGATGGGCGGTGCGACGGCCCCCGTCGACGCGTCGACCTGCTGGCCCGCGTGGATGGAGCGGGTCGCGAACCGACGATCTGTCATGTGTGACAATCATAGCTCTACATCAATTTATGAGCGTCAGTTACGGCAAGGTTCGCCGGAGCGTGCGACCGGGGCACATCCGTGGCCGACAGTCGGACATGGCGAGGTGGCCGACAGTCGGACATGGCAACTGACATCTCCGGGAGCGTTCAAGTGTCAAATATTATCACGCTCCGTAACGAACGGTGGCGTGATGGTGGGACCACGGCTCCCGCGGGGCGTTCGCCTGCCCGCGGTGCTCCTCGTGCTGGTGGTCGTCGCCGCGACGCTCGGGTGGGGGCTGTTCGTGCACCACCCGGCGCCGGGAGACCCCGACCGGCCGGCGTTTCTCCCCTCGCCAGGCGAGCCGCTGGCGGCCCCTGCCGAGAACGAATCCTACCGGCTGACGATCACGATGGAGTCGGAGGGACTCGCCGGCGAGGTCGTCCGGCAGCGGACGTACGTCCCGCGTCGCCCACCGGTCGTCAAGGACACCCGGCTGTCGCCGGGCGGGGAGGTCGTCCAGTCGATCACCTACCGCTCGGGACGCACCCGGTACGTCCGCCGGACCTACGACGATGCGGCGACCTTCCGGGAGGCGGTGACGACGACAAACGGCGCCGTCACCGCGGACCAGGCGAGTCTCACGTCCTATCGGCTCGAAACTGCGACTCGCCCGGCGGCCACGATAGAGCCCGGTCCGGCGCTGCGCGGGCTGTCGCTGCTGGGCTACGAGCGACAGGGGACGACGACGTACGACGGCGAGACCGCGATCCGGTACGAGCCGACGTCGGGATGGGTGACCCGGCCAAGCCGGTCGGGTGACGCCGGCCAGTCGCTGTACGTCCGCCAGGCCAGCGGCTTCGTCATCGTCGACGCCGACACCGGCGCCATCAGGGCCGCTGACGTCTCGGGTTCGGTGGTCCGGGCGGACAGCTGGGGCGGCGTGATGACCGCCGACGCGTTCACGCTGGACGTCGAGTTCGAGGTCGAGACGGGCATCGAGGCGGCCGTGAGCCGACCCCCCTGGGTGGCCGCGCTGAACGACACCGGCCACCCGACCCGGTGACCGCCCGTCGTCGTCGGGCCTTCCCCGGAGGCGCCGCCGATGGCGACACGTCCTCCCGGGAGCGCCGCCGACGGCGACACGTCCTCTCGGGAGCGCCGCCGATGGCGACACGTCCTCCCGGGAGCGCCGCCGAGAGAGCCGATCCCCCGGGGCTCCGCCCGCGCCGCAGCGACGCTGGCGGGGCCGGCTCCTCAGAGTTCCGCCCGCGCCGCAGCGACGCCGTCGGCAGGGTCGGCGTCGACGCCGACGTCGCCCAGCGCTTCCCCGACCGCCCGGACGCCGCGCAGCACCTGCTCGCGGGTCAACCCGCCCATGTTGCTCACCCGGAATATCTCGCCCCCGAGGTGGCCCTGCCCGCCGCTGATCGAGACGCCGCGGGCGGCGACCGCGTCGAAGAACGCCCCGGGGTCGCCCCTCGCGGCGGGCGGCAGCGAGACGGCGGTGACGGTGTTCGACAGCTCGGTCGGCCTCTCCGGCGTCGGGAACCGCTCCAGTCCCAGCGCCCGGAAACCAGCCCGGAACGCGCGGGCCTGGCGCCGGTGGCGCTCGATCCGGGCGGGCATGCCCTCCTCGCGGATCTCCGCCACGGCCACCGCGAGCCCCCGGAACAGCGGGACGGCGCTGGTGAACGGGGTCTGGTCGTCGTCGGCCTTCCGGCGGTGCCACGCCAGGTCCTCGTAGAACGGCGCCCCCTCGCCGTCGATCCGTTCGAGCGCCCGGTCGGCCACGTACACCGCCGACAGTCCCGGCGGCGCGGCGAGCGCCTTCTGCGCGTCGGTGACCGCGACGTCGACGTTCCAGTCGTCGATCCGGAACTCGTCGCCCCCAATGGAGGTGACCCCGTCGACGGCGAACGCGGCGTCGTGTTCGTCGGCGAGCGCGCCGACCGCGGCGACCGGGTTCAAAAGCCCCGTTGCGGTCTCGTTGTGGACCATCGTCACGAGGTCCGTCTCCGCCGAGACCGCGTCCCGGACCGTGTCGAGGTCCAGCGACGCCCCCCACTCGGCCTCGACGCGGGTACACCGGGCGTGTCGCCCGGCGATCCGGGCGAATCGCCGGCCGAACTTCCCGTTGACCAGCGACACGACCTCCGAGTCGGGGTCGACGAGGTTGGCGACCGCCGCCTCCATACCCATCGTCGCGGTGCCGTTCAGCGGGAGGCTCGTCCCGCCGGCGCTGGTGGACTCGCCGGTCGGCGTCGAGCGCTCGAAGACGTAGTCCAGCCCGTCGCTCACGCGCCGGTAGACGGCCTCGAACGCCGCCGAGCGGTGGCTGACCATCGGGGCGGCCATCGCCTCGCGCACCGCCCGCGAGACCGGGACCGGCCCCGGATTCAGCAGGAGGAAATCCTTGCGCATGCTCGACCATGCACTCCCGAGCGGGTTAAGCCCCCGGGGCCGCCCGCGGGCAGGCCGGGGGCGTCTGGGGCCTCGATGGGACGCCGACCGACACCGGACGTCACTCCCGGTGCTCGTGGTGGGCATCGTCGTTCGCCGGTGAGCGAACGTTGAACTGTCCCGGCGCCGACCACCGAGCCATGACCGACGCCGCAGTCCTGCACACGGTGCCGCCGGACCTGCGCGGAAAACTGCCCGAGAAACTCGCCGGTCGACTCGACGTGGCCGTCGCGGAGACGGCCGCCGAGACCCGGGACCTGCTCGCTGACGCCGAGGTTGCGGTGACCGGCCGGTTCGACGCCGAACTCCTGGACGACGCCCCGGCGTTGCGGTGGCTCCAGGCGATGAGCGCGGGCGTCGACTACCTGCCCCAGGACGCCCTCTCGGAGGCCGGGGTGGCCCTGACCAGCGCGGCGGGCGTCCACGCCGAACCCATCGGCGAGCAGGTGCTGGGGTACATGCTCGCCTTCGAGCGGGACCTGCACGTCGCCGCCCGCAACCAGGCCCGCGGCGTCTGGGAGCGCGACCATGACGCGGGCGAACTCGCCGGCAAGACCCTGGGCATCGTCGGCCTGGGCGCCATCGGCAGCCGGGTGGCACAGCTCGGGCAAGCGTTCCGGATGGAGGTGGTCGGGACGAAACGGACGCCCGAGGACGCCCCCGAGGCCGCCGACGAGGCGTTCGGCCCGGACGGGCTGGCGACGGTGCTGCGGCGGTCGGACTACCTGGTGGTGGCCTGCCCGCTGACCGACGAGACCCGCGGCCTGATCGGCCGGGAGGAACTCCGCACGCTCGGGTCCGACGGCGTGCTCGTCAACGTCGCCCGCGGTGAGGTGGTCGACCAGGAGGCGCTGGTCCGGGCGCTGCAGTACCGGACCATCCGCGGGGCGGCGCTAGACGTCTTCGAGGAGGAGCCGCTGCCGCCGGACTCGCCGCTGTGGGACCTGTCGAACGTCGTCCTGACGCCCCACATGGCGGGGTCGACGCCGAAGTACGCGGACCGGCTGGCGGACCTGTTCGCGAACAACTACGATGCCTACCGGTCGAGCGGCGTCGACGCCCTCGAAAATCGGGTGGTCTAAGCGAGCGGGCAGCCGAGCCGCGACGGGGCCGATCTCCGCGGTCAGAGGTGGGCGTGGTCGAATCGTCCGCAGTCAGAGGTCGGCGTCGTCGAACCGCAAGATGCCCAGCGCAAGCGGGATCGTCGTCCACGCCACCAGGCTGGCGAGCGACCACAGCTGGATGCTGCGGTCCCGAACGCCCTGGGCCTGGCCGGCGTCGGGGGCCAGCAACTGGCCTTCCAGGAACGCGGAGGTGAGTATCTTGAACGCGCCCGTCGGGTTGACGACCCGCAGGCCGAGCGCCATCTCCTGGACGGTGTAGGGCATCCACTCGGGCCATTCCGACAGCAGGAACAGCAACACGAGCCCGAACACCAGTTGCAGCATCACCCAGAAGATGACGAACACCAGGTAGAACGCGAGCATCACGGCGATCGACCGCCACTGGGTCGTGGTGTTCGCCGAGATGCCGACGCCGATGGCCACGAACACCGTCGACAGCACGACGACCCAGAGGACGTAGCCGACGTAGGTGCCGACCTGGAACTCCGCGAAGGCTGCGAGCGCGATCCCGGGCAGCACGAACCCGACGACGACGGCGACCGCCATCGCCGCCGACCGCACGACGAACTTCCCGACGACGACATCCTGGCGGGAGTGTGGCAGCGCCAGCATCAGCTTCAGCGATCCGGACTCGCGTTCGACCGACAGCGCCGAAAAGGACAC
>JAZKSB010000089.1:0-8303 GCA_036626315.1 Halobacteriales archaeon
CCAGTTCATCTCCCGCTGGCCGGTGTTGACGTCCGGCGCGGGGATGTCCCGGTCGACGCCGATCATCGGGGTCAGTTCCTTCGCGAACGACCGGGTGACCCGTTCGAGTTCGCTTTCGGTGTAGTCGGCGGGATCGATGACGATGCCGCCTTTCCCGCCGCCGAACGGAATGCCGACGACTGCGGTCTTGTAGACCATCCACCCGGAGAGCGCCTTGACTTCGTCGCGGCTGACGCCCGGGTGATACCGGATGCCCCCTTTGTAGGGCCCGCGGTCGCCGTTGAACTGCGACCGGAACGACTTGAACACCTCGACGCTGCCGTCGTCCATCTCCACCGACAGGTTCGTCTCCAGGACGCGCTCGGGGTTTTTGAGTCGTTCGAGCACGCCCTCCTCGGCGTCGATGTAGTCGGCTGCGTCGTCGATCTGCTCCTGCAGGCTCTCGAACGGGTTCACCTCGTCGGACATGCTCGAAGAATCCACGAGCGGTGGGTTAAGCGTGGCGGAACGAGTACCATTGGTACACTTAATTTCCATTTAAGGTGATTATATACCGTGGGGTGCCCGTCGTCTCGTCCGCCGGGAGCCGGAAGCCGGCGTGGCTACCCTCCAGGCCGGCGATGACCCGCAGTCTCAGTCCTCGATCGCGTCCCCCGCCCGCGCACGCTCGACGACCCGCTCGGCCTGGGCGACCAGCGGTGCGTCGATCATCTCGCCGTCGACCTCGAAGACCCCCCGTCCCGCCTCGTCGGCCTCCCGCTTGGCAGCCAGCACCTGCCGGGCCCACTCGACCCGCCCGGGGGGCGGCGTGAACGCCTCGTTGACGACAGCGACCTGGGCGGGATGGATCGCGAGTTTCCCGTCGTAGCCGAGTTCGACGGCACGCTCGGTCGCGGCACGGAGGCCAGCCTCGTCCTCGAAGTCTGTGAAGACGGTGTCGATGACGTCGACGCCGGCGGCGCTTGCTGCCAGGACCACGTGCTGGCGGGGGTAGGACACTCCGGCCCCCTCGTCGGTCCGGGTGGCCCCGAGGTCCGCTGCCAGGTCCTCCGCTCCGAACACGAGCGCGGCCGTCGGGGCCGCCTCGGCGATGGTCTCCGCGTGGAGCACGCCGGCGGCACTCTCGACCAGTGCAAGCACCGGGAGCCGCGTCCATCGTTCGGAGACCAGCCGTGCTAGCGTCTCAACGTCGTCTGCCGTTTCGACTTTCGGCAGCATCACCGAGTCGAGGTCGTCCGGCCCCAGGCCGTCCAGCACGGCGTTCAGTTCGTCGTCCGCGGCGATCCCCGTCGGATTGACACGCACGCAGATCTCCGCGTCGGGGTCGAAGCCGGGGTCGGCGAGCACCTCGTTGACCGCCGCCCGGGCCTCGTCCTTGCGGGCGGGCGCCACGGCGTCCTCCAGGTCGAACACCAGAACGTCGGCGCCGGCATCGGGCGCCTTCCTGAGCATGTCCGGGCGGTCGCCCGGCGTGAACAGCACGCTGCGTCGAGTCATGCTCCGACCCACGGCGGCCGGGGCGTTAAGCGTCGGGGCGACGGCGTGGTACCTGGGGCGACAACTGCCGGGACGACGGCGGTGCACTCGCGGCGGTTACTGCCGAGACGACGGCACGCGATCACATACCATCCGCCGCGCCTGCAGACCAGCAACCGTTTTGACCTCGCCGGCCGACGCGCCCCCTATGACGGGTCTGTACTACGAGGAGTTCGCGGTCGGCGAAGCCATCGAGCACGACAAGCGCCGCACCGTCAGCGAGGCGGACAACCAGCAGTTCAACGACATGACGATGAACCAGCAGCCGCTGCATCTCGACGCCGAGTTCGCCGCGGACACGCAGTTCGGCGAGCGCATCGTCAACGGCCTGCTGACAATGTCGCTGGCGGTGGGGCTGACCATCCCGGACACGACCGACGGCACCATCGTCGCCAACCTGAGTTACGACGGCGTCGAACACCCCAGTCCGGTGTTTCACGGCGACACGATCCGGGCCCGGTCGACGGTCGTCGACAAGCGCGAGACCAGCGACGGCGAGCGCGGGGTGGTCACGATGCGGGTGGAGGCGTTCGCCGTGAACCGGGCGGACGACGACGGCGGCGACCTCAAGGTGTGCGAGTTCGAGCGGACGGTGTTGTCGCTGAAGAAACCGGAGTGATGCGGCGGTGGTCGAGCTTCGGCGCCGAAGCGCGCAGCGACCGTATAGGGCCGGCGCACGTCGGGGGGACGGTCGGTACTGGGGCGCGCAGCGACCGTGAAGGACCGGTGTACACCGGGGAACGGTCGGTACCGGGGCGCGCAGCGACCGTGCGGGACCGGGACACGCCGGGGAAACGCTCTTTACGGTGGCGGAATTTGTGCAGTCCGAGATGGAGACCCTCTCCTCGTTCTGACCGGGGCGGCGCTTCGGGTCGGTCGTCGACTGCGGACCGACCTGCGGAGTCGTCGCGCCGGTCGCACTCGTTCGCCCGGCCGCGGCACTGGCCGACGCGTTTTGACGCCACGACGCGGCCGGGCGTGGGGCATCGCACCGAACCACGCAGTCCCCACACCGATCATGTTACAGACGGCAGTCATCGCGAAACGCACCGACGAGGGAACGCCCGACACCGAGGAGATACGCGACCTGACGACAGCCGCCGGCGCCGAGATCGTCGGCGAAGTGACCCAGTCCCGCGCGAGGGATCCCGGGCTCCAGTTCGGCGAGGGGAAGGTCGAGAAACTGCGGGCGACGGTCGAGGAGACGGGCGCCGACACCGTCGTCTTCGACAACGACCTCACCCCACAGCAGACCGTGGCTCTGGAAGAGCGGGTCGGCGCCCGGGTCATGGATCGCCACCGGGTCGTGCTGGAGATATTCGCCGATCAGGCCCGGAGCCGCCGCGCCCAGTTGCAAATCGAACTCGCACGCCTGCGGTACCGGCTGCCGCGGGTCCGCGCCCGCAGCGACGAGGGCTTGATGAATCGCTGGACCGAGAGCGGGACGCCGCTGTACGACCTCCGGGACCGGATCGACGAACTGGAGCGGCGGCTCGCGGACCTGCCGCCCGTCGACGAGCAACACCGCCAGGCCCGGCGCGAACAGGGATTCGACCTGGTCGCGATCGCCGGCTACACGAACGCCGGCAAGTCGACACTGCTTCGGCGTCTGGCCGACGACATGTCCCTCGACGAGTCGGCACACGCCGACGTGGAGGAGACCGTCGGCGTCGAGGACCGCCTGTTTGCGACCCTCGAAACGACCACGCGCCGGGCGACGATCCGGGGGCGGGAACTGCTTTTGACCGACACCGTCGGGTTCCTCGACGACCTCCCACACTGGCTCGTCGAGTCGTTCCGGGGCACACTCAGGGAAGTCGAAGAGGCCGACGCGGTCATCCTCGTCGTGGATCTGGCCCAGCCCCCGGCGGAGGCCCGCCGGAAACTGGAGACCGCCCGTGAGACGGTCCCCGACGAGGTGCCGGTCGTCACAGCGCTGAACAAGGTCGACCGACTGGACGAAGCCCAAGGCGCCGACCGGCGGGCGGAACTGGCCGACGCCGTCGAGAACCCGGTCGCGATCAGCGCCAGATCGGGCGACCTCGAACCGCTCGAGGGGGTGCTTCTGGACGCGCTGCCGGACCTGACCCGCGAGCGCCTGCGGCTTCCGCTGTCCGACGACGCGATGTCGCTCGTGTCGTGGATCCACGACCACGCCGCACGGGTCGAGGTGGAGTACGGCAGCGAGGCGGCCGTCGTCGAGTTCGCGGCCCGGCCCGCGACCGCAAACACGGCCCGCGCCAGGGCCGACTCGGTCGCTCCGGACGGCGGGCCGGAAGCCTGACCCACACCCGGTCGCTCCGGACTGTGAGGCCGCTGGCCTGGCTCGCCTGCGACCGCATGCCGGCGCCGGGCGACCGGCAGTCCGCTTTCCAAATTCACTTGACCCGGCGGCACCGAGTCTCGCGACATGCAAGCGTGGGCACCCGGTAGCGTCACGGCGCTGTTCGCCCCGCCGGACGCCCCCGGCGGAGGGGTCTCGTTCGCCACCGAAGACGGCGTCACGGCGACGGTCGAACCGGCGACGGAGAGCCGCGTACTACTGGACGGCGAGCCGACCGACTTCGAGCCGGTCGAACTCGCGGTCGAGCGACTCGGCATCGACGCCAGCGTCGAACTCGACGCCGAGGTGCCCCTCGGCTGCGGGTTCGGATCGAGCGGCGCGGCGACGCTTGCGACCGTCCTCGCCGCCGGCGCCGAGTGGGACCTCTATCTCGGCCGCGACCGACTGGTCGAGGTCGCGGCGGAAGCCGAACGCCGGGCAAACACCGGCGTCAGCGACGTCTACGTCCAGGAGATGGGCGGCCTCGCCTGGGACCTCGGCGACGCACGAAAGCGGACCGACCGCACCGACGAAGTGGCCTACGCGACGTTTGGCGACATCGAGACCGGGTCGGTCCTCGGCGACGAGAGCGCGATGGCCCGGGTCGGGACCGCCGCCGAACGCGGGTTTGCGGCGTTCGACCCGGAGGCCCCGCTCTCGGACATCTTCGAGGTTGGCTGGTCGTTCGCCGAGGACACGGGACTGGTGACCCCGCGGGTGCGACGCGCGGTCGAGACAGTCCGGGAGAAGGGCGGCGCGGCGACGATGGCGATGGTCGGGGAGACGGTCATTGCGGTCGGGACCGACGGGACGGTCCGGGGGGACGGACCGGCCGACCCGTTCGACGGGGCGACGGCGTCCGGTCGGACCCGGATCTCGCCCGAGGGCGCACACCTGCTGTAGCGGTTGCCGAGGGACTTCTTCGGGTTTACCCGCCCGGTCCGGTCGGCAGGAACCGGCCGGAGGCGCTCGCTCCCGTTGCGCTCAGAGTATCGTCCCGTGTTTCTTGTCGGGCAGGTCCTTGTCGACGGTCTCGTAGAACTCGAAGCGGCGCTCCAGTTCCTCCCGCAGGGTCGAGGGCGGGACGATCTCGTCGATGACGGTCTCGCTTGCCATCCGGTGGACGTCGATGTCCTCGCGGTACTCCTCCCGAAGTTTCCGCTCGACGCGCTCGCGCTCCTCGGGGTCGTCGATGTCCGCGAGTTTGTTGGCGTAGACGGCGTTGATCGCCGCCTCGGGGCCCATGATCGCGATCTCGCCGGAGGGGAGCGCGAGGGTACTCTCGGGATCGTAGGCCGGACCGCTCATCGCGTAGATGCCGGCGCCGTAGGCCTTCCGGACGACGACCGACTGCTTGGGCACCGTCGCCGAGGAGGTGGCGTAGATCATCTTCTTGCCCTTCTCGAGGACGCCGTCCTTCTCGACCTGGCTGCCGGCCATGAACCCGGGCGTGTCGGCGAGATACAGCAGCGGAACGTTGAACGCGTCTGACTTCCAGATGAACTCCGCGGCCTTCTCGGCGGCGTCCGGGAAGATGGCGCCGGCCCGCTGGGCCGGTTGGTTAGCGACAACCCCGACCGGGCGACCGTCGATGCGGGCGTAGCCGGTGACGATTTCGCGACCGTACTCGGGGCGAAGTTCGAAGAAGGAGTCGGCGTCGACGACCCGCTCGATGACGTCCATCACGTCGTAGCCTCGGTTGGGGTCCTCGGGGACGACCGAGTCGATGCCCGCCGGCGACTTCGCCGGGGGTTTCGGGTCCGCCTTCGGAGGGTCCTCGTTAGCGTTGTCCGGCAGATACCCCATCAAGTCAGCCACAAGTTCCCGGGCGTGCTCCTCGTCGTCGGCGATGAGATCGGCGCTGCCGGACTCCTGCATGTGCACGTCCGGGCCGCCGAGTTCTTGGAGGCCGATCTCCTCGCCGGTGACCATCTCGACCATTCGGGGGCTGGCGATCGCCATCGCTGACATCCCTCGGACCATGACCGTGAAGTCGGCGAACACAGGGGTGTAAGCGGCCCCCGCGATGCAGGGGCCGTACAGGACACAGACTTGCGGGACGTACCCCGACAGCATCGAGTGGTTGTAGTAGTACTTGCCGATCCCCTCGCGGTTGGCAAAAAAGCCCGTCTGCTGGTCGATGCGTCCCCCGGAGGAGTCCATCAGGTACAGCACCGGCCGGCCGGTCTTGAGCGCGCGCTGCTGCATCTTGAGGAACTTGTCGACGCCCTTCTCGGCCATGCTGCCGCGCTTGACCGTGTAGTCGTTGGCCATGAAGTGCACCTCGCGGCCCTCGATCTCCGCCCCACCGGTGATGAGGCCGTCGGCGGGCAGGCGGTCGTCGGCGTCGAACTCCGCGAACCGGCCGTCCTCGAACAGGAAGCCGTCCTCGCCGAACCACAGGTCGATGCGGTCCCGGACGAACCGCTTGCCCTCCTCGGGAAGTTGCTCCTTGTACTTCTCGGGGCCGCCCTCGTGGATCTCCTCTATCTCCTCCCAGAGTTGCAGTTCGCGCTCGGTGGGGCCGAGGCCGTCCTCGGCAGGCGGCGGCGCGCGCGCCGACCCCGTCGCCTCCTCGATCGCCGCCGGTTCGTCGGCGGATCCGACGTACACCTCCACGTCGTCGCCGAACCGGCGGGCTAGCGCCGCGCCGATGGCGGACGCCTCCTCGTCGCTCGCCCCGTCGCCGATACGAACTTTCATGCACCCGCATGCGGCCACCGCGAAGAAATGAATTTCCCTTCGGTGGGTCGTTGCCTGGAGGCCAAGCGGCGGCGCCGCTATGGGGGAAACCAGCGGCAGTTTGCCAGTGAATTCGTTGCCCTGAGGACAGGCGCTCGCGCCGTCAGATCTCCTCGAGGGGCAGGCGCTCGCGCCGTCAGATCTCCTCGACGGCCTCGTCGCGCCAGCGCGTCACGTTCTCCTCGTCCAGGCCCAGGAGGTCGGCGACGTGCTCGGGCGTGATGGTGGCGAGGCTCCGCACGGAGTTGATGCCCGCTGAGGCGAGTACCTTGGCGTCGTCCTCGGAAACGGCGTCCAGATCCGTGACCGGCGTCGGCTTGCTCCGGTCACGCCAGGCCGCCTCGGCCACCTGGGCGTCGCCGCTGCCGTCGGCCTCCGCCGCGGAGTCGCCGGTCGTTCCCGTCGCGTTCGGTTCGGCGGACCAGTCCCCGGAACTCGCGCTCACCCAGGCTCGCTCCTCGTCGCTGAGTCCCCTCACCTGGTCGGATCGCTTGCCCAGGTCCTGGTCGGTCTCGCCGGTGATCGACCACGCCAGCGAGTGCTCCCTGCGGATCTTCGTGGCCACGCCCGCGTTCGCACCCGCGTCGACGAGGTTCCGGTAGGACACCCGCTTGTCTCGGATGTCCTCGACGTCGAATCCGGCCCCGGCGATGATTTCTGCTGTCGCCGGGCCGACGTACATGAGGTCCGTGAGGTCCTCGTCGCCGGGGTCCGTGTCCTCGGTCATGTGGCCGCTCCAGTAATCCAACCGAGACGGCGACCCGTCTTAAACGTTCGGCCCCGCGACAGAATCGGCGGCGCCGCGGGCGGCGAAACGGCGAGACGGCCCGGCGCCCGATCCAGGTCGGCACGCTTACGTCGGCCTCGCTCGAACTGTCGCCCATGCGTGGAGTATCCGACATCGAGCAGGTTGGCGTCGTCGGCGCCGGGACGATGGGCGCCGGCATCGCACAGGTCGCCGCGACGAACGGCTTCGACGTCGTGATGCGCGACGTCGAGCAGTCGTTCGTCGAGGACGGCTACGACCGGATCGAGGACAGCCTGGCCCGGCTCGTCGACCGCGAGACGCTGAGCGAGGCCGAGGCCGACGCCGCCGTCGACCGCATCGAGGGGACCACCGACCTCGATGACTTCGGAGACAGCGACGTGGTCGTCGAGGCCGCCGTCGAGGATATGGAGATAAAGCGGGACGTGTTCGAGGACCTGGACGCGCTGCTGGCGTCGGACGTCGTCGTCGCGACGAACACGAGCACGCTGTCGATCACAAGCATCGCAAGCGCCACCGACGACCCAGGACGGGTCGTCGGGTTGCACTTCATGAACCCCGTGCCGATCATGGAGGGCGTCGAGGTCGTCGTCGGCGAGGAGACCACCGAGGAGACCCGCGAGATCGCCCACGACGTCGCGGAGGCGCTGGGCAAGACGACCTGGGAGTCCGACGACAAGCCCGGGTTCGTCACCAACCGCATCCTGATGCCCTGGATCAACGAGGGGATCCGTGCGTACGACGAGGGCGTCGCGAGCAAGGAGGACGTCGACCGCGGGATGAAACTCGGCACGAACGTCCCGATGGGGCCGCTCGAACTGGCCGACCACATCGGTCTGGACGTCTGTCTGCACGCCTCCGAGACGCTGCACGAGGAACTGGGCGACCGCTACAAGCCGGCCTATCTCCTCAAGCGCAAGGTCGAGGCCGGCGACC
>JAZKSB010000090.1:0-8209 GCA_036626315.1 Halobacteriales archaeon
ATCGCGGTCACCTCGCCGGCCTCGCGGGCGAGGTCGACCAGGTCGTCTATCGGCGCCACGTCGCTCTCCAGTTCGGCGCCGAACCCGATGTCCTCGCGGGCCGCGAGCAGCGCGATGCCGTGGTCGCCGACGGTGCCCGACACAACGACCCGGTCGCCCGGCCGGAGGCCGGCGTCGGAGACGTGTTCGCCGCGGGGGATGAGGCCGACGCCGGCGGTGTTCATCACGAGTCGGTCGACGTCGTCGCCGGCCAGCACCTTCGTGTCGCCCGCGACGATCCGGCAGTCGGCCTCCTCGCAGGTCGCCTCCATGGAGGCGAACACGTCGTCGAGGACGTCCAGGTCGAGGCCGTCCTCGACGATCAGCGAGTTCGTCAGCGCGACCGACTCGGTTGCGCCCATCATCGCGAGGTCGTTGACCGTCCCCGAGACGGCGAGTCGGCCGATGTCCCCGCCGGGGAAGCGTAACGGGTCGACGACGTGGTTGTCAGTCGTGACGACGACCGCGTGGTCGCCGACCGGAAACACCGCACCGTCGTCCAGCGCCGCCAGCCCCACGTCGTCGCGGCCGTCGCCGGCGAACCGCGGCAACACGAGTTCCTCCAGCAGGTCCCGCATCGGCTCCGCGCCGGCGCCGTGGTCCTGGGTGATCTCATCTTGCAGCACGGTCACACCTCCGGCCTCCCGCCGTACATGTTCCAGATGTGGCAGGTCCCCTCGTCGCTGACCATGCACGGCCCGACGGGGTCGCTGGGCGTGCAGGCGGTTCCGAACAGCGTGCAGTCGTCAGGGTCGGCCATCCCCGCCATGATGTCGCCGCACAGGCATTTCTTCGTCAGCGGGTCGGCCTCGCCGACGTCGGGGTCGATCTCGTAGCGCTCGCGGGCGTTGTACTCGGCGTAGTTCTCGCGGATCCGGAGGTTGCCGCCGGGGATGGCATCGAGCCCCCGCCACTCGCCGGTGGTCTGCTCGAACACGTCCCACATCCGCTCCTGGGCGGCGACGTTGCCCGCCTCCGTGACGACCCGCGGGTAGGCGTTTCCGAGGGCGGCGTCGCCGCCCTCGATCATCGCCAGCAGGTCCGCGAGCGCCCGCAGCACGTCGAGCGGCTCGAAGCCGCCGACGACGGTGGGAATCTCGTACTCCTCGACGACGTCCTCGAACAGGCCGTAGCCGGTGATCGCCGCGGCGTGGCCGGCCCCGAGGAAACCGTCGATGTCGGACTCGGGCATCTCCGCGATGGCCGCCATCGCCGGCGGGACGTACTTGTGGGCCGACAGCACCGAGAAGTTCTCCGGGGGGTCCGAGGCCAGCACCGCCGCGGTCGGGGCGGCGGTCGTCTCGAAGCCGGTCGCGAAGAAGACGACCTCCTCCTCGGGGTGGTCCTCGGCGTACTCGACGGCGTCGGTCGCGCTGTAGACGACCTCCACGCTGGCGCCGTCGCGCTCGGCGTCCCGGAGGCTCTCCTCGGTGCCGGGTACTTTGTACATGTCGCCGAAGGTCGTGACGGTCACGCCCTGCTCGGCGAGGTGGATGCCCTCGTCGATCTCGGGCATGTCGGTCACGCAGACCGGACATCCCGGTCCCATCCGCACGGTCAACTCCCGGGGGAGGTTGCTCCGGAGGCCGTACTTCGCGATGGCCTCCTCGTGGGAGCCACAGACGTGCATGATGGCGACCTCCCGCCCGATCGAGTCGACCAGCGACTCGATGCGGTCGAACAGCACCTCCGCGCGGTCGGGGTCGCGGAACTTCAGGACCTCGCTCCCCCGGGCGCTCATCCCTCTGACCCCCCGCCGGCGGGCCCGGCACCGCCGCCGACCCCGTCGAGCGCCTCGACGTCCAGGTCCTCGCCCTCCTCGGTGCCCAGAAGCGACTCGTAGTACTCGACGGTCTGCTCGACCTCCTCTTCGGAGATCTTGCGGATCGCGAAGCCGGCGTGGTTGAGAACGTAGTCGCCCTCGGTGATCTCCTCGCCGACGATGTCGATCTGGACCCACTTCTGGGTGCCCCAGAACTCGGCGCGTGCTTTGTCACCATCGACTTCCAGTACTTCTCCGGGTATGCCCAAACACATTATTCAGAACTGTCCTCCGCGTCGTCAGCCGCGTCGTTTGGCACGTCGTTCGATGCCCCGATCTGCCAGGGGTCGTTCGACAGTAGCCGATCCGGGACCATGAACCCCCGGACGTCGTGGCCGTCGGACTCGTGGTCGTCGATGGCCGCCTCGTCGATCTCCTCCCCGCAGGTCTCGCAGTACCACTTCGTCGTCATGGTGCGGTCACGCTCCGGTCGGTCGGCGGCAGGTCGGCGCCGCCGCGCTCCAGTTCCGCGCGGACCATCCCGACGAGCTCGTCGACGTTCTCCGCGACCGGCTCCGAGAGGGTCATCCCGGCGGTCAGGTCTTTGGGGGTCATCCCGAGCACGACGATCTCCTCGGGCACGTCGTAGGCGCTCTCGCCGGCGGTCAGCGCCTCGGTGAACGAGAAGTCGTGCATGTTGATGTCCGGGACGCCGTCGCCGAAGTCACCGTCCCTGTAGACCAGCCGGTGGGTCTCGCCCGGGTCGCTCTTTGGCATCTGGACGGCGTCGACGACGATGGCGCGGTCGGCGCCGTCCATCGCCTCCATGGCGAAAAACGCCGTCGTCCCGGCGTGGTCGAGGTCGACGCCCGGCACCTCGTCGACGCCGTCCTCCCGCAGCAGGTCGACGACCGCCGCCGAGAGGCCGTCGTCGCCCATGATCTGGTTGCCGACGCCGACCAAGACCTGCTCAGTCATCGTCGGACCCTCCGCCCGTCGCGCGGTCGGCGTCACCCCCCGCGGCGTCCGGCGGCTCGCCGCTGCGGACGTGGTACACCGGCAACCGGCCGGAGACCATCGACCGCAGGAAGTCCCAGTTCGAGGGGATCACCGCGAAGTAGGCGTGGAACAGCACCATGCCGAGCATGACGGCGCCGAGCACGAAGTGGATCTGCTTGAGCGTCTCCTGGGCGAGCGGCCCGGCGAGAAAGCCCAGCGCCACGACCCAGCCGGCGGGGTCCAGCGCCATCTCGCGGTACATCCCGAACCCGGTCAGGGCCATCAGGGCGAGAAACGCCGAGATGATCCAGAAGTACGCCTTCTGGGCGGGGTGGCCGACCATCCAGTGTTTGATTCTGGTGTCCCAGGCGCGACGGCCCTCGTGGTAGTTCGGCGGGTAGTCCCGGAGGCCGACGAACGCCAGACCGACGTTGATCGAGAGGATCACGTCGGCCAGGTCCGGCAGCGCCCGGTGGCCGTCCACGAACACGTGGTAGAACGGGAACAGCACCAGCGTGAACGCGAGGATGATGATCCCGGCCCACATGTGCAGGCCGAATGCGACGTAGTAGCCGTCCCAGATGCCGTAGTTCATCGGCCCGAAGACGCCCGACCAGATGGCGTAGCCGGTCACGACCAGCACGGCCATCAGCAGGACCTGCACCCAGTGGGAAATGCGGGTCCCCATGGAGTGCCGGACCCGCTCGGCGACCGTGCTGGCGCCGGTCAACTGGGGACACCGCTCGTCTACCTCGCCGTAGGGCTTCCAGATGGTCTCGGTGACCAGTTCGACGAGGTCCCGGCCCTGGCTGTTGCTCATAGCTTCGTGCTCCCCTCCGGCGTCGCCTGCGCCGGTTCGACGACGGTCTCGAACTCCGCGCTGGGCCCCTGGACGTGGACCGAGCAGGCCAGACAGGGGTCATACGACCGGATGGTCCGCATGACGTTGATCGGGTCCGACACCGATGCCACGGACATGCCCTCGACGGCGCCCTCGAAGATGCTGGGGTTGCCGTTGCTGTCGCGGGGGCCGAGATTCCACAGCGTCGGGGTCACGATCTGGTAGTTCGTGATCTTGCCGTTCTCGACTTTCACCCAGTGGGAGAGCGCGCCGCGGGACGCCTCCCAGAGGCCGACGCCCTCGCCGGAGAAGTCGTCGTCCCAGCCCGCGTTGTAGTTGCCGTTCGGATCGAGTTCGTCGATCCAGTCGACCAGGAGATCCCGGACGACCAGCGTCTCCTGGGCGCGGGCGATCAGGCGGTTGAGGGTGTTGCTCTCGTTTTTGCCGCCGCCCAGGTCGGCACGCAGGTCGAACGGGTCGGCCTCGGCGGCGACCAGCCTCGCCAGCGGGCCGACCTCCATCGCCTTGCCGCCGTAGCGCGGAGCCTTCCCCCAGGAGTAGGCACCGGACTTCTCGGGGTCGGGTTCGGGGGGCTTCTCGTCGAAGGGCTTGCCGCCGGAGTCGTCGGTGTACCAGGAGTACTCGACGTCCTCGGTGAGGTTGTCGACGATGTCCTGCTTGCTGGGCTGGCGAAGTTCGCCGTCCTCGTAGACGCCGCGGGGCAGCGCCAGCGAGTCGTCGTCGGTGCCGTAGAAGACCCCGTTGGCGTAAAACCGGTTGGGCCCCTCGCCGAACTCGTCGGCGCCGGCCTGCTTTGCGGCGACCAGGATGCTGACGACGTCGTGCAACCCCTGGGCGAAGTCCGACTCGACCTGCCCGTTGCTGACGTTCTCGACGACCTCGGGGACGGCGTCCGTCGGGCCGAGCCAGCGGTTGACGGCCTTGATCTTCGACCGGACCTGCTCGATGGTCGCGGCGTCCGGGTCCACGGCGGTGCCGCCCGGCGCGTAGGTCAGCGGATGCGGCGCCCGGCCGCCGAACTCGGAGAACGCCTGCAGGACGGTCCGCTGGACCTCCAGGGCGCGCTGGTAGCCCTCCCCGCCCTCGCCGCCGGTGACCGCCGCCGGGTTGATCCGGTCGAACCCGGTGTCGGCGACGGCGTCGGAGTAGTCCGGTCCGGCGAGCGCGAACAGGTGGACGGCGTGGTTCCAGATGAAAAACAACCCCTCCATGATGTCACGGAGCAGGCGGGCGTTCTTCGGGACGCCGTCGAAGACCCCGGCGTTTTTGGCAGCCTCCTCGATGGCCAGGATCGACGTCTGGCGGTGGCAGGTGAAACAGACCCCGCAGGTCATCTGGGTGATCTGGGGGGCGTCCGAGGGCGGATGGTCGAGGGTGATGACCTCGATGCCCCGAAACATGTCCATGTGGCTCTCCGCCCGCTCGACGGTGCCGTCCTCGACTTCGAGCGTGGTGCTGTGGTGGCCTTCGATGCGAGTCGTCGGGTCGATCTCTATGTCCGGCATCGGTCAGTCCTCCTCCTCGGTGGGCGGTTCCTCGTCCTCGGTGTCGCCGTATCCCGTTGCTTTCCGGACCGCGTGAGCGCCGACCCCTGCCGCGGAGGCGCCGACCGCCACCACGCCGGCGGTCTCGGCGTCGACGCCCATGACGTTCTTCTGCTCGATCGGCTCGTAGAACGGCGAGAACCGGTCCCAGAACCCCGGCTCCATGCAGCCGATGCACGGCGCGCCGACGTTCCGGCAGACGCTGGTCCCGTCGTTCCAGAGCCGCTCGGATTCGTCACAGTGGGTCCACGGTCCGGCACACCCGACCTTCAGCAGACAGCCGTCCTCGCCGGGCTTCTCGGCGAACTCGCCCGGCCGAAGTTCCCCCGGAGCGCGCAGGTGTCGTGGACGTTGTCCTCGAAGAACGGCAGCGGCCGGTTGTATTGGTCGAGTTCGGGCGCGTGGCCGTTCAGCACGGTCGCGAGCGTCAGCAGGATGTAGTCGGGATGGGTCGGACAGCCTGCCAGGTTGACGACCGGGAGTCCGGCCTTCGAGGTGAAGTCATTGCCGAGGACGCCGCCCTCCTCGCGTCGCTCGAACTGCAGGCCCTGCGCGCCGGTGATGTTCTCGTCCATCCCGTTGGGCTGTCTCTGGTTCTTCGCGGCGGGCAGGCCGCCGAACGCCGCGCAGTTGCCCGCCGTGATCACGTAGTGGGACTTCGGCGCCAGGTCCTCGACCCAGTCCTGGACCGGGATCGGATCGCCGTTGTCCTTCCGGCCCAGGGTGGCGGCCTTCGGCATCTCCGTCGGGATCGACCCCTCGACGACGAGCACGTCCGGTTCCCTGGAGATCGCGTCGAGGGCGTCGTCGCCCGACGCCGCCATCAGCGTCGGGTGGAAGGTCACCTCCAGCCGGAAGTCGCTGATGACCTCGCTCAGCGCGGGATAGTCGCCCTGCAGCAGCGACATCGAGTCGCCCGAACAGGACTGGCCCTGCAGCCAGACGACCTCCTTCGGGCCGTCGGTGGCCTGTGCCAGCGCCGACCCGATGTCGTCGCCGTACTGCTCGATGACCCCACCGGCCGCCATCGCCCCGGCGAGCCGGAGGAAGTTTCGACGGGTTGTCATACTATCATCTCGTCTCCCGGTTGGTCGACTATCACGTTAAATCTGATATGCAATTATTTCCCGTTTAAAATTGGGCTCCCGTAACCCGAGCGAACGGTCGCTTTTCCCCGGAGCGTGCGCCCCCACTCGCAGCAAAGCGTTGACTTCCAATTGTTGCATCCTTTAAGACAAATCGGCGGTCGGTCACTGCTTGCGGAGGCCACTGGCCGGACATCGTCATGGTCTGTTGACACGATCTGCGCCTCGAAAACGCCACTTGCGTCCGGCGCCCGGCAGCGGCGCGCGACCGGACAGGTGGCGGCACCGGCGGCGGTGGCACCCCCGATGTGTTCGTGAGCTGCCCCGTCATCCCGGCGTCCTGGCCGGGGCACGGTGACGCTCCAGCGTGGGCCGCTCTCGACCTGTGGTTCCGGGTGGCCTGGTGTGGGGCGCGCTTGACGGGCGGTTCCGGGTGGCCTGGTGTGGGGCGCGCTTGACGGGCGGTTCGGGTGGCCTGGTGTGGCCCGTTCTTGACGTGTGGTTTCGGGCGGCTCAGTGGGGGACGCCCTTGACGTGTAGTTCCAGGTGGGTGACGTCGTCCTTGTTCTCGGTGTCGATCCACCCGACGTCGGCGTCGTCTTTCGCGTCGAGGCCGTCGACGTACGGCTTCACGTCGAGCACGGGGGTCCCGTCGAAGGCGTCGATCGCCGCGATCACCACCCGGCGGTCCTCCACGTCGACGATCTGCACGACGCTCAACCCGATGCTGTTGGGCCGGCGCGGCGTGCGGGTGGCAAACAGGCCCAGGGAGTCGTCGTCCCGCCAGGGCGGGGTGACCGATAGCGAGTAGTCCTCGGCGCGGTGCAGGTCGTACAGCACATAGGCGTAGGAGAACTCCGCGAGGTCTGCGAGTCCGTGGGCGTACTCCTCCTCGACCTCGATCGCGAACTCGCTGTCGGTGGGTTCGGGCTGGAACGGCGCGTCCTCCTCGTACGGCGACCGTATCTCGCCGATCGGCTCGTATTCGACCATCGTGAGCGACGCTACGTGCCTGCCCCGGTTAGTGTTACGCTAAAACGGCGGGGGGACGGCGCCCGAAGCGAGCTGCGGACAAAGCGCTGCGACGGCAGAAAACGGCGGCGTGCAGGTCGGCGCGTCCCCGCCCTGGCTACAGTTCCTTCTCGACCTGCATCGTGGCGTCGTTTTCCCGGTCGTAGATCACCAACACCTCGGTGTCGGTACACATGAAGTGCAGTTCCCGGTTGTCGTACCGGTCGCTGAGTTCGTTGACGATCTCGACCATCTCGTCGATGCTCAGGTCCTCGAAGTTCTCGGGGAGTTCGTCTTCCAGGTCCTCGGCGAGGCCGCTGGAGGGGGTACTGGTCTCGGTCATCGTTGGCTCACATGCAGTGGTAGAATCCCCCGCAGGTTAGAATCGACTCCGAATAATTGAATCTTTTAAGTAGACTTGCCCGGAGCCTTCGGGACGAGCGTCCCCCCCTTCGATGGGACATAGATGCGGAACGGGACCCCCGACTCAGAGGTCGTTCGTTCGTGGGAGGTGGTTGCGGATGATCTTCGCCTCGGCGGACTTCAGCCGGTGTGAGACGGCGGACTTGCCGATCCCCAGTTCCTCCGAAAGGTCCTCCAGGGTGGCCTCCCGGGACTGCTCGTAGTAGCCGAGTTCGACGGCCAGCATCAGCGCCTCCTGCTGTTTTTCGGTCAGCAGCCCGAAGTCGCACAGCACCGGCGGGTTGCCGAACATCTCCTCGTCGATCCGGACGATCCGGTCGATGCGGGCGTCGTAGCCGACGTCGCGCAGTCCCTGGATGAGTTCGGTGATCATCGAGCGATCGCAGGGGTGGACGGTCACCAGCAGCGAGTCCTCGCGGGCGTCGGTGACGTGCGGGACGCAGTCGTGTTCGTGAAACACGTTCGCGACGCACTGCTGGCCCAT
>JAZKSB010000091.1:0-8103 GCA_036626315.1 Halobacteriales archaeon
CCAGGGTCGCCGACAGGGACGTGTTCGCGGTCGTCGAACGGGTCCACGGCGACCGGCCGCGCGTGGTCGCCTACAGCGACCGCAGTTACGCCGTCGTCCACCCCGACGGCAGCGTCGAGGGCGAGGGCGCGGTTCTGCGGGACGTCAAGCCGACCGTCGCGCTGGCGTCGATCCCCGACTACGAGGTGCCCGACGTGCCCGACGACGCCGGCCTGCCCTCCCCGGACGCGGTCGGAGGAACCCGGAGTTCGCTGGGCAACCGGATGCTCCAGTTCGTCGCCGCCGCGCTGGTCGTCTCGTCGCTGGTGCTGTTCGGCGCCACTGTGTTCACGGACCTGGGCGGTGCCGGCATCGTCGCCGCCACGACGGGGCTCGTGTTCCTGGTCGTCGGGGTCGCGCTGCTTTTCACCGTCGCCAACGCCCGCCTTTCCTCGCGGTACCGCACGGAGGAATTCCGCGAGCGCCTCCGCGGCGCGGGCGTCGAGCAGGGCGACCGCCCCGCTTTCCTGCCCGTTCCGGACGCCGCTTTCGAGGACGGGGACCTCGCCGGGGGCGGCGACGACTCGGACCCCGACGGAGCGACCACAGCTGACGCGTCCGATCCCGAGGACCGAACTCCCGCCGACGCCTCCGGGCCGGATTCCGGCCCGTGAGCGGCGCCGGGTGGCGGAGTCGACCGACCCGGTGCCGGGTGGCGGAGCCGACCGACCCGGTGCCGGGTGGCGGAGCCGACCGACCCCGGTGCCGGGTGGCGGAGCCGACTGATCCCGGTGGCGGCTTGCGAGTCAGCACCCCTTTAATCGTCGGCACCTTACCAAACGTCGATGCGCGTCGCTGTGTTCGGCGCCGGATACGCCGGGATCACGGTCGCCAGACGGATCGAGCAACGGCTTCCCGACGCCGACCTGGTGGTCGTCGACGAGGACGGCACCCACCTGGTCCAGCAGGAGCTTCACCGGCTCATCAGGCGACCGGACCTGGCCGACCACCTGTCGCTTCCCGTCGACGAACTCCTGGCGGACGCGACGGTGCGAACGGCACGGGTCGAGGAAATTGCCCCCGAGCGGCGGGCGGCGACGCTGTCGGACGGGGCGACCGTCGAGTACGACGTCGGCGCAGTCGCGCTCGGGGCGCAGACGGCCTTCTACGGGCTGGCCGGCGTGGAAGAGCACGCGACGCCGATGAAGCAGGTGGCCCACGCCGAGACGGTGCGACGGGAGTTTCTGGAGCACGTCGACGACGGCCGGGTGGTCGTCGGCGGCGCCGGCCTCTCGGGCATCCAGGTGTCCGGGGAACTCGCGGCGCTGGCCGACGACCGCGGCCGCGACGCCACGGTGACCCTGCTCGAACAGAAAGACCGGGTCGCACCGGCGCTCGACAGGCGGTTCAGTCGCGCGGTGGCCGAAGAACTGGCCGACGCCGGCATCGAGATCCGGACCGGGACGGGCGTCGCGAGCGCCGACGCGGACGCGATCGAACTCGACGACGGGACGCGGCTTCCCTACGAGCAGTTCGTCTGGACCGGGGGCATCCGGGGGACGGCGCCGTTTTCGGGCGACAGGCCAGAGGTGCGGAGCACGATGGTGCTGGCCGACCGGACGTTCGTGCTCGGCGACGCGGCCCGCGTCGTCGACCGGGAGGGCAAACTGGTGCCCGCGACCGCACAGGCGGCGACCAGGGAGGGAGAAGTGGTCGCCCGCAGCATCGAGCGCCTGGCGACCCGGGGTGCCGACGGCGGCTTCGAGCCCCGCCTGGAGCAGTTCAACTTCCGACCCCGTGGGTGGGTGGCCAGCGTCGGCGACGAGGTGGTCGCGCAGGTCGGGCCCGCCGTCTTGACCGGACAGGCCGCCCGGACTGCGAAGGCGGCGATCAGCGCCCGTCACCTGGCCGGGATCGGCGCCGTTCGGGACGCCTTCGAGGTCGCCACCGAGGAACTGGGACTGGCCGACTGACCGTCCGGCGCCGGGCGCCCCCGGCGGGACGGCGATGGCGACCGGACTATCCCGGGAGGAAGACGTTGATGACCGCGACGACGAGGCCGGCCAGCGCCATCCGCGCGGCGGCCACGTACCAGGCCTGCCCGGAAATCGAGCCCATGTAGGCCCCGAACGCTCCGAGCACGCCGACACCCAGCGCGACGCCTACCACGCCGGCCTCGACCATCGACAGCACCGAGCCCTCGAACAGAAACGGCGACAGGGGGATCAGGACGCCGACGAGCGGCCCCGCGCCGCTCGCCAGCGAATGAAACGCCCGCGCCGCACGGTGCTGGCGCTGGATCCGGGTGTCGTCCAGGTCCGTCAGCATCGCCTGCTCGAGCCGGATGATGTCGGCGCGCGTCTCGGCGCGTTCGATCTCCCAGACGCTCCAGACTGCGGACGTCCCCAGGCCCACGGCGGCGCCGAGCCCGATCTTGATCACGGTCGCCCCGTCCGGGACGCCCGATAGCACCGCCCCGACGATGACGCCGACGCTGGTCAGCGTCCCGTCGAAGCCGTTCGAGATGAAGTACCGCCTGGCGATCGACCGGACGTCCTCGCTGCCGAACAGCTGGCGCAGCTCGCCGAGTCGCGACGCCACGGGCGATCAGCCGTTCTTGTGGATCCGGCCCGGTCTGGCGATCCGATTCCCACGGGCGACCTCGTCGACCGAGTGGACCGCGCCCCCGAGTTCCTCGATTGCGGCCTCGATGGCCTCGAAGTCGAGGGTGTCCCCCTCCAGCGTCACGACGACCTCCTGGACCTCCTTGTCGCGCTCGACCAGGGTCGCGGTCACGGCGTCAACGCTCTCGACCGCCGACAGGTGATCGGTGAATCCCACGAGTTCCGGATCGTGGGGCTTCATCACGTCGAGGACGACGCGTCTGATTGAACCCATCACCCCCTGATTTCGCAGCGAGTCCTCTTAACGGCGGTGGAGCGGGACTCAGTCGTCGGTCTCCTCGTCGGGCCCGGCGTCGTCCGCTGCTCGCGACTCCAGCAGGAGTCCGGTGATGCCCGCGGCCGCCATCCCGACCCCCATCGCCCGGAGTTGCCGGAGGTAGGGGGGTTTGGCCCGGATGTCGCCGACGTTCTCGAAGTTCTTCGACAGCATCTTGCGGAACATCGCGACGTTGATCCGGGGCACCACGGCGGTCAGTAGTCCCTGTGCGATCGCCCAGATCGATGCCGCTTTCGCAGTGCGTGCTGAGAACATACACCCCTTAATTGGGGCTGCAAGGGTATCCTTCCATCGGACCGGACGATCGCGTCGGGTCGCTACTCGACGCTTGGGCAGTCTGCTTTCAGCGACCGCGGAACCGCGTCGAGCCCGGCGACTGCCGCCGAACGAAAGACCGATGGCGACGGCTGTCGAGATGGTCGGCATGGATTCCTCGCGAGCGTTCGCTCCGGGTCACGTGACTGGATTTTTCACCGTCGAGGACGACGACGACCCGACCCGTTCGGGCTCGACGGGCGCGGGGATCGCGATCGCGGACGGCGTCGTGGTCGAGGTCGTGCCGGCGGACGGTCGCGCGGTGGTCCTGAACGGCGAGCGCGTCGCGATGGACGCCGTCGAGCGGGTGCTGGACGCGCTGGCCGTCGACGCCGCCGTCCGGGCGGAGACGGACCTCCCGGTCGGGGCCGGATTCGGCGTCTCGGGTGCGACGGCCCTGGCGACGGCACTCGCGGCCAACGACCTGTTCGAGCGCCGCCTCTCGGAGAACGAACTCGCGACCGTCGCCCACGGCGCGGAGGTGCAGGTCGGAACCGGTCTCGGCGACGTGGTCGCGCAGGCCCGCGGCGGCGTCCCGGTCCGGCTCGAACCCGGCGGGCCGAACGCCGGGAAACTCGACGGGCTCCCGGTCCGGTCGCGCGTGGAGTACGTGAGTTACGGCACACGCTCGACGCCGGCGGTGCTGGACGGAGACACCGAACGATTTCAGCGCCCCGGCGAAGTAGCGCTGTCGAGCGTCGTCCGCGAGCCCACGCTGGAGCGGTTCATGTACGCAGCCCGGCGGTTCGCCCGGGAGACCGACCTGCTGATGGAGGCGGCCGGGCGCGCCGTCGTCGACGTTGCGGGCGCGGGCGGGGAGGCGGCCATGACCATGCTCGGTGACGCGGTCTTTGCCCTCGATGCTGCCCTGTCGGACGCGGGATACGATCCCGCGGTCACCGCGGTCGACCCAGCGGGTGCACGGCTGCTGGACTGACCCGCGAGTTGCCTGGCCAAACCCGCCGGCCAAAAAGCATTTGCCCCGACCTGAAACGACCCTCAGGGTTTATTGCGGTCCGTGCTGATGGTAACTCCTGGCCACGGGATTACAATGTCAAAGACTGAGATCGAGGGCGGACGGTTCTACGAACTATACGCCAGATACGTCGGCGAACCGGAATCCAAAAAGGACGTTTACGGATACTGGCTGTTTCTGTTCGGATCGCTGATCGGGTTTCTCGGCATCGGCATCTTCCTGATAGGGACCCAGACGGGCGTTTCGGAGTTCATCGACATCAACATAATTTCGTCTGCCGCATATGTGACTGCGGCGTCGGGACTGCCGCTCGCGCTGCTGGGAATCGTGTTGCTGTTGCCCGTCCAGCGCTGGGGGATCGCCCTGTCGGTGATCGGGACCCTCGTCGCGTTAGGCGCTGTGGCCTGGTTCACGCAGGTTTTTCCCCAGAACTGGCCGCCGATCACCCAGGAAGGCGTGGAAAATCTGGCCCCCCAGGTCGTCGCGGTCTACTCCGTCGGGGTCGGCATCGTCGCGCTGGTGACGATACTGGTGCCGGTGTTCACGGGCGAGAAGTCGATCTTCTTCACGAAGGAGTACGAGCGCTCCCAGGAATACCCCGACGTCGCCGTCGGGGACGCGCTCCGGGGCGGCATGTTCTCGGTTTATCGCGACGAGGACGACTGGCAGTGGCGGCTCATCGACCAGGAGGCGATCGCCACAAATCCCGGGTCGTTCCTCTCGCGGCTCGAGACCGAGGAGACCGTCGACAGCATCCGCGAGAAGGTCAAGGAGGCGGGACTGCTGGAGATCAAACACGCCGCATTCCGACTGTACGAGACGGGCGAAGATACCTGGCGCTGGGTGCTGATGAGCGAGGACGGCGAGACGATATCCAACAGCGCCGACGACTTCGAGTCCCGCAACGCTGCCGCTAACGCCGTCAACAACCTGAAGGAACTCGGCCCGGATGCAGAGGTGATCAACATCGAGGGCGGCGGCGCCTTCGAGTACGTCGAATCCGGCGGCGAGGTGCGGTGGCGCCTCGTCGACGAGGACCGTGAGGTGCTCGCTGCCGGTCCGACGGGCTATGACAACCGCGAGCGCGCCGAGACGGGCATGGAGACCGCCCGCGCGGCCGCCGCCGACGCGCGGACGCTGAGCATCGAGACGATCGGCGTCGAACTGTTCGAGGACGAGGATGGCCTCTGGCAGTGGCGGCTGGTCGACGCCGAGGACACCGAACTCGCCCGCAGCGAGGGCGCGTTCGACTCCCGGCGCAACGCCGAGGAGGCCGTGTACGACCTGCTGGAGGACGTCGCGGCCGCCCCGATCGTCGACTCCGCACGGGCGGGCTTCGAGACGGTGCCGACGGCGAACGGCTGGGACTGGCGGCTGGTCGACGGCGAGGAGGCAGTCGTCGCCCGGAGCCACGACGACCACGGCTCCGCCGACGCGGCCCAGCGCAACGCCGCCGCGATGCGCGACGAGGCCGCCGAGGCCGACGTCGTGTCCATCGACGACGCCGAGTTCGAGTACTTCCAGGGTCCCGAGGGCTGGCAGTGGCGGCTGGTCACCGCCAGCCGCGACGTGCTCGCCCAGAGCACCGAGGGATACCCCGGGCGCTCGGACGCCGCCGACGCTATCGAGGAGATCCGCGGCATGGCCGGCGACGCGGAACTCATCGAGTTCGAGCAGTCGGCGTTCCAGCTGTACGAACACGAGGGGGAGTGGCGCTGGCGGCTTATCGACGAGGACGGCAACGTCATGGCCGACTCCGGCGAGCAGCACGAGGACCGCGACTCCGCCGCCGCCTCGATGATGACCATCAAGGAGCAGGCCCCCGACGCCGAGATCCTGGAGATCGAGAACGCCGCCTTCGAGCTGTTCCACGACGACGACGACCGCTGGAACTGGCGGCTGGTCGACATCAGCGGTGAGGAGGTCGCCCACGGACCCGAGATGCTCCCCTCGCGCTCGGACGCCCGCGAGGCGATGGACCGGCTGGTCGACGCCGCCACGGAGAGCGACGTCCGCCCGATGGAGGGCGCCGTCTTCCAGGTCTACGCGGACCGGGACGACCAGTGGCGCTGGTGGTTCGTCCGTGCCGACGGCACCATCGTCGCCGACGGCGAGGAGACCTATGCCACCCGCGACGAGGCGGTGACCGCGATCGAGTCCGATGTCCGGTCCGTCGCCGACGGCGCGGAAGTGTACGCGATCGAGCGGCTCGCCCTGCAAGTCGACGCCCGCGGCGACCGCTACTCCTGGCGGGTCATCGACTCCCAGCGCGAGACTGTCGCCGCCAGCAGCCGGTCGTACCCAGATCGCGAGCAGGTCGACCGGGAGGTCCGGCTGTTCCAGGACAACGCCGCCGACGCGACGGTGTTCGAGTTGACCGACCCCGCGTTCCAGATCCGCCGCGGCGACGAGGGCTGGGACTGGCGGCTTGTCGGCGCCGACAGGGACCCGCTGCTGCTCAGCGACGCTCCCCACGGGAGCCGTGCCGACGCCGAAGCCGAGATCGAGACGGTCAAGAGCATCATCGGCGACGCGGGCGTCCTCGACTACGAGGGCGCGGCCTTCGAGATCCTCGAAACCGAGGACAGCCGCTGGACGTGGCAACTCGTCGACGACGTCGGCGAAGTGATGGCCGCCAGCGCGCAGAACTACGGCACCGAGAGCGAGGCCGAGGACGCCCTCGACCGGGTGCGCGAGGAACTGGAGGACGCGAGCATCCTCGAGATCGAGATCGCGGCGTTCGAACTCCAGGAGGAGACCGGCCAGTGGACCTGGCGACTGATCGACGAGACGGGCAATCCCATCGCCGAGAGCGTCATCCGCTACGACTCCCGGCGCGAGGCCCGCGAGTCGATGGAGGCCCTCCAGGAGTACGCCCCGACCGCACAGACCCAGGTCGCGGAGTAGCACCGTTCCGCGGCTAGCCGTTTTCCGCCGCGAGCGACCGTTTTTTGCCCGGGACCGAACAACTGCCGCCCATGCGCGACGAGGCCGAGGTCCCCGAGAGCCACCCCCGACGCGACCAGTTGCTGACCCGCCACCGGATCGAGGCGGGCGTCGAGAAGGGCATCACCCACCTGCAGGGGCTGATCGCCGAGGGCCGCGGCGAGGCGTTCGACTACCTGCTCGGCGAGCGGACCATCGACACCGCCGACGCGGCGGCCCGGGCGGCGGCGGCCCACCTCCTGCTGGCGGACCGGCCGGTGCTGTCGGTCAACGGGAACGTCGCCGCGCTCGTCCCCGACGGGATGGTCGACCTCGCGGACGCGACCGGTGCGGCCCTGGAGGTAAACCTGTTCAACCGGACGGACGAGCGCGTCGCGGCCATCGCCGACCACCTCCGGAAGCACGACGCCGAGGAGGTGCTCGGCGAGACGGCGACCGCCCGCATTCCCGGCCTCGACCACGAACGCGCGAAGGTGGACGCGGAGGGGATCTACGCCGCCGACGTCGTGCTCGTCCCGCTGGAGGACGGGGACCGCGCGGCGGCGCTGGGGGAGATGGGCAAGACCGAGGTCGTGATCGACCTCAACCCGCTGTCCCGGTCGGCCCGGGCCGCGGCGGTCCCGATCGTCGACAACATCGTCCGGGCGGTGCCGAACGTCGCCGCCCACGCCCGCGACCTCCGGGGAGAAGACGACCGGACGCTTCGAGCCGTCGCCGACGAGTTCGACGCCGACGCACACCTCGCCGCCGCCGAGCGAGCGATCCGGTCCGGCGACCTGGCGTAGTGCGGTCGGAGCAGATGCTGGTTGTTGCGTGGCCGGGAGCGTGTGACAACGGTTGCACGGTCGGTGAAGGTCGTTGTGGGTTGCACGGTCGGGGAAGGACGTTGCGGGTTGATCGCTAGGTGAAGGGCGTTGTGTGGTGAA
>JAZKSB010000092.1:0-8020 GCA_036626315.1 Halobacteriales archaeon
CGCCGAAAGCGGCGCGTCGAAGTCGATCACCGACTCGAAGCCGACCAGCAGGACGTCGCGGTCGTCGCTGGCGAGGCCGGCGGCCACGCTCGCGGGGTACCGCGCCGTCGGCTTGACCGTCCCGCCGCTGGTCGGCACGAGCGCGTTGCGGTCGGTGTGGCCGCCGCGGTAGGCGTCGCCGACGGCCGCCTCGAACGCCGCAAGCCCCTCGCGGATGCCGGCCGCCCCGACCGTCCGGTATGGGTGGTCGGGCGGCAGCGAATCCAGCGCTCCGAAGGGGTCGGCCACCGTGTCGCCGTCGACCCGCCCGAGGACGTCGACCAGTCCGGAGGCCTGCCGGAGCGTCGACTGTTTGTGCGAGACAAGTCGCACCGTCGCGCCCGCCCGCGCCGACGCGAGCGCGGCCATCCGGCCGGCGAGGCCGCCGCCGACCACGAGCACGTCGCTCTCGATCACGGCGACCCCCCGTCGGTCCCGGAGTCGCCGCCCGGCGTCCGCCCCTCGCCGCCGTCCGGCGGCCCGCCGTCGAACGCCCCGTAGTCGATGCCGTCCCCGTCGGCGGGATCCGCGTCGCGGTTCATCGTCGCCGCCTGCAGCGCGTAGTTCAGCGCGGCCTGGGAGAGCTGTTCGCCCCAGAGGGCGTGGCGCTGGCCGCGCCACCGCTCGGCGATCAGGTCGTCCCACGCCGCCCGCACGGTCGGTTCGTCGTACTCGGACGCGAGTTCGTGGGCCATCCGGTGGCTGCAGAACCCGCCCTGGCAGTTGCCCATCGACGCCCGGGTGCGGATGCGGACGGCGTTCAGGTCCGGCGAGTCGATGGCGTCCTGCACCTCAGCGCGGGTGACGGCCTCGCACTCGCAGACCACGGGGTTCGGGCCGTCGACGTCGAGCACTTCGTCGGCGCGGCTGCCCAGCCGCTTCGCGCTGCGGCGGGCGACCGGCGAGCGAAGGTCGTGGTCGGCCACGTAGGCGTCGAGATCCCCCTCGCCGTCGCTACCCGGCAGCGGTTCCGCTGCCGTCCGGCAGGGCGCGTCCACGTCCAGCAGGCCGGCGACCCGGTCGGCGACGTCCTCGGCCATCGCGCGATAGGTGGTGAGTTTCCCGCCGACGACGGTCGTCAGCCCGGGCAGGTCGTCGCGGTCGGCATGGTCGAGCACAAAGTGCTCCCTCGTCACGTCCTTGGGGTCGTCGGTCCCCTCCCCGGGCGGCTCGTACAGCGGTCGGACCCCCCAGTACGAGCGAATCGACCGGGCCTCGGCAAACAGCGGCACGAGGGCGGACAGTTCCGCGATGAGCGTCTCCACCTCGGCGCCGTCCTCCGGGTAGTCGTCGGGGTCCGCCACCTCGACGTCGGTGGTCCCCAGGATGGCGGTCGTCTCGTGGGGGACGACGATGTCGGCGTCGCCCTTCGGGCGACAGCGGTTGAGCACGGTGTCGACCTGGCGGACGTTCAGCACCGTCATCGCGCCCTTCGACGGGCGGACGTCCACCTCGACGCCGGCCATCGCGGCGAGTTCGCCCGCCCACGGCCCGGCGGCGTTGACGACGTGGTCGGCGCGGATCGCCTCGCGCCCGCGGCGGTCCGAGCGCCGGCCCGGCCCCGCGCCGTGCTCGACGACGACGCCGACGACCCGGCCGTCCTCGACGGACAGGTCCCGGACCGGTGCCTGGGTCTCGATGCGGGCGCCGTGGGCCTCCGCGTCGGCGGCGTTGGCCGCGACCAGTCTGAAGGGGTCGATGGCGGCGTCGGGCACCCGGATCGCCTTCTCGACGTCGTCGGCCAGGTGTGGCTCCTCGCGGCGGGCCTGCTCGCCGGAGATCACCTCCGCCGGAACGTCACACGCCCGGCAGGCCCGGAGTTTCTCCCGAAAGTAGTCCTCGGGGTCCTCGGGCCGCTTGACGAACAGGCCGCCGGTCGGCTCGACGCAGTGGGCCGCGATGTCACGCAGGATGCGGTTCTCGGCGATGCACGCGCGGGCGCTGTCGGGATCGGAGACGGCGTAGCGAGCCCCCGAGTGAAGCAGACCGTGCATCCGGCCGGTCGTCCCGTGGGCGAGGTTGCCCTTCTCGACCAGGGTCACGTCCACGCCCCGCATCGCCAGGTCGCGGGCGACGCCGACGCCGGTCGAGCCGCCGCCCACGACCACGACCTCGGTGCGTGCAGGCATTCGAACGGTCTCCGGTGGGTCGCCGACGCACTTCACGCTTGCCGTCCGGCGGGCCCGTTCCGCGAGCATCGGACGGTTCGGAGGGGGCCCCGTCGCACGTCCGCTGGCGGTTGCTCTCGCATACCGTCGGTCGGCGCCCACGTCGCGCAACCGTTAAGCCGACTGGCGAAATCCTACGGCACACGCCGCCCGGCCCGGCGGTCGCGGTCGCCGGCGCGGGCGCCCGACACACCATGCCAGGGACCTACGTCGGCGCGATCGACCAGGGGACGACCGGCACGCGGTTCATGGTTTTCGACCGCGGCGGGCAGGTCGTCGCCAGCGCCTACGAGACCCACGAACAGCACTACCCGGAACCGGGCTGGGTCGAGCACGACCCGACGGAGATCTGGGCGAACGCGAAGGCGGTCGTCCGGCGGGCACTCCAGGAGGCCGAGATCGACCCCGAGCAACTGGCCGCGCTGGGGGTCGCCAACCAGCGGGAGACGACCGTGGTCTGGGACGCCGACACCGGCAAGCCGGTCCACCGGGCCATCGTCTGGCAGGACCGCCGAACCGCCGACCGGGTCGAGCAACTGCAAAACGACGGTCGGGCCGAACCGATACGGGAGACGACGGGCCTGGCGGTCGACGCCTACTTCTCGGCGACGAAACTGGAGTGGCTGCTGGATGAGGCCGGCGACGGGGACCTGCGGGAGCGGGCCGCCGCCGGTGAGGTCCTGTTCGGCACCGTCGACGCCTGGCTGATCTACAACCTCGTCGGCGAGCACGTCACCGACGTCACCAACGCCGCCCGGACGATGCTGTACGACGTCCACGCCGGCGAGTGGGCCGACGACCTGCTGGCGGAGTTCGGGGTGCCGAAAGCGATGGTGCCCGAGGTCCGGCCGTCGAGCGACGACCGCGCGTACGGCACAACCGACCCCGACGGCTTCCTCGGCGCGGCAGTGCCGGTCGCCGCCGCCCTGGGCGACCAGCAAGCCGCGCTGTTCGGCGGGACCGGCTTCGACGCCGGCGACGCGAAAAACACCACCGGCACCGGGTCGTTTCTCCTGCTGAACACCGGCGAGCAGCCGGTCGACAGCGACCACGGCCTGCTGACGACGATCGCCTTCCAGCGCCGCGGCGAACCCGTCCAGTACGCCCTGGAGGGGTCGATCTTCGTGACCGGCGCCGCCGTCGAGTGGCTGGCCGAGATCGACGTGATCGGAGACGCCGCCGAGACCGAGCGCCTGGCCCGGCAGGTCGACTCGACCGACGGCGTGTACGTCGTGCCGGCGTTCGCGGGACTGGGCGCGCCCCACTGGGACCAGCGGGCCCGCGGGACCGTCGTCGGGTTGACCCGCGGCACCGAGCGCGCCCACCTCGCGCGAGCGGTCCTGGAGGCCATCGCCTTCCGGACGCGGGACGTGACGGAGGCGATGGCCGCCGACGCCGGCGTCGAGGTCGAGCGACTCCGGGTCGACGGCGGCGCCGTCGAGAACGACCTGCTCTGTCAGTTCCAGGCCGACGCGCTCGAGACGGAGGTCCTCCGGCCGGCGGTCGGGGAGACCACCGCGCTGGGCGCGGCGTACGCGGCGGGGCTGGCGGTCGGCTACTGGGACGGCGTCGACGACCTGCGGGACAACTGGCGGGTCGACCGGACGTTCGCGCCGCGGGCGGACGCCGACCTGGCCGACCGGCACGGCCGGTGGCTGGACGCCGTCGAGCGCGCGAAAGGGTGGGCCGACGACGGGCCGAACTGACGGCACTGACGGCGCGGATCGACCGAATAAGACGGGATTCGCTCCCCGTCACTCCCCCTCGTCCGGTTCGACGGGCCCCTGGAGCTGTTCGACGATCGCGGTGTGGGCGCCGATCATGACGAGCAGCAGGGTGCCGCCGATGACGACGGTCAGGATCAGCGCCCATCCGAGCGACCCCATCTCGAACAGGATCGCAAGCAGACCGAGGCCCAGCAGAAGCGGCACCGCGACGAGCGCGACCACCTTCATCGGAAGCACGTCCAGGAAACCGGCCATGCGCGGGAAGTCGACGCCGGCGGGCTTGAATCTTGTTCCCGCCTGCAAGCCCGCAGTCCCGGGACGCGTTGATAGCTCACAAACGGATCTTAAAAAACCGTTCAACATGCAAACCCCGGCAAATATACCGGGCGCGGCCGATGTCCGAAGAGCAGTCAATATATGTCCCCGGCACGTACGTAGACGCACGACCGGCGTGAACGGTCGCCGACCCACGCCCATCCCCCCAGATTACACATGTCCGGCCGCGTATATCGACTCCACTCGACGCTCGAAATCCCGCTCGAAACGGTCAACGAGTACTTCGACGACGATCCGGTCCTGCCCGACGAGATCGCCGACGTCGAGGTCACTCGCCGGAACAACACGCTCATCCTCAAGGCCGTCGCCGAGGACGACTCCATCAGCAAGTACACCCCGACTGCCCAGCTCAAGGCCAGCGTCACCGAGACGCGGATCTACATCGAGGACGGCGAGCGAACGCGCACGCCCTCGACCGGCCCGCAGTGGGGCGACGAGGAGGAGGAAGACGAGATCGAGTCCGAACTCGTCGAGTACGCCGCGTTCAAGGGCGAACGCGAGACCGTGCTCCAGAACTCCGCGCTCCAGTTCGAGATGTTCCTCGTGCTGGAGGACCTCGCCACCCACGCCGAGAAGGGAACTCTGACGGCGATCACGGAACAGGACGGGGAACTCGTCGCCACCCGGATCGTCGACGGCGAGGCGAAACCCGCGGCGGTCGAGGTCACGGAGACGCCGGGCGAGAACGGCGCGGGCGAGAACGGCGTCGACTGGCGGGACAACAAGTTCATCAGTTGAAGACGCTATGGAAGAGTTCTATATTGGCAGTACCCGACAGTAGTTGTTACTGTTAAGTCATGGTACACGATTGCTGGCATACCCCCGTGGAACGCCCCTATCCAGTACCTCCTCTTACGTCTCGTATTTGAAATCAGTCTGTCGAGCCGGCCAACGCATCATATCCGTCTAACGTGCCGTAGACGCCGAACATGGCTAACGGGAATCCTGGATCTGGAAATCACTGCCGGACTGACACGCAGTCTTCACCGTCGGAACGGACGGGCGGGCGTCGTGTATGCGGCGAGTGAGTGCTCGAGAGCCTCGATATTCGGCCGACGCCGACGTGGACGGCAACGTCCCAGTCCGGACCGGATGCTCGGACACCATCCCCGGGCCGGCGACGTCCGCCGACGATCGCGAGGCCGGTCGCCGGCAGTGACAACGTTGGACGAACTGGCAGACCGGCGAGATTCGCTCCGTTCTCCCGGAGCGCCACCGACTTGCTCGACGGGCAAGTCCCGTCGGGATACTTTACAAATAAGGGATAACACTTTTTATATATGTTTTCGAGGTTTCGAGTATGTCTTCACAGGGAATTTCAACGGGGGTCCAGGGATTGGACGAAATCCTCGATGGCGGGTTACGCAGGAACCACAACGCACTGATTCGAGGGCCGCCGGGCGCGGGGAAAACCATCTTCGGTCTGCACTTTCTCTCCGATGGCGTCGAAAAAGAGGAAACCCCACTGTACATCAATCTCGGCGAGCCGGGCGAGTACGTCAGAGAGACCGTCGAGCACTTCGACCTCAATCCGGACGGAATTCATTTCCTCAACCTTTCTCCCTCAAGCGAGGACTTCGCCGAGGGCGAGAACTATACGGTGTTCTCCTCGGCAGAAGTCGAACAACCATCGTTTATCGAGGAACTCCGCGGCACCGTCGAGGACCTCGATCCGGGCCGTGTGTTGCTTGACCCGGTGACCGAATTCCGGTATTTGACCGCCGACGACCGCCAGTTCCGGAAACAGATCTTGAGCTTCCTCGATTTTCTCCGGGACCATGGCGCGACGGTGATAGTCACCTCCCAGGCCTCCGACTCGCTGTCTGACGACGACCTCCAGTTTCTCACTGACACGGTCATCAACCTTGAAACCGACATCGAGAAATCGACGGTTCACGTCTCGAAATTCCGGGGCTCCTCCTACCAGCGTGGAATCCATTCCTACGAAATCACCGATGACGGCGTCACCGTCTTTCCAAGACTCCAGCCGGATGCGCGGACCCCCCAGAGCACCGAGGAGCCACCTGGCACCCTCTCGTCGGGCATTCCCGAGGTGGACGAACTCCTCAAGGGCGGCATCGACCCCGGAACCGTGACGTTCGTCAGTGGCCCCACCGGGGCGGGTAAAACTACGACCGCGTTACAGTTCATCAAAGAGGCCGCCGGCCGCGGGGAAAATAGTGTGATGTACTCCTTCGAGGAGTCACCACAAACCATTCAAGACCGTGCCCGGTCTATCAGTCACCCCATCGACGAGATGCTCGAAAAGGGGACACTGGCCATCGAGGAGATCGCGCCGGACGAATACACGCCAAACGAGTTCACGTCGCGTCTGGAAACCGCCGTCGAGGACGACGAGGTACGGATCGTCCTGATTGACGGGCTCCAGGGGTTCAAACAGAACCTTCGTGGGTTCAGGACCGAACCCGAGGACGTCTTGGTTCGTATTGTGCGGTATCTGCGGGCCGCGGGGGTTTCGACCTTCATCACGAACGAGGTCAGCAACATCACGGGGGAGTTCCACGTCACCGAAGAGTCGGTGAGCAACCTCGCGGACAACATTCTGTACATCCGATACATGGAGGCGAAAAGCGAACTCGGCAAGGTCATCGGCGTGTTGAAGATGCGAACGGGCGATTTCGAGCGCAGTCTCCGGGAGTTCGAAATCACTAAGTACGGAATCCGAGTGGGCGAACCGCTGGAGAACATGCAAGGGATCCTCACCGGGACACCCACACTGCAGGAATCATAGACGGACGAATGACTCCCGCAATGAATGATAACGGTCTCCTGCTGGAGGATGTGTTCCCGACCCAGGAGACGGATGTGAGGACGATCCTGGTGAAAACCGTCGAGGAGAGGAATCACGGTCAGCTGGTGAAGTGGTTCGCCGAGCAGGAACGGTATGAGGCAGTGGAGGGAGACATTCGGACCGGCGAATTCGATTGCTGCATCCTGGACCGGGCGACCCTCCTCGAGGACGGGGACGCCATTCGCTCCCGGAAACGGGAGGAACTGATTCCACTCCCGTTCGTGTTGCTCGCCCCGGAGCAACGGGCCGACGACGTAATCACGGCGCTTCAGACGGATAGTCGCGACCTGCATTCGCTGGTCGACGAGATGCTGCGGGTGCCGGTGTCGCACCTCGAACTGGAGCGGCGCCTCGAATCGGTGCTCAGACCCCGTCACCAGGCGATGCGGATCCACGAAGAACACGAGCAACTCCGCGCGATTCGGGACAAGCACCGCGGACATGGGATCATCATCACGGATACCGAGGGGACTATCGAGTACGTGAACCGTGGCTTCGAACGACAATCCGGATATTCCGCAAAAGAAGCCCTTGGTGAGAATCCCCGCATTCTCAAGTCCGGCGAGCACGACGATTCCTTTTTCGCCGACCTCTGGGAGACGGTCCTTTCGGGGGAAGAATGGAGTGGCGAGGTGATCAACGAACGGAAAGACGGGCAGCGATACATCGTTGATCAAGTGATCACGCCGCTTCCGGGCCCGGATGGCGAAATCGAGTATCTCGTTGCCGTGAATCACGAGATCACCGAGGTCCGGGAATTGGCGGACTCCCTTGAGAAGCAACGGGCGCACCTCGAACTCCTCAACCGGGTTTTGCGACACGACGTCCGCAACGACATGAGCGTAATCTTTGGATGGCTGGAGGTCCTGGAGTCCCACGTTGACAGCGACGGAGAAGCGATTCTGGACCGGATACAAGCGTCGGGCCAGTACGTCGTC
>JAZKSB010000093.1:0-7928 GCA_036626315.1 Halobacteriales archaeon
TCGGTGAGATACAGCACAACAACCGCCCCGACGAACACGATCAGCGCGAGGATGCCCACGCCGAACGAGGAGAGCGGGTCGTCGTGGACCCGGTCGACGACGGCGTCGACGACCCCGGGGCGACGGCGACCAGGAGCGCCCCGACGAGTAGCGTCAGCAGCGCGCTCCCGAAGAACTCCCCGGCAGGGGGGATCGACGGCGCGACGTTCGGGTCAGGGCGGGCGACGGCCACCTCGGAGACCGAGAGGAGGGCAGGCAGGGCAGCGGCGTGCATGCGCCCCGAGCGCATGGGGGACACGTTTCGTCAGGCGGACATAATTGTTGTGCGGAACCGACGAGTCCGCCGCCGTCGAAGTTACCGCCGCTGGCGGTCGCCGCGGGCACGTGGAGAAGCGACCCGGTCAGGCGCTGCGGGGCTCTTTGGCCTTCTGGCGGAGTTTCTTCGAGCCACACCGCCGACAGCGGTCGGCACGCATCGGATTCCGGGAGTTGCACCGCATGCAGATCTGCTTGTCGAGGAGTCGCTTCTCGGCTTCCGGGAACCTGGCCATGTTCGAACGTTCCCCCGTTTCCGGTTAAACCTGTCGAGTGCCGACGGCGCTTTCGGCGGGCCGTCCCGGGAACTCGGCCAGGTCACGGCGGGGGTCGAAATCCCCCTAACTCGTTTGACTCACAGCCTTTCCCCATGTAGCCCGGATAGTCGGTTGGATCACGAAGCCGTTGGCCGGCATCCATCTGGCCATGACACGAACCACACACAGCAGTCCGGCGGTGGACACCGAGCCGAGCGAGGAGACGCGCAACCGAACGACCGACCGACCGAAGACGGCGGCGACCTGCCCCGACTGCAGCGGCGCCGTCATCCGCGACGGAGACCGCGGCGAGCGGCTCTGCGAGGACTGCGGGCTGGTCGTCGAAACCGACGAGATCGACCGCGGGCCGGAGTGGCGGGCGTTCGACGCCGAGGAGAGCGACGAGAAGAGCCGCGTCGGCGCGCCGACGACGAAGATGCTCCACGACGAGGGGCTGTCGTCCACCATCGACTGGCGCGACGAGGACGCCTACGGGCGCACCCTGTCGGGCTCCCAGCGGGAGAAGATGGCCCGACTGCGGACGTGGGACGAGCGGTTTCGCACCCGCGACGCCCGCGAACGCAACCTCAAGCAGGCGCTGGGTGAGATCAACCGGATGGCGTCCGCGCTGGGGCTTCCCGAGGACGTCCGGGAGACCGCCGCCGTCATCTACCGGCGGGCGTTGGAGGAGGACCTCCTCCCCGGCCGGTCCATCGAGGCGGTGTCGACGGCGTCGCTCTACGCCGCCGCCCGCCAGGCCGGCGTCCCCCGAACGCTCGACGAGTTCGACGCCGTGAGCCGGGTCGACCAGCTGGAGGTACAACGCGCGTACCGGTACGTCGTCCGCGAACTGGGACTGGGCGTCCGACCCGCCGACCCCGAGCAGTACGTCGACCGGTTCGCCTCGGAACTGGGGCTGAGCGAGGACGCCCGCCGCAAGGCCCGCGAGTTGCTGACGAAGGCAAAGGAGGACGGCCTCCACAGCGGCAAGTCGCCGATCGGCCTGACCGCGGCGGCGCTGTATGCGGCCCCGCGAATGGCCGGCGAGAGCGTCACCCAGGCGGAGGTCGGCGACGTGACCGACGTCAGCGAGGTGACGATCCGGAACCGCTACCAGGAGTTGCTGTCGGTCGACCGCCGACTGTGACCCGGGGTCCGCGGGAGGAGCGGAGCCTCCCGGCCGACGGCTTCTGCCGACCGCACGACGACGAATCAGGCCCCTTTTAATGACCGCCGGGCAACTGGCGGGTATGAGCTTCGAGGAAGACGACGAGGTCGTTCTCCACGACGAGCACAGCGAGTACGACGGCGAGACCGGCACCGTCACCCAGGTGATGGAGACGATGTTCGGCGACGCCAACTACACCGTCAGTTTCGAGGACGGCCAGGAGGCCGGCGTGCCCGAGACCAACCTCGAACCCGCCGACAAGAGCGGGGACGACGAGGACGACGAGGAGTAGCGCCGCCGATGGCCGCCGTCCCGTTTCACTACGTCGACCTGCGGGCGTTCTGCTACGCCACGGAGGACGACGCCCGCGTCGAGACGGCGCTCCGGACGTTTCTCCCGGAGGAGTACTCCATCGAGCGCACGGAGACGGAGGGCCACTCGGGCGACCGCATCCTCGTGCTGTCGACGCGGGTCGACAACGCCGACGACGTCCGGGTCGTGCTCGACGCCCTCGCGGACCTGCCCGACGGGACCCTCCGCCGGTTGCGAGCGGAACTCGACGAGCGCGTCGACGACAACGCCTCGTTTTTCGTGCGCCTGGACAAGCAGGCGGCGTTCGCCGGCGAGGTCGAACTCGGCGACGGAATCACGCTCCGGGCGAAGGTCGAGGCGTACCCGTCGACGAAGGAGAACGCCGTCGAGAACGCCCGCGAGGCGCTTCCGAAACCGGGGGAGTGACTCGGCCCGAGAGACCGACGTCCCGCCGTACCCTCGCGGGTGTGTCACACTATCCCAAGGCTTATGCGCTCGCCGCCACTCTTGTGAGCCGCTAGCTCGGATCGAGGTGACGTCATGAGAGAATGCCCGTACTGCGGTTCCGACCTCAAGGGGAGCGCAAACGTCAGCAAGAAACGCGGGGGCGACCCGCTCGGGGGGAAGACGCGACACACGGCGCTCGTGTCCTGTCCTGACTGCGGCGAAGTGATAGACGGGTTCAAGGCCCACTGACCGGCATTTTCCGGTCGCGGTCCCGGGCGCCCGACCTCGGACTCGCCGGGTCCCGGTTCCGAACTCGTCGGCTGGCCGTCGCGCGTCCTTTCGGGGAGCCGCCGTCGACGCGGGAGTTCGCTGCTATCTTCGCTCGCGGGCGGCCGACGACCGACACCCACAAGCCGCTCCCGGCGCCAGAGTCAGCCATGTACGAGGCGGTCCACGCGGTTCCGGACGGCGACGCGACCGCCGCCCGGCACGCGCTGACGGCCCGCGAGTACGGCTTCGAGGGAGTGGTTGTCCGCAACCACTCCGACGCCGCCGCCGACGTCGACGCCGACCGGATCGAATCCGAGTACGGCGTCGCGGTCGTCGCGGGCGTCGAGATCAGGGCCGGCGACCCCGAAGCCGCCAGCGGCTACCTCGGCAATTACCGGGAGGACCACCTCCTGCTGGCGCTGCACGGAGGGACCACCGCGCTGAACCGCTTCGGGACCGCCCAGGATCGACTGGACGTGCTCGCCCACCCGCTCGACGGCGACGGCGAGTTCGACCACGTGATGGCCCGAGCCGCCGCCGACCACGGCGTCCGCGTGGAGGTCAACCTGGGCCGGGTGCTCAGGCGCGACGGGGGGCCTCGCGTGCAGGCCATCCGGGACCTGCGCCACTTCCGGAAACTGATCGAGCAGTACGACGTCCCCTACGTCGTCAGCGCCGACCCACACTCGCACCTGCAGTTGCGGGCGCCGCGGGAACTGGTCGCGGTCGGCAGCCAAATCGGGTTCGAACCGGCAGAGATCGAGACGGGGCTGCGGGAGTGGGAACGGGTCGTCGAGCGCAACCGCGAACGCCTTTCGGCGGACTTCCTCGAACCCGGGGTCTGGGGGGGCCGCTACGACGAGTCGCCGATGGCCGACGAGTCGGACGACGGATGACCCACGCCGCCGGGGCGAGGAGGAAAGGTTCCTTGCGCCCGGGGCCAAAAACCGACCACGAATGAAAAAGTCCATCGAGGAACACGCCGACCGGTTCGACGAGGCCGCCGCCGAGTACGACAATGAGGGGAGCGACGAGTACGAGGCCGCCGTCGAACTGGTCGTCGCCCACGCCCGCCGGGGGCTGTCCGGCAGCGAGACGGTCCTGGATCTGGGGGCTGGCACCGGCGCCGTCGCCCTGCGACTCGCCGACGGCGCCGGCCGGGTTGTCGGTCGCGACGTCAGCGAGGGGATGCTCGACCGGGGGCGCGAGAAGGCCGCCGAGCGAGGCATCGAGAACGCGTCGTTCGGGGAGGGCACGTTCCGGGAGCCGAACTACGGCGGCACGGTCGACGTGGTCGTCTCGAACTTCGCGATGCACCACCTGAGCGACGCCGAGAAGCGCGAGGTAGTTTCGGTCCTCGACGACCTGGACCCGGACCGTGTCGTGCTGGGCGACGTGACCTTCTTCGGCGAACCCGACCCTGAGGCGACGTTTTACGACCCCGAAGTCGACGACCCGGCGACCGTCGGGGTGCTCGTCGACGCGTTCACCGACGACGGGTTCGTCGTCTCGGCGGTGGAGCGGATCCACGACCAGGTCGGGGTGATCGTGGCCGACCGGCCGGCGGTTGTGCCCGAACTGACGGCAGGCGGGAACCGCGTCGGCGCCGCCGACGAGGAGAGCGGAGACGGATGAGCACCCTCCCGAAACATCTTCGCGAGCGGTGGCGGTATCTGGCTGTCGGCATCGAGACGGGGCCGGACGCCGACCTGTCTCGGGGCCGGTTCCAGCGACACCTCTGGTACGCCGCCCAGAACCTCGTCGGCGACGTCGGCAGCGCCGACGCCGACCTGCAGGTGCTGGGGTTTTCCTTCGCAGACGGCGAGGGGGAAGCCGTCGTCCGGGCGCGCCACGGCCAGGTCGAGCAGGCCCGGGCCGTGCTGGCCTGTCTGGACGAGGTCGGCGGCGACCCGGTCGGCGTGCGCGTCCGGGGCGTTTCGGGGACTGTGCGGGCCTGTGAGGAAAAGTATTTAGGAAGCCCGACGATAGAAACGGAGGAGAGAACAGTCGCGTTCCGGGGCGCCGAACGGCCCGCCGTGGCCCGCGGCGAGCGGGTCGACGTGCGGACCGGATCGGGGATCGCGGGCGCGACGCATCTCAACTTCGAGTGATACTATGCAGGGACAAGCCCAACAGCAGGCCTACGACCGCGGGATCACGATCTTCTCGCCGGACGGTCGCCTCTACCAGGTCGAGTACGCCCGCGAGGCCGTCAAGCGCGGCACCGCGAGCATCGGCGTCCGAACGGCCGGCGGGGTCGTACTGGCGGTGGACAAGCGGATCCGCTCGCCGCTCCTGGAAGGGTCCAGCGTCGAGAAACTCCACAAGGCCGACGACCACGTCGGCATCGCCTCGGCGGGCCACGTCGCCGACGCCCGACAGTTGATCGACTTCGCCCGCCGGCGCTCCCAGACCAACCGCCTGCGCTACGACGAGCCGATCGGCATCGAGACACTGACCAAAGACGTCACCGACCACATCCAGCAGTACACCCAGGTCGGCGGCGCCCGCCCGTTCGGGGTCGCCCTGATAATCGGCGGCGTCGAGGACGGCCAGCCCCGGGTGTTCGAGACTGACCCCTCCGGGACGCCCTACGAGTGGAAGGCCCTGGCGGTCGGGGCCGACCGCGGCGAGATCGAGGACTTCCTGGAGAGCCACTACGAGGAGGGGATGGACCTGGACGCCGGCATCGACCTGGCGCTGGAGGCGCTGGCGTCGGTCAACGACGACGAACTCGCACCGGAGGGCGTCGGGCTCGCGGTCATCCCGGTCGAGACCGAGACCTACCGCGAACCCCCGACCGACGAGATCCGCGAGCACCTCGAATCCAGGGACATCCTGGCCGAGCCCGAGGACGGCGACGACGAAGGCGACGAGGAGTGACGTCGTCCGCCGAGGGGGCACGCGGCGTTCTCGCGGTCGCCCCCTGACACTACGTCCGCCGGGGGTGGTCACGCGGCGCTCTCGCGGTCGCCCACTGACGCTACGTTCGCCGGGAAAACACTATCAACGGCGCGCGAGTAGCCGGTAGCATGATATCGCTCGAGGATGCGGTGACGGCGCGGCTGGAATCCCACGGCGAGCGGTTCGAAGTGCTCGTCGACCCCGACGCCGCCCTGGCGATCAAGCGCGGCGAGTTCGACGGCGACATCGAGGACGTCATCGCTGCCGAAGACGTCTTCGAGAACGCATCGCGGGGAGACCGGCCCCCGGAGAACGCCCTCGAGGAGGTGTTCGGCACCACCGACACGCTCGAGATCATCCCGGAGGTCATCGAGCGAGGGGAGATCCAGATCACCGCCGAACAGCGCCGCGAGATGCAGGAACAGAAGCGCAAACAGCTCGTCCAGCGGATCGCCCGCAACGCGGTCAACCCCCAGATGGACGACGCCCCCCACCCGCCGGACCGCATCGACAACGCCCTGGAGGAGGCGGGGTTTCAGGTCGACCCGATGGAACCGGTCGAGAACCAAGTCGACGAGGCGCTGGAGGAACTCCGGCCGATCATCCCGATCCGGTTCGACGAGATGACCGTCGCGGTGCAGGTGCCCGCCGAGTACGCCGGCAGCGCCCAGGCGAAGATCCGGGGGTTCGGCGACCTGGAGCGGGAGGAGTGGCAGCCCGACGGCTCCTGGATCGGCGTGGTGACGTTCCCGGCGGGGATGCAAAACGACTTCTACGACGTCGTCAACGAGCACTCGAGCGGCGAGGCCGAAACCCGCATCGTCAAGGACGAAGGCGAGTTGAGCACGCGGTAGCCGCCCCGGGTGCGGCGAGTTCGGTCACCCCTTCCGGAAGCCGACCAGGAAGCCCCCGGTGAACCCGGCGCCGACCGACAACGTGGAGAGGACGCTCATCAGCCACGACGGGGGATTGCCGCTGGCCGCGCCGCTCGCCGCGTTGCCGGCATCGAGGAAGGTTGCGCCGAACTTGTCCCAGTTGACGGTCATGAATCCCCGCGACTCCAGGAACTTCAGCAGCGCGAGTTCGATGCCGATGATGACGGCGATGACCTTCGCGAGTTTCTTCGCCGCGAATCCGATGATGCCGCCGATGACGGCCCCCGTTCCGAACTCCAGTCCGAGTTGCTGGAAGTTGATGCCGAACTGTTCCATGGAGGTAGTAGCGCGACGATGCCATAAGACTCTTGTGGGGTGACCTGTTGCCGTCACGTGGTTTTCGGAACACGGTCGGCGGCGGGTCGCACCTCCGACCGGCCCGTCACCGCCGGCCGAGAGCGGTCACTTCCTGAGGTAGTCGTTGACCGTCTCCCGCCAGTCGGCGAACTGCCGCAGCGACCGCTTGAGCTTCTCGATGGCGTCGCTGATGGCGGCGAGCCGGTCCTCGATCCGGGAGACGTCCTCGTCGTGGCGGCGTTCGAGTTCGTCCACCCTCGCCTCCAGGTCCGGCGGGCCGGCGTCGGCCTCTAGCTGCTCGACCGTGGCTTCGAGTCGGTCGACCCGGTCGGCCAGTTCGGGGGCAGCGGCGCCGTCACCGGCCTCGACCGTGGCCTCCAGGGCATCCAGCCGCGAGCGGACGTCGTCGACGAACCGGTCGCCGCTTCCCTCCTCCGCGAGGAACTCCTCCCAGGCGTCGGTGTAGGCCGCGAGGTTGTCGACCCGCTTCTGGAGGTACTCCAGACGGACGTCCAGCCCGTGCGTGCTTTCGATGCCCAGCGCCTCCCGGAGCCGCTGGCGCCGGTCCGGGCCAACCTCGCCGGACTCCAGCGCCCGGACGAGCGCGTCGACCGTCGCGGTCGGATCGCTTGCGGCGGGTTGGCCGGCGGCGCCCTCGGAGGGGGCAGTCTCGGAGCCGGGGGCGGGCGTGGGCTCCGGTTCGACGTCGGCAGGCCCGGCCGCCGCGTCGCCGGCTGTCGCATCGCTCCCCGGGCTGTCGGTCGCCGGCACATCGCCCCCGGCGTCGGAGTCAGCGCCTGCAGGCGTCTCCCCGCTCCCGTCCGGATCCGGGGTATCGCCGGCAGGTCCTGCGGCGGGTTCGGCTACGTCCGGCGCTCCGACGTCCGCTCCTGCCGGGGTCGACGCGCCTTCCGGCGGCTCGTCCGCCGACCCCTCGACGCTGCGGACCGCCGCCTCGATGGCGGACTCGTCGGCTTCGGCGGGCTCGGCGCCCCTCGGATCGTCGGCAGTCGCCGGCTCATC
>JAZKSB010000094.1:0-7831 GCA_036626315.1 Halobacteriales archaeon
CGCCGCGGCCGCCCATGCCGCCGCGGCCGGCGCCGCCGGCGCCCTGGTCGAAGCCGCCCCGTTTTTCGGCCTCGACGAACCGGTCGTGGCCCATCCGGTCGTAGGCCTGTCGCTTCTCCTCGTCGGTCAGCACCTCCTTAGCCTTCTTGATCCGTTTGAACTTCTCCTCGGCGTCGGGGTCGTCGCTGACGTCGGGATGGTACTCGGCGGCCTTCTTGCGGTAGGCCTGCTTGATCTCGTCCTCGCCCGCGTCGTGGTCGACGCCGAGCACCGAATAGAAGTCCTCGCTCATTCGTTGTGGGCGGGTAAGCCGTTGTGACACTTGAAACGAACGGGTCGCGACGGCGACGGTTTACGTCGAAGGGACGGGACCGGTGGACGATTCAGGTCGGGAGTCGTGTTCGGCGAAGTAACGAGTCCCCCTCAGCCTTCGGCTTCGTCGTTCTCGTCGACATCCTCGAAGTCGGCGTCGACGTACTCCTCGCCTTCGCCGGCCACGTCCTCGGGGTCCACGCCGGCAGCACCTGCAACGTCCTCCGGGTCGACGCCGCCCATGCCGCCGGGACCCGCGCCCGCGGCACCGGCGCCCTCGGCGCCCGCCTGCTGGTACATCTGCTTGCCGATTTCCTGGAGTTCGTCGCTGAGGGCCTCGGTGGCCTCCTCGTAGTCCTCCCTGGTGGCGTCGTCGTCTTCGAGGGTCTCCTCGACGTCCTCGATCTTCTCCTCGATGGACGCCTGAAGGTCGTCGTCGATCTCCTCCTCGTTCTCGTCGAGCAGGGTCTCGGCGCGCTGGACGGCGCTCTCGGCCTCGTTGCGGGCCTCGATACGCTCGCGGCGGCGCTGGTCCTCTTCGGCGTGCTCCTCGGCCTCCTCCTGCATCTCCTCGATCTCCTCGTCGCTGAGGCCGGCGCCGCCCTCGATGGTGATCTCCTCCTGGCTACCGGAGCCTTTGTCCTCGGCGGTGACGTTGACGATGCCGTTCTCGTCGATGGCGAAGGTGACCTCGATCTGGGGCGTGCCCGCGGGGGCCGGCGGAATGCCGGTCAGCATGAACTCCCCGAGCAGTTCGTTCTCCTCGGCGATCTCGCGTTCGCCCTGAAACACCCGGATCTGGACGGAGGTCTGGTTGTCGGCGGCGGTCGTGAACACCTTCGACTCCTCGGTGGGGATGGTGGTGTTCTTCTCGAGGAGTCGCTCGAACAGGCCGCCCTTGACCTCGACGCCCAGCGACAGCGGCGTTACGTCCAGCAGGACGATGTCATCGACGTCCCCCGCCAGGACGCCGGCCTGGATGGCCGCGCCGAGCGCGACGGCCTCGTCGGGGTTGACGTTCTTCTTCGGTTCCTGGCCGACCAGGTCCCCGACCTTCTGCTGGACCTGGGGCATCCGCGTCGACCCGCCGACGAGGATGACCTCGTCGATGTCGTCCTTGTCGTAGCCGGCGTCCTCGAGGGCAGTCTCGGTGGGTTCGACGGTGCGCGCGATCAGATCTTCGGTGAGGCTCTCGAACTTCGCGCGAGTCAGCGACTCCTCCAGGTGCAGCGGGCCGTCGTCAGTCGCGGTGATGAACGGGAGGTTGATCTCCGTCTCCTTGCGCGAGGACAGTTCGATCTTCGCCTCCTCGGCGGCCTCGGCGAGTCGCTGCAGCGCCTGGCGGTCCTCGCGCAGGTCGATCCCATGCTCGTTCTCGAACTCGTCGGCGAGGTAGTCGATTATCGCCTCGTCCCAGTCGTCGCCGCCCAGGTCGTTGTCGCCATTGGTGGCGACGACCTCGTAGACGCCGCCGCCGAGATCCAGAATGGAGACGTCGAACGTGCCCCCGCCCAGGTCGAACACCAGCACCGTCTGGTCGGACTCGTCGTCGAGGCCGTACGCCATCGACGCCGCAGTCGGCTCGTTGACGATGCGCTCGACCTGCAGGCCAGCGATTTCCCCGGCGTCCTTCGTCGCCTGGCGCTGGCGGTCGCTGAAGTACGCGGGCACGGTGATGACCGCCCGCTCGACCTCGTCGCCGAGGTACTCCTCGGCGTCGCGCTTGATCTTCTGGAGGATCATCGCCGAGACCTCCTCGGGCGAGTACTCGTCGTCGTCGATCTCGACGGGGTAATCCTCCTCGCCCATGTGGCGCTTGATCGACTCGATCGTCCGGTCGGGGTTCTGGACGGCCTGGTTTTTAGCCGGCTTTCCGACGAGGCGCTCGCCGTCGTCAGTAAACCCGACCACGGACGGTGTGGTGCGGTCGCCCTCCGCGTTGGTGATGATCTCGGGGTCACCACCCTCCATGATGGCCACCGCACTGTTCGTCGTCCCCAGGTCGATTCCAAGAATCTTCTCGCTCGCCATGTTAAGCAAACGTACCGGCTTCGATCGGTTAAACCTTGCTAGATTGGTCGAGACGGTCGATCCGATAAAACGGGTCCCGTCGTGCGGTTCCGCGCGCGGAGAGACGGATTGATCCGGGAGTTATTTTACGACCCACAATCAACGACGTCGAGCGAAGTCGCAGGGCTCGGGACGGGCGTCCGGTCGGGACCGCCGTCCGTCCCGTTCGCCCGCTGGGATCAGTCTTCGTCCGCCTCACTGCCGTCGACGGGCGTCCCCTCGTCGCCACCCTCGACGGGCGTCCCCTCGTCGCCGCCGTCGTCGCTACCATCCGCATCGCCCTCCCCGTCTTCGGCGGGCTCGTCAGCGCCCTCGCTCACGGCGACTTTCGCCGCTCGGAGGACCGTGCTGGCCATCTCGTAGCCGGACTCGTACGTCTCCGCGACGGTCCCCTCGGGTCGGTCGCTCTCCACGCGCATCATCACCTCGTGGCGCTGCGGGTCGACCTCGTCGCCGGGTTCGGGCTCGACGGCGGCGACGTTCTCTGCGTCCAGCACGCGGTCGAACTCCTCCAGGGTCATCTTCACGCCGTCCCGCAGTCCTTCGACGTCGTCGTGGTCGCTTCCGACGGCCCGCACCAGGTCGTCCCGCACGTCGAGCAACCGGTCGACCAGGTCCTCGGTGGCGCGCTCGCGAATGCGCTCTTCCTCCCGCTGTCTGCGCTTCTTGTAGTTCTCGAAGTCGGCCTGCTTGCGCTTGAGCCGACTTTCGAGGTCCTCGACCTCTTCGGACCGGGCCTGCAGTTTCTCCTCCAGGTCGTCGACGCGGTCCGCCAGGTCGGTAGCGGTCTCGAACAGCACCGCGACGTCGTCGGCGAGCGACTCGTCGTAGTCGGCGACCTGGTCGGCGATGGCCGCCTCGACCGGGAGCCGGTCGTGGGCGGCATCGGCCACTGCATCGGCAGCCTCCGCGTCCGCGTCCGCGTCAGCGTCCCCGTCCGCAGTCCGCTGGTCGGTCGCCGCCGGGCCGTCCTGGTCGTCGCCGTCCCGGTTCGGCGGCTGCTCCGCCGCGGGATCGCCGTCGTCGCTCATGTGCGTCGGCAGGCGCCTCGGAAGTAAAAGGGTTCAGAATTCCTGCTGGCCGGCAGCGCGACGATCGTCGCCGCCAGCACGGCCAGCACCGCCGCGACGACGGCGGCGTGGCCGCCCACGAACAGCGCCACCTCGCCCAGCGTGAGGTTGGCGCCGGGGTGAGGCGGTGTTTGGCTATCGGTGCGAGCGGTCGTCGAAGCGAGCCGTCTCGTCATCGTTCGGACGGGCCTGTCGGCCCGACGCTCCCCGGCAGGAGTCGAACCGGGTCCCGAGTCGGGGCTGCCGCCCGACGACCGCTCCCTGCCGTGAGACGGCGGGGCCGGTCGCGGGCGCTTCCCGTCCGAGGCGGGGAGTCAGGGCGGGGGTCGTTCGACGGCCAGGGCGTCGACGGTGACGCCGAAGCCCCCCTCGATGGCGTCGCGTGCGGCGTCTGCGTCCGGGCGCTCGACGGCCAGCGTCAGGTCTACCTCGACTTCGGCACGGAGGTCGTTGAGCCGCGGGGTGAGCCCGCAGACCTCGACGCCGTCGACGGCGCGGACGCCGTCGACTCGCTGAAGGGCCGACCGGACGCCGTCGGTCAGATCGCCCATCCGGTCGCGCGGTACCTCGACCGTGAGGTCGGCGGCGACGCCGACCTCCTGCAGTTGGATGCTCATTCAGGCTCCCGGCGCGGTTCGAACGCACGGTTCGGGCGCGCGGCCCGCGTGTTGCCGACTACACCACGGGAGTCGTACGACGGCGGTGCGGAAGCGGGCCCGCGAGCAGCCACCGAACCGGTGGCTCGCCGGGACTGAACGCGAACGGAGACAGAGCGGGACCCACACGGCCCGTGCCGATCGACGGCGGGGCGATCCCGCCTGCCATCCGCGGCGCGTTCAGTCGCCGGCGGCGGGCCGTGTGGAACGACCGAGCGCAGTCGTCCCCGGCTTCGAGCCGCCGGCATCCGGATTCGCTCCGAAAGAGCGAATACCGCACACACAGCTATCGGCGGCGGCGAACGCGGTGGGACTGTAGCGCTCGGTCATCTGCGAACGTCGACTCGCGTCGACTTGTCCGTCTCATTAGGCGGTTGCCACTTAATTGTAACCCAGCAGTGTGAGCATGTCTCAAGCTGCGGGACCCGGACACACTCACAAGCCAGTCACATACCGCAGGACCCGAACACACTCACGAGCCAGTGACCTGCCGCGGGTCACGGACACACCCACAAGCCAGTCATATCCCGCAGGACACGGACAGGCTCGATCCTTTATTGCCGTCCCGACCCGAGCGACCGCCGTGGCGGCGGTCACGCTCACCTACGAGGCCGGCACGATCCGGATCGAGGGCGACCTCCCCGACAACGCGCCCGGGGACCTGCCTGGCGTCGAGCCCGACCCCCGATCGGGCGTCCTGCGGGCGCCGGCGTTCCAGTACGCGCCGATCCGGGACGCGCTCGACGACGGCGGCATCGCCTACGACGACCGAGTCCTCGCGCTGTCCACCCGCGATCGGTCGACGACCTACGATCTTCGGGCCTACCAGCGCGAGGCGCTGGACGCCTGGGAGGACGCCGGCCGACGGGGCGTGCTCGAACTCCCGACAGGCAGCGGCAAGACGGTCATTGCCATCGCGACGATGGCGGAACTCGGCGACCCGACCCTGGTGGTCGTGCCGACCGTCGACCTCCTCCAGCAGTGGCGCGCGGAACTCGACCGGGAGTTTGAGGAGCCGGTCGGCCAACTCGGCGGCGGCGCCCAGCGCGTCGAGGACCTGACCGTCGGGACCTACGATTCGGCGTACCTCCGGGCGGAGGAACTGGGCGACCGGTTCGGGTTCGTCGTCTTCGACGAGGCCCACCACCTCGGCGGGGAGGGCTACCGGGAGGTTGCCCGCCTGCTCGCGGCGCCGGCGCGCATGGGGCTGACCGCCACCTTTCAGCGCCCGGACGGCGCCCACGTGACCGTCGCCGAACTGGTCGGCGACCTGGTCTACGACCTCTCGGCGTCGGACCTGGCCGGCGACCACCTCGCGCCCTACGACGTGCGGCGGATCGAGGTCGAGTTGACAGCCGAGGAGCGTGACCGCTACGAACGGCACCAGGGCACCTTCACCGACTATCTTGCGAGGTCGGGCATCCGCATGGAGAGTGGCCGGGACTATCAGGAACTCGTCAAGCGGTCCGGCACTGACCCCGAGGCCCGTGAGGCGCTGCTGGCGAAACAGCACGCCCGCGAGGTGATGATGAACGCCGACCGGAAAGTGGACGAACTTGCGGCCATCCTCGACGAGCATCGCGACGACCGGGTCCTGGTCTTCTGTGCCCACAACGACATGGTTTACCGCCTCGCGGAGCGGTTCCTGCTGCCCGCGGTGACCCACCGCACGCCTGCCGACGAGCGCCGGGAGATCCTGGAGCGGTTCCGCGAGGGGCCCTACTCGCGGGTCGTCACAGCGAACGTCCTCGACGAGGGGATCGACGTTCCGGACGCCAACGTCGCCGTCGTCCTGGCCGGCAGCGGCAGCGAGCGGGAGTTCACCCAGCGACTGGGGCGGATCCTCCGGCCGAAGGGCGACGGCAAGCGGGCGCTGCTGTACGAGATAGTCAGCGCCGAGGCTGCCGAGGAACGGGTGGCCGACCGCCGGCGCTAACCCGGGCGCGCGCCGAACCGCTCAGTCCGCTTCGCTGATGTCGAATTCGATGCTCGGGGGGCCGGCGTCGGCGGGCCGGTCGAACGAGAACGTCACCGTTTCCGTCGCCTCGGCCCCCAGCTCGACGGTTTTGGTCTGCTCGCTCGGCTCCTCGCCGAACGCGACCGTCGCCGTGACCGTCGCCGTCCGTGGCTCGTCGCTCCGGTTTCTCACGGTCACGCTCACCGAGAGCGTCTCCGGCTGGGGGCTCGACCAGTCGAAGCCGTCGCTCACGAGCGCCGGCGTCTCCGTCGGCGTCGTCGTCTCGAACGTGTAGGTCTCCCGCGGGGTGTCCGTCCGCTCGCCCCCGAGACAGCCAGCGACCCCGCCGGCGGCAGCGACTGCGAGCGCGCCGCCGGCCCGTCCAAGGAAGGCTCGTCGATCCATGTCCCCACTCCATCGGGGGACCGGCATATGTTTTCCGTACTGCCTGACGGGCGGAACCGTTATGCGGCGCGGCGACGGACCCCCGACGGTGCTGACGAAGGACCTCCTGCGGGTCTCCCGTCGCGGGGGCGACCCCCCCCCGGTTCGCCGGCCGGGAGCACCGCCCGCTCGCGGCCCGGGTGATCGGCTCGTTCCAGGGCCACGTCGGCGAGCGCCGCGAACGACTCGACGAGGCGCTTTCCGACCTCGAACGGGAGGCCGACGACTACAAGCTCGTCCGCGGACTGGCCAAACTGGTAGCGCGGGAGGCCACCTTCGAGACGCGAGCACCGCTTCCGCCCGGGCGCACCCGCCGCGTCGCGTTCGAGGCCGCCGAAGCGGTCGGCGTCGTGACCGACGGCGAGCGCGAACGGGCGCTCTCGCGGGCCGCCGACCGACTGGGCGCGGACCTTGAGGACGTGACGGCGTCGCTGTACGCCGACCTGTCGGAGCGGCAGGTGCTCTCGAACCTCGACGTGCGGTGGGATCCCGAGGGGCTGGTGGCCCAGTACGACCTCTCGCTGGCCCAGACCGCACTGTTCGACGCCACGGAGGTCCGGGTCCGGTGTTCGGACCCGAAGGCGCTGATATCAGCGGTCAAGCGACTCGGCCTGATGTACGAGATCCGCGAAAGCGACGCCGGTCGGGAGGTGGTCGCGACCGGTCCGGACGCGCTGTTCCGGTCCACACGCCGGTACGGCACGCGGTTCGCCCGCCTGTTGCGGACCGTCGCGGGGACCGCCGAGTGGACCCTGGAGGCGACCGTCGACGACCGCGGCACCGAGCGGACGATGCGACTGACCGACGACGCCCCGGTGGCCGTCCCGGACGCCGAACCGGTCGCGGAGGCGTCCTACGACAGCGGCGTCGAGGCCGACTTCGCGGCGCGGTTCGAGGCGCTGGACCTGGACTGGGACCTGGTCCGGGAGCCGGAACCGCTCGCCGCCGGCGAGGGTGCGATGATCCCGGACTTCGCGTTCGAGTACGCCCACGCCGACTTCCGGGTGTTCTTCGAGGTCATGGGGTTCTGGACGCCGGAGTACGTCGAGACGAAACTCGCGAAACTCGACGCCGTCGACGGCGTGGAACTGCTGGTCGCCGTCGACGAATCGCTGGGGGTCGCCGTCGACGGCGACCGGCGGACCGACGCCGGTGACGCCGCCGCCGAGGTCGAGGCCCGCGACCACCGAGCGATCCCCTATTCGGGAAGCGTCCGGGTGAAAGACGTCCGGAATGCGCTCAGCGAGTACGAGGCCGACCTCATCGCCGAGAGCGCGGCGGCGCTGCCCGACGACCTCCGCCCCGATGACGACGCGGTGGCG
>JAZKSB010000095.1:0-7826 GCA_036626315.1 Halobacteriales archaeon
TCCCCTCGGGCGCAGTCTTCTCGGACGCCGCGATCGAGGCCGTCCGGGACCTCGCGGTCGACCACGACGTCGCCGTCGTCATCGACGAGAGCTACACGGACATCACCTACGGCGCGGAGCCCACGAGCGTCGGGGCGCTGGAGGGAATGGCAGAGCGCACCGTCACTGTCTCCGGGTTCTCGAAGAGTTACGCGATGACCGGCTGGCGGCTGGGCTACTTCGCCGGCCCCGGGGAACTGATCGACCAGGCCGGGAAGGTCCAGTCGCACTCGGTCTCGTGTGCCGCGAACTTCGTGCAGCACGCCGGCGTGGCCGCGCTGGAAGCGGTCGACGAGGCCGTCGAGGAGATGGTGACGGAGTTCGAGGCCCGCAGGGACCTGCTCGTCGACCTGCTCGCCGGGGAGGGCGTCGACGTCGCCGTCCCCGAAGGGGCATTCTACCTGATGCTCCCGGTCGACGACGACGACCAGGCCTGGTGCGAGACCGCCCTGGAGGAGGCCCACGTCGCGACGGTTCCCGGCAGCGCGTTCGGGACGCCGGGCTACTCGCGGGTCTCGTATGCGAATAGCCGCGACCGCATCCGGGAGGCCGTCGAGCGGCTTGCCGGCGCCGAGTTGCTCTGAGCGACTGGGCAACACCTGGCCGACACCGGCTTGCTCCGAGCGACTGCCCTCACTGCCCCCGCTTTTCGCACATCCGCTCGGCGATGTCGCTGGACGACAGCAGTTCGCCGTCGTAGCGCGGCTCCCGCGCCGAGCCCCGGCGCACCTCGCAGTCGATGCCGCGGTCCTCGAAGGCCGCCCGTATCGCGTCGGCGTCGTGGTGCTGGTCGTGGCCCAGCACGAGCACGTCCGGTTCGATCCGCTCGATCGGGACGAAGATGTCCTCCGGATGGCCGAGCAGCGCGTGATCGACCGGCGCCAGCGCGGCGACGACGTCCCGGCGCTGGCGCTCGGGCAGGGCCGGCGGCTCCTTGTGATCGACGTTGGATTCCCTGGCGACGATGACGTGGAGTTCGTCGCCCATCGCCGCCGCCTCCCGGAGGTAGTGGACGTGGCCGGGATGGAGGATGTCGAAGGTGCCCTGCGCGACGACGCGGGTCGTCACGGCAGCCACCCCCCGTCGTCGCCCGCGGCGTCGTCGCGACCGAGCCGGTCGCCGCGCCGGACGTCGGCGTCGTCGCCGTCGTCCAGTTCCGCGTCGATGTCGGCCTGGTCGAAGTCGAAGAACTCCTGGGGGTCGACCAGGTCCACGTCCAGGACCTCCAGATTCCGGGGCTCGCCCTGCCGGTCGAACGCGCGCCAGTCACTCGGACGGTACGGCGCCCCGAGGATGATGTGGACCGGCCCGGACCCGAACGTGGCCAGGTCCTCGTCGCTCGGCCGGAGGACGCCGTTCGGGTGCGAGTGGACCGACCCGACGGCGTCCCGGTCGTTGGGCACCATGCTGGTTTTCACCGTCGCGCTGACGGGGTTGGACTCGGTGCCGGGGATGACCAGCACGTCGGTCACCACCTTGTCCCCCGGCCGGGCGTCGAGCCGTTCGCGGGTCGGGCCGTCGAGCACCCGGTCGGCACGTTCGCCCCGCAGCAGCCCCATGTACTCGTCGGGGTGGGTGTCCTCGGCGGCCTCCAGCACGAACTCCAGGGTGTCCCTGGCGATGCCGACGACGTCCGGCGAACGGAACAGCCGCATGCCTCTCCTTCGGCGCTTGCCCCTGCTAAACGTTCCGCTTGTGGCGGCGCACTCGGGGCGGCAGGGCAGTCGCAACGGCCCGCGTGGGCCGGCCCGGCGGTTCCCACGACCTGCCCGAGCGGGCCGGCCACCGGGTCGGGCTAGCAGACATCCACGCGGTCGCCGCGCTGGCCGCCCGCGGGTCGGGAAGCGGCTTTGAGAAGCGTTTTAGGTCGTGCTGCCGAACCAAGGGCCAACATGACTGACGACGACGCCGGCGACGTGGTCTACGACCTCTCGCCGGACTGTACGCCCGAGGACGTCGAGGAGGGCGAACGCTATCTCGCGACGGTGAACGGAATCGTCGACTACGGGGCGTTCGTCGACCTCTCGGACGCCGTCAGCGGCCTCGTCCACGAGTCCGAACTCGACCGCACGCTGTCGGTCGGGGACGAACTCGTGGTCAAACTCGACGCAGTCAGGGAGAACGGCGACCTGGCGTTCGTGCCGGTCGACGCCGGGGACTACAGCGTCGAAACCCGGGCCCACGAGTACGAGGCCACCGGGCCGACCGAGGTCGCGTCCGCGGTCGAGTCGACGGTCCACCTGGAGGGCGAGATCGTTCAGATCCGACAGACGGGTGGGCCGACGGTCTTCAGCGTCCAGGCCGTCGACGAGGCCGGTACCGAGACGGGCGTGGTCCCGTGTGCGGCCTTCGAGGGCGCTGGCGTGCGGGCGTATCCCGACGTCGAACTCGGGGAGGTGGTCCGGGTGACCGGCCGCATCGAGCGCCGCGAGAGCGCACTCCAGGTTGAGACCGACGAACTCGTCGCCCTCGACGGCGACGCCGAGGCGGACGTCCGGCGACGGCTCGACGACGCCGTCGAGGCGCTGGCCGAACCCGCCGACGTGGACCCGCTGGTCTCCTGGGACGCCCTGGAGAAACTGCTGCCCGAACTCCGGGACCTCGCACGACGGCTCCGCCGGACCGTCGTCGAGAGCCGACCGATCCGCATCCGGCATCACGCCGACGGCGACGGCATGGCCGCCGCCGTGCCGGTCGAACTCGCGCTGCGGCGGTTCGTCAGGGAGGTCCACGAGCGCCCCGACTCGACCGACCACCTGCTGAAGCGGTCGCCCAGCAAGGCCCCGTTCTACGACATGGAGGACGCGACCCGCGACCTCAACTACGCGCTGGAGGACCGGGCGCGCCACGGCCAGAAACTCCCGCTGCTTCTGATGCTGGACAACGGCAGCACCGAGGAGGACACCCCGGGCTATCGCAACCTCGCCCACTACGACATCTCTATCGCCGTCGTCGACCACCACCACCCCGACCCCGAGGCGGTCGCGCCGCTTCTGGACGCCCACGTCAACCCGTACCTCCACGACGAGGACTACCGGGTGACCACGGGGATGCTCTCGGTCGAACTGGCCCGGATGATCCACCCGGACGTGACCGACGAACTCCGCCACGTCCCGTCAGTAGCGGGACTTTCCGACCGGTCGGACGCCGAGGCGATGCCGGACTACCTCAAACTGGCCCGCGAGGCGGGCTACGAGGAGGCCACCCTCCGGAACATCAGCGAGGCGCTGGATTATGCGGCCTACCTCCTGCGGTACGACCCCGGTCGCGGGTTCGTCAACGACCTGCTGAACGTCGGCACCGACGACGAGGACAGACACCGCGAACTGGTCGAGTTCCTCTCTACCTCCTCCGAGTCGGCGGTCGAGGAGCAACTCGACGTCGCGCTCGCCCACCTCGAACGGGAATCGCTGTCGAACGGCGCCGATCTCTACCGGATCGACGTCGAGAACCACGCCCACCGGTTCACCTATCCTGCGCCAGGCAAGACCACGGGTGCCGTCCACGACGCCATGCTCGACCGGGACGGCGGCCCGGCCATCACGATCGGCTACGGTCCCGACTTCGCGGTCCTGCGGTCGGACGGGGTGCGACTGGACATCCCCGAGATGGTCGCGGAGCTGCAAGCTGAACTGCCTGGCGCCGGCGTCTCCGGCGGCGGCCACCTTGTCGTCGGGTCGATCAAGTTCGTCGAGGGGCGCCGCGAGGAAGTGCTCGATGCCCTCGTCGGGAAGATGGCGGAGGCCGAACTCGACGAGGATCTGGCGACCCGGTCGCCGTACGAGGACCCCGTAGACTGACATCGACCGGATCCGCCGGCTCCGCGAACTCGATGCGGTCGATCGCCCACCGCGCCGCCAGCACGCCCGCAAGCACCGCGACCAGCAGGAGACCGACCGGCGCCCGTCGGTTCCCGCTCCGCCAGTCCGCCCGGAACACGTCGGTGTAGTAGCCCGCAACCGTCTGCCCCGACAGGACCAGCGCGACTTCGCGGTTCTCCCGTGAGGCGTGGCGGTTCCAGTTGAGACTCCCGACGAGCACCCACCGCCCGTCGACGACGGCGCCCCACCCCCGCGAGGACCCGCCGCCGGTGCCTGCGGGTTTCCAGTTCTCCGAGAGCACTACTGCCCGGTCGTCGACGACGGCGTACTTGGCGTGGTGATAGACGTACCTGGCTCGCGGGCCGGCCACGACCTGCACCTCGACGCCGGCACGGGAGAGCCGGTCGAGCAGACGGGCCTGCCGGCGGCTTATCCCGCCGACCGGCCCGCCCTCCAGCAGGACCCGTACCCGGACCCCGCAGCCGGCGGCCGCCGCGAGCGCCGAGACGACCCGCTCGGAGGTCAGCGTGTAGCCGGCGAGCAGGATCCGCCGGTCGGTGGACCGCAGCACCTCGCGGGCGACCCCAGGTGCGTCCGGGAGCACGAACGCCGTCGCGTCGGCACTGCCGGTTCCGTTGACGGCGAAGTCAGTCGCCCCCATCGGTTCGAACCCCTCCGCCGGCCGGTAGCGCTCCCCCTCCGGGGCGTCCTCGTAGTTCACCCGGTCGACGACGGTGCCGTTGCGGGCGAGCCTGAGCGTCTCGCCGGCGTTCGACAGCGCCGGCATCTCCGGCAGTTCGACCGTCTGCCCTGCCACGCTCCGTGGGACCGCCGACGACGTTGCCGACAGAACCACGCGCCCGGAGACGTTCGCGGTCAGTCGGACCCGCGTCTCGTCGTCAGCCAGCGTCCAGTTGCCCGGTGCCGGGAGTTCGAGGACGACGAATTCCCCGCGGTCGCCGTCCCGGACCGGGTTCGGATACACCGACCGGATGGCGAAAGCATCCGACCTTCCCTCGCCTGCTCGGGCGGGGTCCGCGGTTCCGGTGGTCGGGGTAGCCGGATCCGGGGTCGGCCCGCAACCGCCATCCCCCGTGGCAGCGCCGGCGACGCCGGCAGCGACCGGCGCGGCGGCTGCCGTGACCGCCGCGAATGCGACGAGCAGCCTGGCGACCGCCGCCGTCGGGGTGGACGGGCCGTCGAACACGGCATGGGTGGTCGCCCCATCGCACTTGAACGTCGGGGTGGCGGGAACCGGACCGGGGCCGGGGACGGCACCGCTTCGGGACGGTCGGGCTCGGCAAGTCACGCTCCGGCAGCTTTTTGCCGCCGACCGCCGGGGTGGATGACATGGTCGATCTCGTGACCGGGCTCAGGCTGGCCGCCGGGGCGCTCGGCGCCGTCGGCGGCGTCCTGCTCTTCCTCGAGTTCTTCCAGATGCCGAGCTACGTCGAGTACGACCCGGACTTCGGGGAGTACAACGTCGACATCTCCCCGTCCGACGTGACCCAGCACACCTGGTTCGGCCGGGCCGGGGCGTTGCTGCTCGCCGTCGCGTTCGCGCTGGAGTTTTTCGCGACGCTGGTCGCCTGACCTTCGCAAGCCCGGGCCGGTGCCAGCTCCCGATGGCGGCTATGGCGCCGCGGACTAAACCAGGTCGCGGTCCCGCTCGACCTCGTCGGTCTCCCCGTCACGGGACAGAAGCGCCTCGGCGTCGTCGATCGACTCGGTTTCGAGCAGGCGCTCGACGCGGCGTTCGAACTCCACGTCGTCGATCTCGCCGCGTGCGTACCGCTCGCGGAGCACGTCGAGCGCGTCCTCGCGGTGGGCGACGGCGTCGTCGTCGACCTCCACCGCCGCCCGCATCTCCTCGCGGACCCGATCTTCGGCGGCGGCCTCGACGCCGTCGGACCCGCTCGTCTCGCCGAACAGGATGGCGACCAGCGGCGTGGCCACGACCCATCCGAACACGAACGCCAGCCACCACCAGTCCTGCCCCAGAAAGAGCGCCGCCAGTCCGACGCCGAGCGTGAGAATGGGCGTGGCCGCGGTCAGTCGTTCGCCGATCGACGTAGCCATGCTCCCAGGTCAGACGGCCTTCTCGGCCTCGGCCTGGACGAGATACGACCGGTCGTCGCTGTACTCCGAGAGCGCCTGCCGGGCGCGCTCGGTGCCGATGCGGTTCAGCGCCCACGCGGCGGCGGCGCGGACCTCCTCTTCCTCCTCGCGGTCGTCGACGACGTCGGCCAGCGGCTCGATCGCCCGGGTGTCTCCGATCATCCCGAGCGCGCGGGCCGCCTGACTGCGGACCTGGGACGCCTCGGCGACGAGCTGGTTGGCGACCTCCCGGGTGGCGTCCTCGCTGCCGATCTCGCCCAGCGCCTTCAGCGTCGCCGTCCGGAGTCCGGGGTCGCCGGCGTCGACGTAGTTGAGCAGCCCCTCGACGGGCCGCTCGGAGCCGATCTTTCCGAGTACCTCGATGGCGTCCTCGTTGCGCTTCTGGGCGTAATCGACCATGTCGTCCAGCGCCTCCTCGGGGCCGAGCCTGCGCAGCGCCTCGAAGCAGTGCCGCTCCATGAAGTCCGACTCCAGTTTGTCCATCGCCAGCAGGATCATGTCAGCCCGGTGGCGCTGCTCCCAGCTCTTCAGGGCGTCCCACTCCGGCGGGAACGCCTTCCGGTGGTCGAGCACGTCGTAGTAGCCGTGGGCGTCCAGTTGCTGGCGGACCGACAGGTCCGTCCAGTGTTCGGCGGCCTCGACGTCGTCCTCGAACGTCTCGACGGACGCCAGAAGCGCGCCGATGGTCTCGGCGTCGTCGTCGGCGTCCAGGCCGGCGTCGGTGACCGCCTCCGCGGCGTCGTCGAGCGCGCCCGTGATCCCGGTCAGTCGGGCGCCCTGGAGCTTCGGCTCCTCCCAGTCGCGGTCGCGGAGTTCGATCTCGATCTCGGCCCCGACTGCGTCGTCGACCGCCTCGGCGTAGGCCTCGACGTCATCCCGGAGTTCCTCGACGCCCGTCTCGGTCCACTCGGTCCCCTGGATCGTCGTCGCGACGTCGTCGATCGCGTCGGCGACGTCCTCCGCGTAGGGACCGCGGGCCTCCTCCAGCTGGTCGCGGACCTCTTCGAGCCTGGCTTCGAGCTGTTCGGCCCGGGACTGTTCGTCCTCGTCTTCGGGTTCCGGCAGGTCCGCGGCCTCGACGTCCTCCGCGACGGCGTCGAGGTCGGCCTCGACGTCGTCCAGTTCGGGTTCGGTCTCGGCGGCCTCGATGGCCTCGGCGGCGTCGTCGAGCCGCGAGTCCAGCGAGTCGGCTGAAAGCTCTGCGGGCGCCTCCTCGGACTCGTCGGCCCCGTCGTCGTTCCCGCTCATTACCCGGAACTGCGTCGGAAACTCCTAAGAGCGTTTCCCTTCGGGGCCGAGCGCGCGCCAGGGCGGGGCAAAGCGAACGCCGGTCGGCCTCCGCTCGCGGCCCCGGGTCTCCGCCGTCCGGGACTCAGAATTCCCGCCAGTAGAACCACGGCGACAGAAACAGGTACGCCAGCGCGAGAAACAGGAGCGCCCAGGGGAACGTCCGGCCCAGGACGTACGGCTGCAGGACCGCGAGCACGTGGACCACGCCCATGATCAGGGCGTCCCGCGACAGCAGGTCCGGGTAGGTGATCGGTGCGACCATCCAGACGGTGAACGCGCCCATCGACGCGACCAGGATCGCCGGCGTGACCGCCATCGCCAGCACCGCGGCCCCGACCAGCGTCGCCGCCAGCGTCGTCGGGATGCCGCGGGTGGCGTCGGCCTTCGTGTCGTAGGCGGTGTACAGCGCCAGCCGCATGACCGCCGTCGCCACGAAGGCCGCCCCGACGGCGGCGGCGGCGTACGCCCAGGGATCGCCGGACGAAAGCGGCCAGCGTGCGGTCGCGACCGCGACGACCAGCGCCGCCGGAGCGACGGCAAAGGAGGCGACGTCGGCCA
>JAZKSB010000096.1:0-7757 GCA_036626315.1 Halobacteriales archaeon
TGGAGTTTCCGTTCACCATCGCCCGCGGAACGACCGAAACCACGGAGACGCTCGTTGTCGAAATCGAGGACGGCGACGGGCGCGTCGGCGTCGGCGACGCGGGGCCTTCTGCCCACTACGGCGAGACGCCGGACACCGTCGCGGCGGTGCTGCCGGCCCTGCTCGACGTGGTCGAGGAAGTGAGCGACCCCCACAACCAGCAGCGTATCGAGCGCCTGATGCGCGAAACCGTCGCGCGAAACCCCGCCGCCCGGACCGCCGTCTCCATCGCGGTCCACGACCTTGCGGCCAAGCGTACCGGCCTGCCCCTCTATCGCTACTGGGGACTGGACCCCGCGGAGACGGTCACCACCTCTTACACCATCGGCATCGACGACCCCGAGCGGATGGCCGAGAAGACCGAAATCGCCCGCGAGCGCGGCTACGACCTGCTGAAGGTCAAACTCGGCACCGACCGCGACCTCGAAATGCTCGACGCGGTCCGGACCGCCCACCCCGATGCGACCATCCGGGTCGACGCCAACGAGGCCTGGACCCCTCGAGAGGCCGTTCGGAAGATCGAGCGCCTGACCGACTACGGCGTCGAGTTCGTCGAACAACCGGTCCCCGCCGAGATCCCCGAAGGCCTGCGGTTCGTCCACGAGCGGTCGGCGCTGCCCATCGCCGCCGACGAGTCGCTGATCACCCTCGACGACGTCCCGCAGGTGGCAGACCGGGTCGACGTGGCGAACCTCAAACTCATGAAGACCGGCGGCCTCCGGGAGGCAAAGCGGATCATCCACGCCGCCCGCGCGCAGGGCCTGGAGGTGATGCTGGGCTGTATGAGCGAGTCCAACGCCTCCATCGCGGCGGGCGCCCACCTCGCGCCGCTTCTGGATTACGCTGACCTGGACGGCTCGCTGCTGCTGGACGACGATCCCTACGACGGCGTTCCGATGCCCGGCGGGAAAATCGCGCTTGCGGACGTCGAGCGGGCGGGGACGGGCGTAGTGCGGCGGGACTGAGAGGGCCATAGCGTCGCTGTTCGCGGCGCCTGTCGTCGCCGCTCGCGTTTCCGAGATTCTCGCGTCGCTCGAATCTCGCTGTTCGCGGGTCGTCCCGTGCGGCATCGACCGTGCGGCGAACGCCGAAGGGTTGATGGTCGGTCGCGGCCTACCCGGCACCGATGAGCCAGGACCGAAACGAGCGGGCCGGTTCACGGAGACGACGACGCTGGCCGACGTGCTGGCCGTGTTCGACAGCGTTGACGGCCCGGTCGTCACGTCCGCTGACGTGGCCGACGCGACCGGCTGCTCGCGGGACTCCGCCAGGCGGAAACTCGACCAACTGGTCGAGCGCGGTCGCGTGGCGAGCCGCAAGACGGCCGGAAGGGTCGTCTACTGGCTGGCAGACGGAAACGACCCGGCGCCGGTCGACCCCGCCGACCCGCTGTTCGCGGACCGGCCGACCGTCGCCTCCGGTCGGGACGACCTCTCGGAGCGCCACGACGAGGTGCTGTACGGGACCGACCGATGAGCGACGCGGGCGTGCCGCTGCTCGTCGACACGAACGCCTTCGTCGCGGCGTTCGACGAGGACGATAGTCACCACGAGGCCGCCGCAGCCGTCCTGGCGGGCATCCGCGACGGGAACCTCCCATACGGGCCGCTTTTCACCAGCCGGTTCGTCATGGTCGAGACCGCTGAGACTCTGCTCATGGGGGTCGACCACGACGCCGTCGTGACGGCGCTGTCGACCATCCGTGACTCCCCGTCGGTGAACGTCCTTTCGGTGGGGCCGCGCCTGTTCGACCGGACCGTCGCGCAGTTCGAACGCTACGACGACCAGTCCATCTCGCTGGTCGACCACATGAAGGCCGTGCTGGCCGACGAGCACGACGTCAAGCACGTGTTCGCATTCGACGACGACTTCTCGACCCTGGGGCTCATTCGGGTCCCCGTCGACACCGGCGAGGCGTAGCCCGGCCCGCCGACGCTCGCGCTGCTCGCCGGCGTCGGACTGGCGCTGTTCGTCGTCTTCTCCCGACCCGGCTGACGGCCCGCCGTCGCTCAGTACGCGGCGTCCTGAATCGCTTCGTCCAGCCACTCGAAGTCCGCGAGGTAGGTCCGGCGCTCGACCCGCAGCCGCGTCAGCCGGTCACCGTAGTCCTCGACCGCCTCGGGCGGGTAGTAGCGGTCGACATCGATGCCGGGGACCCGCTCGGGAATCTCCATGCCGACGGCCTCGTCGTCCGTCCAGGCGACGTCGTCGCGGGCGATGCCTTCGAGAATGGCGACGGTCTCCTCGACCCCGACGTCCCGACCGCCGACGGTGCCGGTGTTCAGCAGGTAACACTGGACGTCGTTCGCGCGGACGAGTTCCCGAAAGCGGTTGCCTTCCTCGCCCTCCGGGCCGACGATGAACGGGTTGGTGCCGACCACCCGGACCCGCTCGCCGGCCTTCTCCGGGTCGCCGGCGCTGGTCTCGACGGACTCGCCGAGCATGAACGCCGCCGCGGCCTGGGCGTCCGACAGCCGCGCGACCGGCGGCATCAGGGGGTTGCGCGTGATGAAAAAGACCTGGTCGACGTCGGGCAGGTCGACGTCGTCGGCGGCGCTGGGCAGGTCCTCCCGCCGGATCACCGCCCGGCCGTTGGTCGTGAGTTCCGTGTCCTCGAAGTCGACCGCGCCGTCGTCGTCGACAGCGACGTTCTCAAGCACCGCAGACGACTCGGTCGCGGCGTGGTGCAACTGGGGCTGTTCGTCGGCGTCGAGGCTGTCGGTCTTGATGTACAGCCCCCCGCCCTCGCTCCCGGCGACGGTACCGTCCGGCAGCAGCGAACAGACGTCGTCCTGGAGCATCTCGGCGTACTCGGGATCCTCCAGCCAGAAGCCGTGGCCGGTCAGCGTCGACTTGCCCGTCCCCGACAGTCCCAGAAACAGCTGGCCCACCGAGTCGAGGCCGTCACCGTCCTCGACGACGACGCGCTTGCTACCGGCGTGGATGCCCAGCCCGCCGCGCTCCTTCGCGCGGCGCATGTACAGCCGCAAGAACGACTTCTTGGCCTCGCCGGTGTAGTCGCTGCCGCGCACGACCGTCAGTCCCGCCTCCGGGAGCACCCGGATGGCGACCTCATCGCGGTCGGGCAACTGGACGGTCACCAGGTCGGGCTCGCCGTCCTCGGGTGCGGGTTCGAGGAGTTTGCGCCAGGCCAGCGCGATCCGGCCGTACTCTTTCGGCACCCACAGCCGACAGTGCTGGGCCACCTCGGGATGGCGCCCGACCATGCGGTCGACCGCGAGCATCTCGCGCTCGCCGACCTCCCGGACGGCGCCCTCCACGAGCGCGCGGTCGTCCGCGTCGAACTCGTGGTCGATCCGGTTTTTCGTGCGGTCGGCGGACCGCGACCGGTAGTCGCTGACGTAGGCGGGACTGCCGTACTCGGTCGTCGTTTCGAGGTGCTCGGAGAACGCGCGAAGTCGGTCGTTCGGCGGGTTGTACCGTACCGATTCGGCCGTCCTCGGGTCGGGGAGGTCCCCGAGTAGCCCGGTGTCGTCCAGGCCCGTTTCGGACATCAGGCGGTATTCCAGAAGGTGGGGTAATAAACCCACCTGAACGCGGCAGGCGCCTCACAGGTGGTCCGGAGACTGGCCGGCTCTTCTGCGGGGTGTCCTGGAGACTGGCCGGCTCTCCTCCGAGACGGTCCGAAGACTGGCCGGCTCTTCTGCGGGATATCCCGGTGACTGGCCGGGCCATCTGCGGGGTGCCCGGCAGCGGCCGTCAGCCGGACACCGGCTCCGGTTCGACGACCTCGGCGAACGCGAAGTTTTCGCGTGCCTCCGTGATGGCGATCGTCACGCGGTCGCCGACCTCCGTCGAGGGGACGAAGACGATGTAGCCGGGGCCGATGCGGGCGATGCCGTCGCCCTGGTCGCCGACGTCCTCGATCTCGACGTCCAGTTTCTCGCCCTCGTCGACCGGGGGACCCGCCCCGTGCTGTGGTCGGTTCTCGGCCCGCCCGGAGCGACGCTCGACGCCGCCCTCGGCGTCGCCGTCGCTCGCCCCGTCGGTGGGCGGCAGGATCGCGACGCGGTACCGTCCGCCGCGTTCGAGGTCCCCGATCGCGAGTTCCCTGTCGGGCACGGACACCACTGCCCCCCTGTTTCCGGACTCTATCTCGGCAGTAAACACCGTCAGCAGGTCGTCTGAAAGTTGCATACGTATCGCACCAGTTCCGTTCTCGGGGTCCCTCGGGTTGAACCTGTCGGTGTCCGTGACCGTCCCGACCGCGGGTCGCCGCGGCACGTCGGCGCGCTACGACCCCGTGAAGTTGGGATGGTTGCTGACGTGGCGCGGGAGATACCGCGGCTTGCGCGGGAGGTCGCCGACGTCCTCCTCGACGGTCTCGACGAGTTCCTCGAAGGTCATCTCCAGTTCCTCGCCCGTCGCCCGGACGTTGACCCCGAACTGCTCTCCGTCGATCTCCCGGTCCCCGACGACGACGTAGTACGGCACCCAGTCGGTCTCGGCTTTCGCGATCCGCTTGCCGACGGACTCGTCGCGCTCGTCGACGTCGGCCCTGATGTCTTCTGCCTCCAGTTCGTCGACCAGATCGTCGCAGTAGTCGGCGTGCTCCGGCGAGACGGGGATGAATCGGACCTGGGTCGGCGACAGCCACGTCGGGAGCCGCGGGGTGTCCATCGTCGCGGTCTCCTCCAGGATGGCGGCGAGCACCCGCTCGATGCCGCCGGACGGCGAGTAGTGGAGAATGGGCGGGTGGTGGGCGCCGTCGCCGTCGTGGTACTCGATGTCGAACCGCTCGGCGCTCTCTACGTCGATCTGCACCGTCGGGTTCTCGATGGGCCGGCGCAGGCTGTCGATGGCTGCGAAGTCGATCTTCGCCGACCAGTAGTGGTGGCGCTCGGGCAGGACCTCGATCAGCGCGGGCTTGTCCAGGTCCGCGACGACCTCCTGGACCCACTCGCGGTTCTCCTCGAAGAACTGCTCGGTCATCCGGATGGCGGGTTCGTAGTTCAGCCCAAGGTCCTCGCTGGTCTGCAGGGAGAGTTTGGCCTGGCGCATCAGTTCCTCCCGGGCGCCGTCCATGTCCCTCGTCGCGGTGTGCATGTCCGGCATCGTGAACGCACGCAGGCGCTTGAGCCCGGCCACCTCGCCGCGCTGCTCGCGGCGGAAGGAGTACGTCGACATCTCGTAGACCCGCAGCGGGAGGTCGTTCTCGGAGATGTACATGTCCCGCATGATCGAGAACTGCCCGAAGCAGGCCGCAAACCGCAGCATCATCCGCCGGTCGCCGGATTCGAACCGGTACTGGCGCTCGCCGAACTTGCCGGCGTGCTCGTCGATGGCCCGCGCGCCCAGGTCGTACATGATGGGGGTCTCGACGGGCATCCCGCCGTAGTCGACGACCAGGTCGTCGACGTACTCCATCAGCGAGTCCCGCACGAGTTTGCCGCGGGGATACCACCGGAGGTTGCCGACGTCGGAGAGTTCGTCGTAGCCGACCAGGGACTTCTCGCGCATCAGTTCGATGTGGGCCGGCTCCTCGCCCTGTCCCTTCTCGATGCCCTCGACTTCGTCCTCGACGAACGCCCGCATGTCCTCTCCGACCCGATCTTTGGCGGCGACGGCGTCCTGCAACTCGCCGTCGGGGGTCATCACGTGCCAGTCGCTGGGTTCCCGCTCCTCGGTCTCTTCAGCGTCTTTCTCTTCGTCGCGATGGGCCGAGACGTGGCGGGACAGTTCCGAGAGGGGATGGCCTTTGCAGGAAACGTCGAAGCTCTTGTACCAGCCGAAGGGGGCCCGCAGGATCTCGTAGCCCTGCTCCTCGAGGTCGGCTTCCAGGTTGCGCATGACAGTCTTCGCGGCGTCGGGGCCGGCAAGGTCCTCGCTGAGGTGAGCGTATGGATAGAGCACGATGCGGTCGGTGTTCAACTGGTCGGTGACGTCGTCCAGTTCCGCGACCGCGTTCTCGACGACGCCGTCCAGATCCTCCTCGTCGCCGGACTCGACGGTGATGAACGCGGTCACGCACTCCTCCATCCGTCCCTCCATCGGGACGCCCTCGGTCTCCGCGAGTTCGTCGCCGCCGGCCTTGCCGGTGGTTTCGAACTCCAGATGGTCCGAGTGGATGAACAGCAGTCGCATGGTGGGTAGAATCCGTCGCCGGGTAAAAAGGGTCCCGGTTGTGTGGGAGGCGGTCATCGCGCCGCCCGGAGCGCGACGATCCCCCGAGTTCTTCCGTCCGGCGGTTCAACCTGGAGTCATGCCCCCGTCACACGTGCTGGTTCCGCTGGACGGGTCGCCGCTGGCCGACGAGGCGCTCGAACACGCCCTGAAGACGTTCGACTGCCGGACGACCGTGCTGAACGTCGTCACGCCGCTGGACGCGGGCATGAGCGAGGGGGGACTGCTGGAGGCCGGCGAGGAGCGCCGCGACGCTGCCCGGCGGCGGGCGGAGTCGATCGTCGCGGACGCGAAGCGCCGCGCCGCCGAGCGCGACCGCGAGGTCGAGACCGCGGTCGAGGCAGGTTCGCCCGCCGAGACCATCCTCGAGTACGTCGAAGACCACGACGTCGACCACGTGATCATGGGCGGCCACGGCGGGGACCGGGACGAACTCGCCAGACGGCTGCTGGGGACGGTCGCGACGACCGTCGTGAGCGAGGCACCGGTCACGGTGACGATCGTCCGGTGAGCGGTCCCGGACTGCTGGCGGCCCGCCGGTGTATCGACGTTCGCATCACGCCCCGAGCGCCGCCGCGAACGCCCGGTAGACGCCGAAGCCGACGCCGACGGAGGTCACGAGCGTCAGCAGCCAGAACAGCACCGTCACCCCGATCTTCCGGCGGGAGACGCCCGCGGACCCGCCGGCGAGCCCGCCGCCGATGACCCCCGAGATGATGATGTTGTTGAACGAGATCGGGATGCCCAGCGTGATAGCGGCCTGCGCGATGATGAACCCGGGGACCAGCGCCGCGATCGATCGCCGGGCGCCCAGTTGCGCGTACTCCCGGGAGGTCGCCTGCAGGAGCCGGGGGGCGCCCATCCACGCCCCGCCGAGGATGCCCGCCGCCCCCAGCGCGAGCAACACGATCCCGGGCAGGCCCAGTTCCGCGCCGTAGAGGTTCTCCAGCGGCCCGGTCGCCAGCCCGACCTGGCTGCCGCCGCTGGAGAACGCGACGACGCTGCCCAGAAGCACCAGAAACGTCCGGATGCCCCGCTCGGCGGAAGCCTGCGTCCGCAGGCGGATGAACCGGAAACTCGCCGCCGCGGCGATCAGCGTCGTCAGCACGGCGACCGTTTCGACCCCGCCGACGCTCGGCCCGCCGACGGATCGCGCGAGCCAGCCGGCGATCGACCCCTGGTCGGCCCCCGGGCCCGCCGGTATGATGCTCAACTGCACGTTCGCGACGATGCCGCCGACGACGGCAGCCAGAAGCGGGATGCCCACGGTCTCGGGGACGTCGTCCCGGCGCAGCAGCGTGGCCGTCAGGTACGCCAGCCCGCCCGAGACCGGGGGCACCAGCGCCCAGAACGCCAGGATCTGCCGGTACGTGTCGATCGCCGGCGACCCGCCCAGCGAGAGGCCGACGCCGACCATCGCGCCCGTCGTCGCGAACGCTGCCGGCACCGGATAGCCGGTGTAGATGCCGAAGGCCATGAACGCCGTGGCGGTCAGCAGCCCCGCGGTGGCGGCAAGCGACGTGATGGCGACGCCGTCGGTCAGGCCGGCACCGACGGTCTCGGAGATGCTGCCGC
>JAZKSB010000097.1:0-7650 GCA_036626315.1 Halobacteriales archaeon
CCTTGACCGTCTCGGCGATGATCTGGTCCATCACCGAGAACGCCTTGCCGATCGGGAGGTTGGGCACGTAGTCCAGCAGGCGGTTGTTGTCCAGCACGATGATGGAGTCGGCCTTCTCCCGGAGTTTCTCCAGGCCCTCCTCGGCTTTCACCGTACGGGCGCGCTCGACGTTGAACGGCGTCGAGACCATCGAGACGACGATGGCGCCCTGCTGTTTGGCGATCTCGGAGACGACGGGCGCGGCGCCGGTGCCGGTGCCGCCGCCCATGCCGGCGGTGACGAACACCAGGTCGGCGTCACCGAGCACCTCCTTGATCGTGCCCTGGGCCATCTCGGTGGCGCGCTCGCCCATGCTGGGGTCGCCGCCGGCGCCCAGGCCGTTGGTGATGGACTTGCCGACCAGGATCTTCGTGTCGGCCTCGACCATCTGGAGGTGCTGCTTGTCGGTGTTGACCGCGACGGTCTCGGCGCCGTCGACGCCGATGTTGTACAGGCGGTTGACGGTGTTGTTGCCCGCGCCGCCACATCCGACGATGACGATGCGCGGATCCCCGAACTCGCCCTCGGCGTCGGCGAAGTCCCGCGTTTCTTCCTCGGCGTTGACCAGAGCCTCCTCGACGATGTCCTTCATGGTCACACCTTCGCGTACGACCGCTTGCGGGACCGCTCGCGGGTCCCGGCGTCCTCCTGCTCGTTGAGCATGTCGCGGACGGCCGCCCGGATCGCCTCGCTGCGGTTCGGGAATTCGCCCGTCTCGACCATTTGTTCGACCTCTTCTATCTGCTGTTTCGGAATGCGGAGTGTCACACGCTCCATGGTTAATTTCCCCTGTCTGGTGCGCTCGGACGACGGGCGGCCGGTAGCCGCCCGCGTCTCACACGGCAGCCGGTTCCGCCGGCCCGCACCCCCGGACCGCTCCCGGGGCGAGCCGTGTAAGACATCCGTATTACGCAATCGGACCAACAAGGCGACCTATCTTAAAAGTTTCCCCCGTTCGACGTATCCGTAAGACAGGCTGTACTACACCCGTCGGTCGCCGGGGCCGTCGAGCACCTCCGCCGCGGGGGTGCGGCGACCGCAGTTTGGGCAGAACGCCCAGTCGGACTGCAGTTCCTCGCCACAGTCACAGAAGGCCCGGCGGGTGGCCTTCTCGCCGCAGTTCGGACAGTAGACGTGGTCCGCCGAGAGCGGCGCGCCACATCGGCTGCACGTGCGGTCGCCGTCGGTGTCGACCGGACCTCCCGGGTCGACGGGCGCGTCCGCGCGCTCTTCTGTCGTCGGGGGCGACGGCGCCCGCGCCGGCGCGTCGGTGGCAGCGTCTGTGGCACCCGCCAGCGAGACCGTGAGGTCGATGTCCTGGCCGCCGCCCGCGTCGAGCCGGTTGGCCACCAAGTCGTCCACCCGGTCGGCCAGCAACACGTCGACGCGTTCGGCGAGCAGGTCGTCCAGCGGGCTCTGGCTGGCCGGGCGCCGGTCCGCGCGCACGGACGGGCCGCGGGCGGCGGCGCGGTCGTCGAGGTACGCGCGCAGCGCCTCCCGCATCACCTCGCTTTTGGATTCGTCGAGACGCTCGACGCGTTCGACGAGTTCCTCGTCCGCCCGGAAGGTGATCTTGCTCATGGCCGTTTCAGACGTATTACCCTGTCGTCGTACGAATATTTAAATCTACCCCCAAATCGTTTGCGAACGTCGTCGGTCGGCGGTCGTTCGACAGCTGCAGTTCGGGTGGCCCGAAACCGTCTGAATGGCAATTCTTAAGTCCAAGAGGGCGGTACGACCGCGTGCCCGCCCTTAGCTCAGACTGGTAGAGCAGTCGACTGTAGATCGACTTGTCCCCCGTTCAAATCGGGGAGGGCGGACTCGTTTTCCCGTCGATTTGGAGTTTGCTGTACATCGACTTGTCGCCCATCCTCGCAAGTGTGGCGAGCGGGGAACAGTGAGACGAACGAAGTGAGTCGCACGCGTTTCAAATCGGGAAGGGCGCCTTCCCGATCGAACGAACCGTCGTTAACGGAGGAGCCGCCCGTCCGGACGGTTCACCTCGAACACGTGCGCCGACACGGCATTCTCGGCGTTGGAGTCCTCGTCGCTGACGGCCCCGACGGAGCACCCTGGTGGGGTCCACCGAGACCCCGACCCGAACCGGGGACGCGAGAACGCAAACGCGCCGCTTTTACCGGCCTACAGGGAAGCATGGGTAGATGGACAGCCAGCAACAGCGCGTCGGCGACGTCGTCGATGCCATGCCAGTCGGGCGGTTCCACTGGACGCTGGTCGCGATCGTGGGCGGCACCTGGGCCGCGATGGCCATGTCGATTCTGGCCATCTCGTTTGCGCTACCGACGTTCATCGAGCGCTGGTCGCTGTCGGGGTTCGCCGCCGGCGTCCTCGGGAGCGCGAGCCTCGTGGGGATGCTCGCAGGCAACACCGTCGGCGGGTGGTACGCTGATCGCGCCGGCCGCAAACGGACGCTCGTCGGCGCGATCACGACGTTCTCGGTGTTTACCGCGCTGACCGCGTTCGCGGTCGGCCTCTACTCGGCCATCGCGCTGCGGTTCGTGACGGGACTGGGTCTCGGCGGGGCACTCGTGGCCGGCACCTCGTATCTCGCCGAACTCGTTCCCTCGCAGGTCCGCGGACGATACATCACCTATCTGGAGGCGAGTTACTCGCTGGGCGCCATGGTCGTCGTGGCGCTGGCCTGGGGCGTGCTGTCGGTCCTGGGGGGCCCCGACGGCACCGTCGCCGGCGTGGCTGCCTGGCGAGTGTTTTTCGCCGTCGGCATCGTCCCGCTGGGTCTCGCCGTCGTCGCGGTTCGCCTGCTTCCGCAGTCCCCCTATTTTCTCGCACGCCGGGGCCGGACGGCGGCCGCGACGGCGGCCCTCGAATCGATCGACGCACGGACCGGCGGCGACGGGCCGGACATCAGCGGACCGTGGCGCGTCGCCGACGACGAGGAGACGGGTTACCGGCGGCTCCTCGAGCCCGAATTGCGCGGAACGACGCTTCTGATCGGGAGCCTGTGGGTCGTCATCAACCTTGCCTTCTACGGCATCTTCACCTGGCTCCCCGACACTGTGTCGACTGCGGGCTACGCCGACGACCTGTACCGGTTTCTGTTCGTGGTCACGGTCTTCCAGTTGCTCGGCCAACTCGGCGCCGCCTGGCTGATCGAGGTCGTCGGTCGGAAGTGGACCCTCGGCGGGTTCACCGTCCTCGGCGGCGTCGGCACGTTCCTCTTCGCGGGCGCGATCCCCGGTGCCGGCATCGACTTCGGCGGGGCCCGAACGGCTGCGTTCCTGCTCGGGCTGTTCGTGATGGGCTTTGCGGTGCTGGGCGCCTGGGCGGTGCTGTACGCCTACACCTCGGAGGTGTTTCCTACCGAAGTCCGGTCGACGGGGTTGGGTTTCACGGGGTCCCTCGGGAAGGTCGCCGCCGTCGCCGGGCCAGTGTTCTTCGGAACGCTGACGCAGTTCGGATACCTCACCGCCCTCGCGCCGGTGGCGGTGTCGCTGTTTCTCGCCGGGGGCGCGCTGCTTGTCTGGGGGACCGAAACCAAGGGTGAGACCCTCCTGTGAACGCCCGGCAACCGGACGCCGTTCCGGCCCTGCCCCCCGGCTCCGGCGTGCACACGGGCGCGCAAATCCGCGACGTCTCCCGAAAGGAACGCCGCCAGGTCCGGGCGACGCACGCCGACGGCGCGGCTGCACCGCCCTGCACCGGTAATCTGGGTGACGATCTGTCTGACGGCAGTCGTATCGGGTTTTATAACACCTCATCCATCAAGGAAAATAATGATGGTCTCCCGTCCGGTACACACAGTTGCCGGGGGTGGGGGAACGCCGGTGGACAGTCCGACTCGTCCGAGGACCGGCGGAGTGGCCTCGCCCGGGGGGAGCGAGTCTTCGCCGCTCCGTCGTCTTCGCTCGGTCGCGTTTTCGTCTCGTCCTCACTCGAACACACGTTCCGGCGATTCGGGGTGCCAGCGTACGCCCTCCGCGTCGACGCGCGGACGGCCCGACGCAGCCAACCGACGTGTGGCCGGACGCGCTTCTCCGCTCACCTGGCGTCCGGCGGCGACCGCAAGCGTGGCGGCGCGACCGACGGTCACTCCCGCCGCAACGCCTCGATGGGGTCGACCCGCGCGGCGTTCCAGGCGGGGTAGAGCCCGGCGGCGATCCCGACGCCGATCCCGACGACGACGGCGACGGCGAACCACTCGTAGGCGTACACGACCGGCAGGTCCAGATACGTCGCGACCGCGTACCCGCCGACGGCCCCGAGCGCCGTCCCGACGACCGCGCCGATCAGCCCGAGAACGGTCGACTCGATCAAAAACAGCTGGAGGACGTCGCGCCGCTGGGCGCCGACGGCCTTCATGATCCCGATCTCGCGGGTGCGCTCGGTCACCGACACCAGCATGATGTTGGCGATGCCGATCGACCCGACGATCAGCGACAATACCGCGATGCCGGTGATGAATCCGGTGAACGTGTCGAGCACCTCCTGGATCTGGTCGATCAGTTGCTGGTTGGTCTGGACGGTGATCTCGTAGGTGGCGGGTTTGAGCACTGCGGCGTCCGAAGTGCCGTTCAGGTACGTCTCCACGTCGCGCTGGACGCCGTCGACGGACTCGAAGTCCGTCGCCCGCACGGTCACTGCCGCGTACACCCGCTGCTGTTCGCCGGTCGTCGGGCTCTCGACGGTGGTGTCGTAGAACGGGTCGGTCGGGACGTACACCCGGGCGCTGGCTCCGGCGCCGGGGCCGAACGCGCTGCTGTCGCCGGATTCGAGCACGCCGACGACGGTCGTCTCGACCGACCGATTGGCGCTCAGCCGGACGACGAGCGTGTCGCCCACGGAGAGGTTCGGCGAGAACAGCGCCGCGGCGGCCTCGTTGACGACCACCTCGCGGCTGCCGTCGGCGAAGGGCTCGCCGCTCGCGAACGTCCGGGCTTCGAGCCCGGCAGCGGTGGTGGCGGTCAGCCCCTGCCAGGCGACCCGCTGGTCGCCGCGCTCCAGCGCCGAGGTCTGGACGGCCCCCGTCGGGACGACCCGCTCGACGTTCGGGAGCGCCCGGAGTTCGTCGAGGTCGTGTTCGGTGAAAACGGGGGCGGTCGCGTCACTCGGACTGCCGGGACCCCCGCCGGTGGACGGCGGCTCGGAGCTGACGGCCATCTCCGGGCTGGTCTCGCCGGCGACGTCGCCGACGATAGCCGCCTGCAGGCTCGCGCCCAGGGTGACGAAGGTGATGACCGCCGCGATGCCGATCACGATGCCCAGCGTTGTCAACACCGACCGCAGCGGGTGGTCGGTGATCGCCCGCCAGCTCATCCTGATGCTCTGGAGGAACTTCACGAGCCGTCACCCCCCGTCCCGACGGCAGGTTCGTCGTCGCCGTCGGCCCGGCGTGGCGACCCGAGGGTCTCGACCCGCTCGATCTCGCCGTCCAGGAGGTGGACGATCCGCTCGGCGCGCTCGGCGATGTGGCGCTCGTGGGTGACCATGAGAACGGTGTTGCCGTCGTCGTGGAGCCGCTCGAACAGTTCCATGATGGTGGCGCCGGTCACGGTGTCGAGGTTGCCGGTCGGTTCGTCGGCCAGCACCAGCGTGGGGTCGTTGGCAAGCGCCCGCGCGATGGCGACCCGCTGGCGCTGGCCGCCCGACAGTTCGTTCGGGCGGTGGTCGGTCCGGTCGGCCAGGCCGACCGACGCGAGGAGGCCGTCCGCCCTGGCGCGCCGCTCCGTGCGGGCGGTTCCCTGGAACACCATCGGCAGCGCCACGTTCTCCCGGGCGGTCAGCCGGGGCATCAGGTTGAACGTCTGGAAGACGAACCCGATCGCCCGGCCGCGCAGGCGGGTCCGTTCGCGGTCGGACATCGCCGTCACGTCCGCGCCGTCGACGCGAACGGCCCCGTCGGTCGGCGTGTCGAGACAGCCCACGAGGTTCATCAGCGTGCTCTTGCCCGAGCCGCTGGGCCCCATGACGGCGGTGTAGGACCCCCGGGGGATCGACAGCGAGACGTCGTCCAGCGCGTGGACCGGTTCTCCGAGCTGGTAGGTCCGTCTGACGTCTTCCAGTTCGACCGCCGGATCGGCGTCGGCGGGACGTTCGTCTACCGGGGGGTCGTCGCTGGCGGCAGCAGGTTGATCGGCTGCTGGGGCACCGTCGCCAGCGTCGGCAGGTTGATCATCCACCGGGGCGACCCCGTTCGTGCGTCCGTCGTCGGAATGCGTGTCGTTTTCAGTCATCGTCGACGCTCACCTCCTCTTCGATCGCCGGCCCGCCGCCGGCCGGGTCGTCGCCCGGCACCGCCTCGTCGGGGGCGTCCCCGACGACGCTGTCGGCCCAGGTTCCCCGGAGGAACCACATGCCGGCGACGACGAGGATCGCCACGTTCGAGAACGCGATGCCGTACCAGACGCCCGTCGCGCCCATGCCGTACCACTCCACGAGGGCGTAGGCCGTCGGGATCCGGAGGACGACCAGCGAGAGGACCGAAAACGCCATCGCGGTCGCCGTCGACCCCGAGCCGCGATAGCCCCCCTGGACGACCCGGAACGCGCCCAGAAACAGGAACGTCACCCCGACGATCCGGAGATACTCGGCACCGATCGTGACGACCGCGTCGGCGCCCTCGCCGGTGATGAACACCGCCGTGATCGGCGCGGCGAACGCGACGCCGACGGCGCTGACCACGGCCAGGACGCCGGCGACGAGGCCGCCGGCCACGAACACCGCCCGCTTCGCCCGGTCGACCTGGCCGGCGCCGAGGTTCTGGCCGACGACGGTCTCGGTTCCCCGGGCGAGCCCCAGCGCGGGGAGAAATACGAGCGACGTCAGGCGGTTGCCGATCCCGTAGGCAGCGACGGCGTCCTGGCCGGCCAGCGCCACCAGCGCGGTGAGCACGGTGACGCCGAGGGCCCGCGTGGACTGCTCGACGCTCGCGGGCGCGCCGATCCGGACGATCTTTGCCACGAGTTCACGGCCCGGCAGGAAGTCCGCCGGCGACGGCGCGAGGCCGACCCGTCCCGACAGCAGCAGGCCCATGGCGACGACGGCGCCGAATCCCCGCGACGCGATGGTCGCGATTGCGGCCCCCTGGACTCCGAAGCCGGCGAACCCGGTCGCGGCGAACAGCGACCCCTGCAGGCCCGACAGCCCCAGCGCGGCAAACAGCACGTTGTCCCGGAACCCGAGGATGAGAAACGGGTCGATCAGGACGTTCAGCGCCACGCCCAGCCCCATCAGGTACATCGGCGTCCGGGTGTCGCCCCACCCCTGGAGCAGCCCCTGGAAGATGAAAAAGCCGAAGACGAACGGGATGCCCAGAAACATCGTCCGGGTGTACTCGACCGACAGGCGATACTCCGGCGTGCCGGGGACGGCGCCGATGAGTTCCAGCAGCGCCGGCGCCAGCAGGTAGCCGACCGCCGAGAACACCACCGACAGGCCGACGACGAACGCGATGGTCCCGCCGGCGACGTGGTCGACCCGGTCGTCGTTGCCCGCGCCCTTGTTCTGGGCGACCAGCACGGTCCCCGCGACGGTGAATCCCGCCGCAAGGCTGATGATCAGGAAGACGATGGCCCACGAGAACGACAGCGCACTGACCGCCGCCTGGCCGAGCCGTCCGACCCAGAACGTGTC
>JAZKSB010000098.1:0-7643 GCA_036626315.1 Halobacteriales archaeon
GGCGCTGCGGGAGGTGTTTCACGGGGACCTCGACGTCGACCGGGCGGCCGACGTACTCGCCGACCTGCAGGACGGGCCGATGGCGGCAGCGGTCGTCGGGGGGCGCACGCCGGTCGGTCGCGGCGGTCGCGGCGGCGCGAAGGAACTGCTGGCCCCCGAAAACGCAGACGCCAGCGTCATCGACGCGGTCCGCGACCGGCTTCGCAACGACCGGGTGGTGCTTGCCTGCGTCCACTGTGGGGAGTGGACGGCCCGGACGAAGGTCCGTCGGGTCGACGACCAGCCTCGGTGTCCGGAGTGCGGTTCGACCCGCATCGCGGCGCTGTCGCCGTGGGCCGAGGACACCATGGAGGCGATCGAGTCCGGCGACCCCGACACCGACCAGGAGGAGTTGCTCCGGCGGGCACACCACAATGCCAACCTCGTCCAGGGCCACGGCAAGCAGGCCGTCGTCGCGCTGCGGGCCCGGGGAGTCGGCCCGACGAACGCCGCCCGCATCATCGCCAAACTCCGGGAGGACGAAGACGAGTTCTACCGGGACATTCTCGAACGCGAACGCGAGTACGCCCGGACGCGGTCGTTTTGGGAGTAGTCGGCCCGGCGCCGCGACCGGATCGGGTCCGACTCCCCGTGCGGTGGTTGAGGCCGCAAACGACCTCGCCGACGGACACCCCCGTTTATTCCGGCGGCCGCCGAAGTCCCACCCGAGGGGAGACGCCGGCATGTACGACACCATCCTGGTACCGACCGACGGCAGCGAGGGGGCGGAAACGGCGGCGGGACACGCGCTGCAGTTCGCGGTTGCGTTCGGCGCCGACGTCCATCTGTTGAGCGTCGTCGACGACAGGGTCTACACCGAGGAACCTGTGGGCGTCGACGAACTCGTCCAGCAGCACAGGGAGGCGCTGGAGGCCGACGCGAACGACGCGGTCGCGGACCTGGCGTCGCTGGCGTCCGACGCCGGGATCGAGGCCAAAGTCGCCGTCGAACACGGCGTGCCGCACGCGACGATCCGCGACTACGTGGACGCCCACGACGTCGACCTCGTCTCGATGGGCACCCACGGCCGGACGGGGCTGGAGCGGTATCTCGTCGGTAGCGTCACCGAGCGGATCGTCCGCACCAGCGACGTCCCCGTGCTGACCTCGCGGCTCGGCGATACCGGCGGAAGCGGCTACGACGACGTGCTCCTGCCGACCGACGGCAGCGACCCCGCCGACGCCGCCCGCGAACACGCACTCGCGATCGCCGAGGCGTTCGACGCCACTCTGCACGTCCTCTCGGTCGTCGACGTCCGCGCGCTGGCCAGCAATTACGACGCCGGCGGGGGCACCGCGCAGGTGCTGGACATGCTCCGGGACGCCGGCCGGTCCGCCGTCGACGACGCCGCGGCAGCCGCCGAGGACCGCGGCGTCGAGGCGACGACGGCGGTTACGGAGGGCACCCCGTACCGGAGCATCAAGAACTACGTCGACGCCCAAGACGTTGACGTGATCGCGATGGGCACCCACGGCCGGACGGGGCTGGAGCGGTATCTCATCGGCAGCGTCACCGAACGTGTCGTCCGCACCAGCGACGTCCCCGTGGTGACTGTCCGGTGACGCCGACCGCTGGACCGCCCGGTGACGTCGGGCGCGTCGCGACCGAAAGACCGTAGCCGACCGCCTCCGAAACCTCCGCCATGCAACTCGCGCCGGGCGCCTACCGGTTGGCCGCGGTCCCGTTTCTGATCGGGGTGGTCGCTGGCGTTGCGTTTCCGCCGGCGGCGGTCGTCGGCGCCCTGCTAGGCGTCGGGACACTGGTGTTCTTCCGGGACCCCGATCGGACGCCGCCCGAGCGGGGCATCCTCTCTCCCGCGGACGGCACCGTGAGCGTCATCCGCGAGGAAAAGACGAACTCGGGGACGCGGCTGCGCGTCGGCGTGTTCATGAACGTCTGGCACGTCCACGTCAACCGCGCGCCCGCAGGCGGCGAAGTCGTGGACCGCTCCCACGAACCCGGCGGCCACCGGCCGGCGTTCTCGAAGGACGCCGAGGCGAACGAGCGCGTTCGCCTCCGCATCGACGCCGACAGCGTGGAGTACGAACTCGTCCAAATCGCCGGCGCGTTCGCCCGCCGCATCTCGCCGTACGTCGACCCCGGCGACGAGGTCGGCCGGGGCGACCGGATCGGCCACATCGCGTTCGGCAGCCGCGTCGACGTGCTGTTCCCGCCAGCGGTAACCCGTCCGGATCTGGCCGTCGACGAGGGTGACGCGGTGCGAGCGGGCGAGACGGTGCTCGCGAGAGAGGCCCGGTAGCGACCGGGGCGGACGACTACGCGGGGTCGACCTGCTCGCGGGCCGCCTCGAAGTGCTCGCGGCGGATCTCGACCTCGCCGGCGTGGCCCGCCGCCTCGTCGGGGTCGATGCCGTGAGCGACTTCCCGGATCGCGACTATCGCCGCCGCGCGCACGAGCGCGTCGACGTCCGCGCCCGTGTATCCCGCCAGGTCCGCGGCCAGGTCGTCCAGGTCGACGTCCGGCGACAGGGGCTTGTCCCGGGTGTGAACTTCGAGAATCTCGCGGCGGGCGGCCTCGTCCGGTTCCGGGACCAGGACGTGACTCTCCAGCCGGCCTGGCCGCAACAGCGCCTCGTCGAGCGCCTCCCGGCGGTTGGTGGCCGCGAGGACGACGATGTTGGGGTTGTCCGCCAGGCCGTCGAGTTCGGTCAGCAACTGGGAGACGACCCGCTCGGAGACCTCGTTGCCGCCGGTGCCGCGGGTGGCGGCGATGGCGTCGATCTCGTCGAAGAAGACGACGGCGGGGGCGGCCTGCCGGGCCCGCTCGAGCACCTCCCGGACGGCCTTCTCGGACTCGCCGACGTACCGATCCAGGAGTTCGGGGCCGGCGACGTGGATGAAGTTCACGTCGCTCTCACTGGCGACCGCCCGGGCGAGCAGCGTCTTGCCCGTGCCCGGCGGGCCGTACAGCAGCACGCCGCTGGGCGGCTCGGCGCTGGCGGCATCGAACAGGGGCCCGTATGACAGCGGCCACTCGACGGCCTCCCGGAGGGTTCGTTTGGCTTCCTCGAGGCCGCCGACGTCCCCGAAGCCGACCGCCGGGGTCTCGGCGACGTACTCCCGCATCGCGGAGGGTTCGACCACCGCCAGCGCCGTCTCGAAGTCCTCGCGGGTCACTTCCATCTCTCCGCCGTCGGACTCGCCCTCGCGGACGCGCCGGAGCGCGGCCATCCCGGCTTCCGTCGCCAGGGCGTCGACGTCCGCGCCGACGAACCCGTGGGTGCGGCCTGCAAGGCGGTCGAGGTTTACGTCCTCGGCCAGCGGCATCCCGCGAGTGTGGACCGCCAGTATCTCCCGCCGCCCGGTCTCGTCGGGGACGCCGATCTGGATCTCCCGGTCGAACCGCCCGCCGCGCCGGAGCGCGGGGTCGATGGCTTCGGCGCGGTTTGTGGAGGCGATGACGACGACGTCGCCCCGCTCGTCGAGGCCGTCCATCAAACTGAGCAACTGGGCGACGACTCTGGATTCGGCGTCCCCGCTGTCCTCGCGCTTTTCCGCGATGGCGTCGATCTCGTCGAAGTAGACGATCGCGGGAGTGTCCTCGCGGGCCTCCGCGAAGATCTCCCGCAACCGCTCCTCGCTTTCGCCCTTGTACTTCGACATGATCTCCGGGCCGGAGACGTCCAGAAACGCGGCGTCGACCTCATTGGCAACTGCCTTAGCGATCAGCGTCTTTCCCGTGCCTGGTGGCCCGTACAGCAGGACCCCCTTCGGCGGGTCGACGCCGAGGGGACGGAACAGTTCAGGCTCGGACAGCGGGAGTTCGACCATCTCCCGAACCTGCTCCAGTTCGTTGTCGAGGCCGCCGATGTCCTCGTAGGTGACGCCCATCCCGTCTGCCGCCTCGGCGTCGGCACCTGCCTCGCCGGGCAGGACGGTCACCGCGGTGTCCGCCCTGATGCGGACGGTGCCGGCCGGTTCCACGTCGGTGATGACGAACGGGCCGACGCTCAACCGCTGGATCCGGACCCGCTCACCCTCCCCGACGGGGCGGTCCTGGAGGTCGCGCTTGACGACCCGTTCGACGGCCTCGCGCTCGGCGTCGGAGACGGCGCCCGTCGGGGAGAGTGCGACCGCCTCGGCGTCCTCCACGCTCCTCTGGCGCACCCGGACCTCGTCGCCAATGCTGACGCCGGCGTTCGCCCGGGAGTCGGCGTCGATCCGGACCGACCCAGGCGGCGTGTCCGCGTCCGCCGGCCACACCTTCGCGACCGTGTCACGCTCCCCCTCGATGACGACGGTGTCCCCGCTCAGCACGCTCAGTCGGCTCCGGGCCGCCTCTGGGAGCCGCGCGACACCGCGGCCGGCGTCGCGCTTCTCGGCGCCCCGGACGGTCAACGTCAGACCCGCCTCGTCGCTCATGTCATGCGGTTGTCGCCGGGCGGCCTTGAGGGTTCCCACTCGCTGTGGGTCGGCGGCGACGGCCACGGGAAACGACTTTACCGACTGGGACGCCATTGCTCGAACATGGTGGAGAAGACCGAGCGGGACGACATGGTCTGGTACCGCTGTGAGGGGTGCGGTCTCATGTTCGATTCCAAGGAAGACGCCGAGCAGCACGAGGCAAACTGCGACGCGGAAGACCCCTCCTACATCCAGTAAGCGGCGACTCCGCCGACCATCGCTCTCGTCAGCTCCCGGCGAACCCGCCGACCATCGCACTCGCCCGCTCCCGGCGAACACGCCGACCGCCGCCACGGATCGGTCCCGGCGGGTCACCCGGGGTCGTGTTCTTCGAACAGCCGGTCCGCGTGGTCGCGGTGTTCGGCGATCGCCCAGCGGACCTGCTCGGCGTCGCCGTAGGCCAGCACCTCCTTCAGTTCCGTCCGGAGGACGCCCCGGCCGCGCCCGACCAGATTGCCGGTCCCGTCGCCCAGTTCATAGTAGCCGTACCGCTCGGGTGCGCTGCCGACCGTCGACCGGTCCAGTTGCCGCCACTGCTTGCGCAGCGGCATCAGTCGCCGTACGCCGGGTCGTCGATCCAGCCCGGTTCGTCGTCGTCGGTTTCGTCCGCTTCGTCCACTGACCGATCGTCGTCGGGGGACTGCTCGTCGTCGGCCCCGGAGTCGACGGACCCGTCGGCGACCCCGTCGTCGGACCCCGCATTCTCCTCGGGGGAGTCGTCGACCTCCTCGACGAGTTCCAGCGAAAGCTCCCCCGTCGGGTCCTCGATGAAGACGAACACGCGCCCGTCGACTGCGTCCAGGTCGGCCTCGACGTAGTGGACGTGACCCTCCCGGGACACCTCGACGCCGGGAAACAGTTGTGCCCGCCCCCCGACGTCGACCAGCACGCGCCCGACGCCGCTGTCCTCCAGGATGTCGTTGCGGGTCTTTCGGTCGTTGACGTAGTACATCGCGCCCTCGGTGCCGTCCTCGCCAGTGACCAGCACGTGGAGTTCCTTGTCCGCCGGCGCCGACACGGTCCCCTCCGCCTTCGTCGGGATCCCGTGGTAGAAGACGTCCCGACCGTCGAGGTACTCGACGGCGATGCCGCCCTCGGTCAACTCCACCGGGAGCGTCGCGGGCGGCACCTCGCTTCGCTGGCTCATGGCAGTCCCTTCGGCGCAGGGGGGCAAAAGCCCCGCGCTCCGGGGCGGCCTCCCGGAGACCAGGGGCGACGCCCCGTCGGCACGTCTCTCCGAAAGTCCGGCAGAACTCCGCCCGACCGCCAGGGGTTTGTGGCCGTGTGACGTCTCATCGACCATGGAGGGACGGGCCAGCGCGCCGGCCGCCGGGACGGTGCTGAACGCCCTGGCCACCGGGACCGGGTCGGCGTTCGCCATCGACGAGTACGTGACCGCCCAAGTGACGCTGGACGGGACCGGCACCGTCGATGGGGAGGTGGCCGGCCACCCTGACGCCGACGCGGAACTGATCGAGCGGTGCGTCGCCCGGGTCGTCGAGCGGTTCGGCGAGGGCGAGGGCGCGACCGTGCGGACCGAAAGCGAGGTGCCGATGGCGAGCGGCCTCAAGAGTTCCAGCGCCGCCGCCAATGCGACGGTGCTGGCGGCGCTGTCGGCGCTGGGCGTCGCGGTCGGCCCCGACGGCACCCTCGACCGGACGGAGGCGGCCCGCATCGGCGTGGCCGCGGCCCGCGACGCCGGCGTCACGGTGACCGGTGCGTTCGACGACGCCAGCGCGAGCATGCTCGGCGGCGTGACCATCACGGACAACGACGTTGACCGACTGCTAGCCAGCGAGCGGATCGAGGCCGACGCCCTCGTCTGGACCCCGCCCGAGCGAGCCTACAGCGCGACCGCCGACGTCGAGCGGTGTCGACGGGTCGCGCCACTGGCCGAGCAGGTCGCAGACCTGGCGCTGGCCGGGGAGTACGGCGTCGCGATGACGGTCAACGGGCTCGCGTTCTGCGCGGCGCTCGGGTACCCGACGGAACCGCTCGTCGAGGCGCTGCCGGCGGCCCGCGGCGTCTCGCTCTCGGGCACCGGCCCGAGTTACGTCGCCATCGGCGACCGCGAGGCGCTCGACCAGGTCCGCGAGCAGTGGGCCGACCGCGAGGGGACGACGACGCTGACGACGACCCAGAACGGAGGCGCGAATACCACATGACCGACGAGAGACCCGCACCGGAGGAAATGAGCCTGGCGGAACTGCGCGAGGAGATCGAGACCATCGACCGGGAGATCGTCGAACTGATTGCCCGCCGAACCTACGTCGCCGACACCATCGCGCAGGTCAAGGTCGAGGAGGGCCTGCCGACCGTCGACGAGAGTCAGGAGCAGCGCGTGATGGATCGGGCCGGCGAGAACGCCGAGCAGTTCGAGGGCGACGCCAACCTCGTGAAGGCGATCTTCCGGCTGCTCATCGAGTTGAACAAGGTCGAACAACGGGAGAGACGGTAGAGGTCATTTCTCGTCGGCTGGTTCGGGCGGAACTCGTGCGACCTCGATCGCTTCATACTCCGTCTCGGAGGAGCGGTTGCAAGGGCGGCCGCTCGTGAATGCGTGCAGCGGATTTCGTCCGGTTAATGCGGTCGAACGGTCCGAGGACGGGCTCTGAGACATTCAATCGAGGTCTGGACGACGAACGTAGCCGTTACGGCTCGTAGTCCGCCGTGATCCCTTCCAGCACCTCGTGGTGGTTGGTCGTGTGGGGGGCCGCGAGCGGCGAGACGCTAACGTGGCCCTCGACGACGGCCCGCCGGTCGGTGCCCTCCGGATCCGGAACGTCGCCGGCGGCCATCCGCTGCCAGATGCGGTCGTTCAGGCGCACGATGCCGTTCTCGTGGGTCGCGTCCATGTCGTAGACGCGGCTGGGTTCGGTCACCCGGATGCCCCGCACCTCCGTCTCCACGTCCGGGACGTTGACGTTGAGCAGGTCACACCTGGCGAAGACGTGAGCCTCCAGGGCCTGCTCGACGAGGTAACGGGTTGCGTCGGCGGCCTCCGCGTACGCCTCCTCGTCGAGGCCAGGGTCGTCCCAGGTCACGTCCTCGCGGGCGGCGACGTACTGGGAGACGGCTATCGCCGGCACGCCAAAGAAGGCCGCCTCGATGGCCGCGCTGACCGTGCCGGACCGTCCGAGCACGTACGCCCCGAGGTTCGCGCCCTGGTTGCACCCCGAG
>JAZKSB010000099.1:0-7523 GCA_036626315.1 Halobacteriales archaeon
ACCAGAGTCGACGTGCTGGCCGGCGAGTCGGTCGACGCGCCCGAGGGGACCGTCATCGGGCAGGCGTTCCAGTCCCGGCAGTTCGACTCCCCGAACCGCGACGTCAACCCGCTGTACGTCAGCCCGGGCCACCGGGTCGGCGTCGAGACGGCGACGGACCTGGTCGAGCAACTGTGTGCCGGCTACAAGCTTCCGGAGCCGACGCGAGTGGCCGACGCCGCCGCCGCGGAGGCGAAGGCAGCTGCGGACGGTCACGGTTAACTGCCCGGCCCACGACCACCCCACCATGGCTGATAGGACGGTGCTCGTCGCCGGCGCGGGATCCGCCGTCGGTCGGGCGACCGCGCTGACGTTCAGGGAGGACGGCTGGACCGTCTACGCTGCCGCCCGCGAGCAGGGCGACGTCGCGGACCTGTCGGAGTACGGCGTCGTCACCGACGAACTCGACGTGACCGACGACGCCGACGTTCGCCGGGCAATCAAGCGCGTCGCCACAAACGAGGGCCGACTCGACTGCGTCGCCTTCGACCCGCGCGGAACCGGGTTCGGCCCGCTTGCCGAACTGGACCCCGACGACGCACGGGCGGCGGTCGAGGAGTCGGCGTTCGCCCTCCAGCGGCTCGCCCACGAGGCGGTCCCGCACCTCCGCGAGGCGGAGGGCACCCTGGTCGCCGTCTCCTCGGCGTTCGGGCGGTTCGCGGCGCCGGGAACCGGCGCCTTCGCCGCCGGCCACGCCGCCACGGGGGCGATGGCCGACGCGCTGCGGGCCGAAACCGCAGACGCCGTGGACGTGACGGTAGTCGAACCGTCGCTTGTCGACGACGGGACGCGGCAGGCCGCCGCCGACGCGGCCCGGGCCGGCGAGGACACGGACGGCGACGGCGTGGATAGCGGGGACGAGAACTCGCACGGAGAGTACGCCTGGGTTCGGGACGCGCTTGGCGACTTTGCGACGTTCGGGGAGGGCGGCCTCCTGGGAACCTCCCCTGGCGCGGTCGCCGCCGCCGTCGTCGACGCCGCCGTCGTCTCCGACCCCGCACCGCGCTCTCCCGTCGGCGGCGCGGCGAAGTGGCTCGCGGTCGCCCGGTACCTGCCCGACCGCTGGCGGGACGCCGCCTTCGCCGTCGTCCGGCGGTTGCCCTGACGGGCGAGGGTCGCCAGGACGGTCACCAAGCGGCGTCGAGCCGCCAGGCCATCCCGGTCACGAAACGGCGTCGAGCCGTCGGGCCATCTCGTCTTCCAGCCAGGTCCCGAGTTCCTCCGGATCCGCGTCGAGAAACGCGACGTGGTGCTCGAAGAAGCCGGCGACCCCGAGCAGTCGAACCGCCTCGTAGACGGGGCGCCGCTGTGCGAAGCCTTCGGGAAGACCGCCGGCATGCTCGCGGTAGCCCGCGTGGAGCGCCGCCACGAGACGTTCGGGCGCCGAGCCGCGCAGCGGGTCGAGTTGCTGTTCGCGGACCCGGACCAGTTCCCGCGCCGGGTCGCCGACGTGGGCGCGCTCCCAGTCGACGAAGCCGACCCGGGACCCCGCCCGAAACGCGTTGGGTTTGGCTGGGTCGCCGTGCAGCAGCGCCGCCGGCGCGCCCGACAGCAGGTCGCGGTTGGCCTCGACGGCTGCGAGCACGTCGTCGTATAGGCCGTCGTACCGCTCGGAGACCGCAAGCGCTCGCATCTCTGCCACGGTGGCCGCCAGCACGTCGGGCCACGGCGCCGCGTCAAGGTCGAGACCCTCTGACCCGCCGCCGCGGATGCGCCCGTGTTCGGGGAACCGCTCGGCGTGGAGGGCCGCAAGCGCCCTGCCGACCGCGCGTGCCAGCCTGTCCCGGCCGTCCTCGTCGGCATCGGCCCATAGACGGTGCAGCGGTTGCCCCGCAATCGGCGCCGTGGCGAGGTAGGGCGAATCGTGGTCGGGGTCGCTCGCCAGCACCTCGGGCGCGCCCACCTCGCGGTTGACCCGGACGTGCCCGATGGCCGCCCGCTCCCGGACGACGCGGGCGGATTCGCCGTCGGTCGCCAGTTTCAGGAACGCCCGTCCGCCGTCCCCGAACCGCACCGCCGCGGTCCGGTTGGCCTCGTTCCAGGACGGACCGGTATCGTCGACCGCCGCGACGGTGCGGTCGGGGAAGGCCGCTTCGAGCGCCGCGGCCAGCGCCTCGTCTCGCCGGACCGTGCGGTCGGCGTGCTCGTCGTCCATACCGGCCCCCGGCGGGGATCGAAAAAGTGCTTTCCGGCGGCACGCGGCGGCGTCACACGGTCGGCCGGCACGGTGGCCTCATTCCGGGCAGGCCGGAGTCACGCCAGGCAGGCAGCGACCAGTTCCAACATCCGCTCGCCGCGGACCTCCTCGGCGAACAGCGGGACCCGCCGGACCTCGTGACCCCGGAACAGTTCCTGGGCCTCCTGTAGCGCGGACTGCTGGACCTCCCAGCGGCGCTTGCAGAACTCGCAGGTCTCGAGGTTCGGGGAGACGACGTGGCCGGGTTCGACGCCCTCGGCCACGTCGGCCAACTCCTCCATGACGCGGTTGACGACGACGGTGCCCACCGGGATGGAGAACTCCTCCAGTTGGGCGCGCATCCGCCGGGCCTCGGTGACGCTCATCTCCTCGGGGACCAGCACGATCCGGAAGTCGGTGCGGGCGGGGTCGGTCAGGAGGTCCCGGAGCCGCTCGATGCGCTCGCCGAGTTCCTCCAGGTCGGCCATCCCCTGCTGGAGGTCTGCCTCGTCGGCGCCGCCGAACATGCCCTTCACGCTCTCGAAGACCCCCTGCATGCGCTGGCGGAGCCGGATCAGTCGCCCGACCATCGAATCGAGCACCTCCGGCAGTTCGAGCAACCGGAGCGTGTGGCCGGTCGGGGCGGTGTCAACGACGACCCGCTCGAAGCGCTCGTCGTCGAGGTACTGTAGCAGCAACTGGACGGCGGCGGCCTCGTCGGCGCCCGGCATCGCCTGCCCGCCGAGCAGGTCGCCGAGGCCGCCGTCGCCGTCGGCGGCACCCTCCCCGCCGACGCCGCCCATCCCGCCGAGCATTTCGCCCATGCCGCCCAGCGGGTCGGCCCCCTCGCCGAACACCGCGGACTGCTCCATCGCGGCCTCGGGGTCTATCTCGACGCCGTACAGCGGGTACTCGTCGTGAACGCGGGCCGGTTCGGCGGGCACGTCCCGGCCGAGTGCGTCCGAAAGCGAGTGGGCGGGATCCGTCGAGATGGCGAGCGTCGGCGTGCCGTCGCGGGCGCTGGCCAGCGCCGTCGCCGCGGCCATCGTCGTCTTGCCGACGCCGCCCTTGCCGCCGTACAGGACCACATCGGGGGCGTCGACCCCGCGGGGGACCGCCGCGTCGTCGATTTCCTCGACCGGTTCGACTTCGAGGTCGCTCATGGGGCCGCCTAGCGGGGATGGACTTGTGTACCCGTCGGTCCACGCACGAATCGGGCGTGTGCGAGACGGCGGGTCGAGACGCCGGGGTGAGACGGCGGGTCGAGACGCCGGGGTGAGACGGCGGGTCGAGACGCCGGTCAGCCCAGATACGCCGCCAGGCGCTCGGCGGCCTCCTCCACGCGCGGCGTCACCAGCGCGAACCGCAACCAGTCCGCGCGAGCCTCCCCGAACGCCTCGCCCGGCATTCCCGCGACCCCGGCCTCGTCGATCAGGCGCTCGACGTTCTCCAGCGTCCCGGGAAAGCCGTCGAACCGCGCCATCACGTAGAAGGCGCCGTCCGGGCGGGTGTATTCGGCGCCCGCCGCGTCCAGCGCCTCGGTGAACGCGTCGATGCGCTCCACGAGTAACTCGCGGTTGCGGCGGTGGTACTCCGGCGGCGTGTCCCGCAACGTCGCCAGGACGGCGTACTGTGCGGGTCGGGAGCCGGCAACGTTGACCAGCATGTGTCGGGACTTGACGTCCTCGACGAGGTGCAGCGGGAAGATGCCGTAGCCGACCCGGAAGCCGGTGATCGCCAGCGTCTTCGAGAAGGAGTTGGTCACGATCCGGTGGTCCGAATCGAACGACAGCGCCGACGTGAACCGCCCGGAGTAGTCGAAGTGGTCGTACACCTCGTCGCTGATCAGCAGGGCGTCGTTGGCCTCGGCCACGGCGACCAGTTCCCGCATCGTCTCCTCGCCGTAGACCGCGCCCGTGGGGTTGTTCGGCGTGTTGACGACGATTGCGGCGGTGTCCCCGGAGGCGACCTCGCGGACGGCCCCGGGGTCGAGCCACCCGTCCTCGGCGGCGGCGACGAACCGCTTTTCCCCCCCGAGCATCGTCGTCTTCCCCGGATAGTAGGAGTAGACCGGGTCCGTGAGCACGACCTCGTCGCCGACCCCCCGCTCCAGCGCTCGGGCCATCGCGAGGTAGTTGGCCTCGCCGCCGCCGTTGGTGACGACGACCTGCTCGACGTCGACGTTTCTGCGTCCGGCGATCTCTTCGCGCAACTCCCGCAGGCCCTCGCTGGGGGGGTACTGGAAGTCGGCGCCCCCCAGGTCGGCGTACTCCCGGAGTCCATCCGCGAGCGCGTCGGGCGCGCCCCAGTCGGGGTTGCCGCTCACCATGTCGACCACGTCGCGGTCGGCCCGTCCGGCGTACTCCATGACGTGAAAGAAAAGCGGCGTCTCGTAGTCCATGCCCGAGACCCGGGTCGCCCGGCCCGTCTTTCTTTCGAAGGCCGCCGGGACCGCGACGCCGCGTCGGCGGCGACCGCGAGTGCCGACGCCCCCGAACCGCCCGCCCGGCAGCACTTTCAAGCCCGAACCGAACCTATCGGCGGACATGCGTGAGTTCGCAACGGATCCCCCGACCGAGGAGCGCGTGGCCGATCCGCTCCGGGAGGCCGGCGAGACCGTCGCCGTCGCCGAATCGGCCACTGGCGGCCTGGTCGGGTCGCTTCTGACGGACGTCCCCGGATCGAGCGACTACTTCGACAGGGCGGTCGTGTCCTACTCCTACGGTGCCAAGCGGGACCTGCTCGCGGTCGCCAGGGAGACCCTGGACGAGCACGGCGCCGTCAGCGAACCGGTCGCCCGCGAGATGGCCCGGGCGGTCCGGGACACCGCCGACGCCGACTGGGGCGTCTCGACCACGGGCGTGGCCGGTCCGACCGGCGGCACCGAAGAGACGCCGGTCGGAACCGTCTTCGTCGGCGTCGCGTACGCCGCCGACTGGGGGACCGGCGATTCCTGGGTGCAGGTGCGACGGTACGAGGTCGACGGCGACCGCCTGCAAATCAAAGAGCAGATCGCCCGCCAGGCGCTGCGAGATCTCCACGACGCGGTCGCCGATCAGTCCCGAGCCGGGGACGAACGATCGCCGGGTCCGTGACCGGACCACGAACCGTCGACGGTGCCGGAGTCGGGTTCTCGAATGCAGAAAATGAACCCCGGTTCTTTTGTAACACCTTGGCAATTGTTAACTATGGGAGGAGAGCATCAGCGTTCGAACCGGGGGAACCGCTACGACCCACTGAACAGGCGGCGGTATCTCGTCGCCACCGCGGGCATCGCCGCGCTGAGCGGCTGTCTGGGCGACTCCGGCGGGACGCCGACGGCCACGGAGACGTCGACGGACGGCGAACTGCCGGCGGGCGTGTCCCGGGACGAGTTCGAGAACGGCCCGGTCCCGCAGGCCTACAGGACGGCCACGTCGCTGGGCGACGAACAGCGCGACCCCGAGGACGTGACCGCGAAGTCGGCGGTGAGTTTCTCGGAGTACGAGGAGGCCGTAGAGAACGGGGCCCACGAACCGGGGACCTGCTGTGCGAACTGCGCCGACTACATCATCGACAGGAACGGCGACGCCTTCGGGGCCTGCGCGGAAGTCCAGGGGTACATCGACGGCGAGGACTGGTGTACGGTCTACGAGGAGTTGCCGGAACCGGAGGTCCCGAAGGGCATGGAGGAGGACGAACTGGCGACTGCCGAGGTGCCGGAGGCGTACCGGGCGGCGAGTTCCCAGGGCGGCGAGGAACGGAACCCGGACGACCTCATGACCCAGGCGGAGGTCAGCCTCCAGGAGTCCGTCGAGGCCATCGCGGATGGGCCGGCCTCGCCCGGCCAGTCCTGTGGAAACTGCGCGGAGTTCATCCCCGACGGGAACGGCGACACGTGGGGCGCCTGCGCGAAGGTCGAGGGGTACGTCGCCGTCGAGGACTGGTGTACCGTCTGGGAGCACGTCAGCGCGGAACTCTGAACGCGTCTGCCGGGCGTCGTCCGGGTCCCACCATTGATGCGGCTTGCGCGCCTACGGGTACCATGGGACGGCTCGCGAAGACGGCGCTCCTTGGGGGAGGGGTGGCACTGGCAGGGTGGATCGCCTGGGGACTGTACTCCGGCCGGACGACCGAGAAGGTGCCATACGAGGTCCGGCGAACGGTAAACGGCGTCGAAGTCCGCGAGTATCCGGAGACGGTGCTCGCGGAGACGACTGCTCCCGATCAGATCACGGCGTTTCGCCGGCTGTCCGGGTACATCTCGGGGGGCAACGATGGCGAGACCTCGGTCGCGATGACCGCTCCGGTCGAGACCGGCGGCGGAGCGTCGGTCGCGATGACCGCTCCGGTTCGGTCGGAGGCGGGAAACGGAGAGGTTCGGATGGCGTTCTATCTGCCGGCGTCGTACGACGCCGAAACGGCCCCGGAACCGACCGATCCGGCGGTAGCGCTGGACACGGAGCCGGCACGGACGGTCGCGGCGAAGCGGTTCTCCTGGTACGCCACGAGTCGGCGAGCGAACCGCCAGGAGCGGCGACTGCTGGCGGTGCTCGAACGCGAGGGGATCGAACCGTCGGGGGACCCGTATCTCCTGCAGTACGACGACCCGGGGACTCCGCCGTTCATGCGCCGCAACGAGGTGGCGGTCGAGGTCGACATGGACTGACCGGCCGAACGACGACGGGAGCCTGCCGACGAAGGGCCGGCCGCGACCACAACGTTTGAAACCGGCCCTGTCCTCCGCCATGGCGGAGGCCGACGGATGAACAATGGCGGCCACGTGTTGAACGCCGTGCTGGCCATCGGAATCGGCTACGTCCTGGAGCCGTCCGGGGACGTTCCGACGTTCGTGACCATCGCGAAGGTGCTGCCGGCCGTCCTGCTCGGGGCGCTGTTCCCCGACGTCGACACTTCATTCGGCACACATCGCAAGACCCTGCTGAACTTCTTCGTGCTGGGGCTGACGCTGGCGTACCCGATCTACTTCGACAACCTCCAGTTCGTCTGGTTGGGCATCGCGACCCACTTCGTGCTGGACCTCGTCGGCACGAGGCGCGGACTGGCCCTGCTGTACCCCTGGGATGCGGAGTTCGCCCTGCCGGTGGGCATCAAGACGAGCAGCCTGTGGTCGGTGCCGGTCACCCTTCTGGTCACGTCGCTGGAACTCGCTGCGTTCGCCGGCATCGTGTGGCTCGTCCTTCCGGGGCCCGACCAGGCGGCGCTGGACACGCTGTTCAGGGGCACTACCGAGCAACTCATCTAGCTATCCGGGCGGCCGACTCAGTGCACCCACACGTCGCCACCGAACCTCCGACTCAGTACACCC
>JAZKSB010000100.1:0-7475 GCA_036626315.1 Halobacteriales archaeon
CCGTCCACGGGAAGATGAGGACGGTCTCGATGTCGAAGACGACGAACAGCAGCGCGACCATGTAGTACTGGATGTTGAACCGGATCCGCGTGTGGCCCGTCGGCACCTCGGCGCTCTCGTAGATGGTGCGTTTGTCCATCGCCTCGATGCGGGGGCGCAGCACCCACGAGGCGACCATCATCACCAGCGGCAGCCCGATCGCGACGACGCCGAGCGCAGCGACGGCAATCCATGGATTGGTCATTCGAACATCCCCTATCGTCCAGGGGTTCGGAACGCTGGGTAATAAGGGTTGATAACCCGCTCGCGGGCGGGATATTGCCGGCGAGTCGGCACGAACAGCCCGCCCGCCGGAGAGCCCGGCGAGGCTGACCCAGCAGGTCGCCCGCCCGCCGGAACGGTCCGGCCACACCGAACAGCTACGTCGGCCGCCCGCCGGAACGGTCCGGCCACAAGGAACACCTACGTCGCCCGCCGGGGGACGCTCACTCCCGACGCTCTGCGAACGCCGGCGTCCCCAGTTCGTGCAACTCCCGGGAGACGTCCGCAACCCCCTCCTTGAGGCCCTCGTGGTAGTCGACGAGTCGCTCCCGCAGGTCAGGATGCTGGCGGGCGAGTATCTGTGCCGCCGAGAGCGCAGCGTTGAACGACTTGCCCGCGTCGACGGCCACGATGGGCGCGCCCTGGGGCATCCCCACCACCGAATCGACGGACTTCTCCTGGACCGGGACGCCGACCACCGGAAGCGGGTACGCGATGGAGGCGGTCATGTTCGGCAGGTCCGCCGACTTCCCGCCGGCCCCGGCGACGATCACCTCGATCCCGCGGTCGGCAGCGGTCCCGGCGTAGGCGTACATCAGTTCGGGCGTCCGGTGGGCGGAGACGACGAACGTCTCGAAGGTGAACCGGGCCTCCGGCGGGTCCCCGTAGTCGGTCTGCTCGGCGAACCCCAGTTCGTCGACGAACGCGTCGTAGGCACCCGGCCGGCCGTCGCCGGTGCCCATCATCACGTCCAGGTCCGAGTCGCTGCCCATGATCACGCCCACGTCCGGCGTGTCCGCCGGGTCACGGTCCGATTCGGCTTGCACCCGTAGTTCCGCGACGAGGTCGTCAAGCGCCTGTGGCATGTTTCGTGTGCGGGCGGGAACGGTCAAAAATCCTGCCGGGTCGGGACGGGTGGCGGCCACTCGTCGTCTCGCTGGCTCTACGAAGGCATCGCCGCGCGGCTACTCCTCGAACGTCACCACATCGCGAAGGTCCCGCGCCCGCGTCAGCAGCGCGGCGCGGTCCCCGCCGTCGGTCGGGATCACGGTCACGTGGCCCATCTTCCGGAGCGGGCGGGCCTCCCGCTTTCCGTACCAGTGGAGGTGCGCGCCTGGGGAGGCGAGCACCTCCTCGACCCCGCGGAGCGCCGCCGGCCCCGGCGCCTCGACGTCGCCGAGGAGGTTGACCATCACCGTCGGGCCCCGGATCGCCGTCGACCCCAGCGGCAGGCCGGTGACCGCCCGGACGTGCTGTTCGAACTGGGAGGTCGCCGCCCCCTCGATCGTCCAGTGGCCCGAATTGTGGGGCCGCGGCGCGATCTCGTTGACGAGTATCTCGCCGTCGACCTCGAACAGTTCGATGCCGTAGACCCCCCGACCGGCCATCACGGAGAGGACGTCGGCGGCGACCGACCGCGCCCGGTCCAGGGTCGCCTCGCCGGTGCGCGCCGGGACGACTGTCGTCCGCAGGATCTCCTCGCGGTGGACGTTCTCGCCGGGCGGAAACGCCGTAGTCGCCGGTTCGGGGTCGGCAGCACTCTCGCTGCCGGTACCGCCCGGCGCGCCGCGCACGCCGATCACGGACAGTTCCCGGTCGAAGTCGACCATCTCCTCTGCCATCGCCGCGCCGCCGATGGAGTCGAGTGCCGCCTCGAAGTCGTCGCCCGCAGCCACGGGCAGGTTGCCCCGGCCGTCGTAGCCACCCTGGCGGGCCTTCAGCATGACCGGCGATCCCAGTTCGTCGACCGCGTCCGCGAGGTCGTCGGCGTCGTCGACCGCCCGGAACGCCGGGACCGGAATGCCGGCCTCCCGGAGGCGGCGCTTCTGGACGAGTTTGTCCTGGATCGTCCGCAGCGTCTCGGGGCGGGGATGGACCGCCACCCCGGCCTCCTCGCCGACGCGCTCCAGCAGGTCCGGGTCCGCGAGTTCGATCTCGAACGTGAGGTAGTCCGACCGGTCTGCGAGTTCGGCCACCCCGTCGGGGTCGTCGAAGTCCGCCACGATCTGGTCGCGGGCGACCGGCGCCGCCGGACAGTCCGGCGTCGGGTCGAGCACAACCACCTCGACGCCGAGCGGCGCGGCGGCCTCCGCGAGCATCCGGCCGAGCTGTCCGCCGCCGACCACGCCGAGCGTGGTCGCGTCCCCGGTGAGCGTCGTCATTGTTCCACGTTTGTCCACTCCGATGGATAAGGCTTGTCTCCCCGGTCGGGGAAGTGACCACGAACGTGGCCATCACGCTGCCGCGACGCCGGTCCGGGTCCCGTCGACGGTCAGGCCGTCGTGACGCCAGTCCGGGTCCCGTCGACGGTCAGGCCGTCGCAACGCCGGTCCGGGTCCCGTCGACGGTCAGGCCGTCGCAACGCCGGTCCGGTTCCCGTCGACGGTCGGACCGTCGTAGTCGACCTGCGAGCCGTCGAAGAAGAACACGACCTTCCGGTCGGCGGCCTCCGAGAGGTAGACCTGGTAGCCCGGCGTCTGCACGAAGTCGTCGCCGAGCTGGCGCCGCGGCCCGTCGGCCTGCGCGCGGCTGGCGATGACGATGGGAGCATCGCTCTGCTCGACGACGTCGGCCAGTTCGTTCGGATCATCGACGCAGCGCACGTCGGCGTCTGCGCTGTACAGCGTCCAGGAGACCCCGGCCCAGGGGACGAGCCACTTGAGACACGCCGGCTCGAACCGGTCGTTGGCCTCGTTGATGAAGTCGCTGCCGTAGACGACGACGTCGAGGCCGTCGTTGGCGTGGCTCACCTGCCGGACGGTGCGGAGCTGTTCCTGCATGTGGCCCTCCGGCTGGGCGTACTGGACCACGTTCACCTCGCCCGGTTCGCCCGACTGGGGCGCGAGGTAGGCGTGGTGGACGCCGACGCCGACCATCGAGGTGACCAGCAGCAGCGCGACCCCGCCAGCCAGCACCGTGCCGACCAGGTCCTCGTCGGCCAGCGCCTCGCGGGCCCAGCGAACGAGCAGCGCGAGTCCGACCGCCGCCGGGATGGCCAGCGCCACCACGACGTGGACGGCTATCCACGACGGGAAGAAGATGTCCGTCCCTGCGGCGTAGCCGACCACGCTGGCGACGCCCCAGGCGAACGCGCCCGTGACCAGCAGCCGGGGGCGGTCGCTCACCCACTCCGCGAGAAAGCCCACAACCGAGAGCACGGCCACCGACATCGCCACTTTCCGGATGATGACAAGTTCCCGCCCGAAGTGACAGAGGTACTGGTAGACGTACGGCGACGGCTCGTAGCCCGTCTGCAGCCCGAGCACCTGGATTCCGCCGTCGTCGCCGGTCGGCTCGAACCCGGAGCAGAACTGGCTCGGCTCGCCGGAACTCCCCCAGTGGTCGAACCCCTCCTGGATCCCGGTGACCGCGTCCCCGGCGGCCCGCAGCGGGTCCGCCCAGAGCCCGGTGCCGGCCCGCTCGACCCAGGTGGCCCCCGTGTGGGTCATCCCGCGGGGCGCGTAGAAATACAGGGTCAGGAGCCCGAACAGGGCCACGGCGCCGACGAGGTGGCCGACCCACCTTCTGGACGCCCCGGACAGCGCCCAGTCGACCCACGCGCCGGCGCGCCTCCGGGTGGCCGAAACGAACGCGGCACGGCTCTCGAACCGCCGCGGGTACAGCAGTTCCATCCCGCCGACGGCGGCCAGCATCCCGACCCACGTGACCGGGTAGATGACGGCATTCTCCTTGCTGGCGAAGCCCAGCGCCAGAAACGCCGTCGCGAGATACAGATAGCGGGGACGGCGCTCGTCGTACAGCCTGACCAGAAAGCCCAGTCCGACGAACATGAACGCCGCGACCAGCACGTCCGAGCGCATGAACCGCGAGTAGTACAGCAGCAGGGGACTCGCCGCCAGTATCCCCGACAGCGCCACGAGTTCGCCGTCCCGGAAGTGCCTGCGGTACAGAAGCACCGACAGCGGCAGCAGGCCCCCGACCAGCGCCACGGGCAGGCGGGTGACGAAATCGACCGGCGGCAGGACGGTGTACAGCCACCGGTCGACGTGCTGGATGAACGGCCCGTGGATGATGTACCGGTAGTGCCACGTGCCGGTTCGGCTCCACTCCATCGCCCAGAAGGCGACCCGTGCCTCGTCGAAGTGCATGACCCGGTAGCCGAGCCCGACCAGTCGAGCCAGCAGCGCGACGGCAGTGACCGCGACGACGGCCCGCGTCGCCCGGTCGGCGCCGGCGGCGGCGTCCCGAACGCGGCCGAGCACGCCAGTCGCCTCGGGAGCGCCGCCGGTCTCTCGCGCCGCCGAACGGGCGGGTCGGGTCCCATTGTCCGGTTCGCCCGCTGCCCAGTCGTCCGGTTCGCCCGCTGCCCCGTCGTGCGTCGAGTCGTCCGTCGGTTCCGTCGAATTCGGGTCGCTCATGGTTGCCTCTCTACGAAGATGACCGCCGTCGTCCCGCGTCCCGGGCCGTCGAGGTGTGCCCGCAGGTCGTAGCGATACCGCTCGTACCCGTCGAGTCGGGCCGCGACCGCGTCCGCATCTCCAGGTTCGGTCACGACGACCGGCGGGGGCTGCTGGAGCGCCCGGTCGAGTGCGGATTCGTCATCGACGCTCCGGACCGAGGCGTCGAACGCCTCCGTGTACCACGGCAGCGGGAGCCGGTCGAACCAGGCGCCCGTTTGACTCCACGGGACCGGCGGCCGGTCCATCACCGTCTCGTCGGCCAGGTAGTAGCGGTCGCCGTAGTAGAGCACGTCCAGGCCCTCGTTGCCGGCGACCGCGGCCCGCATCGCCCGCAGCCCCGGCCGCATGTCGCCGGACGGCTGGGCGTACTGGACCATGTCGGTCTCGCCATCGCGCTCTCGGGCGTCGAAATACGACGCCTCGACGGCCACCGCCCCGGAGTAGCCGACCAGCAGCACCGCCAGCAGCACCGCCGCCACGCTGCGCGGTTCCAGCGCCCCCCGCAGGTCGGCACCCGACCGGGAGACCGCAGCGGGGACGTCGGCCCCCGCACGCAGCAGCGCGCCCAGCGCCACCGCCGCCGGAACGGCGAGCGGCACCAGCGCGTGGGTCACCGGCCACGCCGCCCAGATGTCCATCCCCAGCGGGTAGCCGAGCACGCTCGCGACTCCCCAGTAGGTCGCGAACATCACCAGGTTCCGCGACCTGGCAGCGGCGTACCGCTCGCGGAGGAAGCCGGCGACCGCCAGCAGCGATAGGGGCGCCGCGAACTGCAGCATCGTCTCCAGGAACCGCCCGAGAAAGCAGGCGTAGCCCGCGACGATCAGGTCCTTCCGGCAGTGCGGTTCCGCGGCGCCGCCGAACCACCGGCCGAACCCCTCCGCGACATCCCAGGCCGTCTCGGACAGCAGGTCGGGCACCATCGCCGGGGCGGTCAGCGCCCGCCCCAGTCCGACACCGCCCGCGGCGCCACCGCGCGGGGCGAACAGGAGCAACGCGAGGGCGAAAAGCAGGGCCGCCGCCCCGAGGCCGTGGCCGCCCCATCGACGCAGCAGCGCCCGGGTCCGGTTCGGGTCCTCGCGGAGACGCCGAACCCCGGCCGTGAGTCGGGAGACGCCGCTGTCGGCCCGCCGCGGGCGGTACAGTCCGGTGTCGACGACGAGCGCCGCGGCGCCGAGCCACGCTACGACGTACACCGCGGCGTTTTCCTTGCTCGCAAAGCCCAGCGCCAGAAACGCCGCCGCGAGATACAGGTACCGCGGGCGGCGGGTCGCCCCGAGTCGCAACAGCGCGCCCAGCGCGACGAACATGAACGCCGCGACCAGCACGTCGGAGCGCATGAACCGCGAGTAGTACAGCAGAACGGGAGATACCGCAAACAGCGCCCCCAACCCGACCAGTTCCGAGTCCCGGAGGTGGTCCCGATAGAGGAGCGCCGACAGCGGCAGCAGGCCCCCGACCACCGCCACCGGGAGTCGGGCGACGAAGTCGTTGGCCCCGACCAGCACGAACAGCCAGCGGTCGACGTGCTGGACGAACGGCCCGTGGATGATCGACCGGTACTCGAAGTAGCCGGTCTCGGCGTACCGCAGCGCCCAGTAGGCGACCCGGGCCTCGTCGAAGTGCATCGGCCGGTAGCCGAGGCCGGCAAGCCGCGCCAGCAGCGCGACCGTCGTGATCGCGAGCAGGGCCTGCCAGGCGCGCGGGCCCAACCCGAACCGGCCGGTCGCGAGCAGCCCCCGGAGCCGACCGATCGTGCCGTCGCGAGCGGCCGACGGCGCCGCCTCCCCGGTCATCGTTCGTCCCACGGGCAGGGGCGGTTGAAATCCTTTCCCATTCGGACGGACACGACCGGTCGCGGGCGGGCCAGCCCCGAAAATCCACCGGAGACTCAAAGGGTCGGTTGAGTCTCGGTGCCGGACTCGAATGCGGAACACCCGCCGCGTGGATCCGGCGGCGATGCACCGTCCTTTTTGTCGGGGGCGCCCTCGTCCCGGCATGGTCGCGATAGGACTGGTGGTGGCCCGGTTCAACCGGCCGATCACCGAGGAGATGGAGGAGCACGCCCGCGAGGCCGCCGCCGAGGCGGGCGCCACAGTGGTCGAGACGGTACACGTCCCCGGGTCGTACGACACGCCGCTGGCCGCCGACCGACTGGCACGGCGCGACGACGTCGACGCCGTCGCCGTCGTGGGGACCATCGTCACCGGCGACACCGACCACGACCGGGTGATCGGCGAGGCCACCGCCACCCGGCTGACGGACGTCGAATTCGACCGGGACACCCCCGTCACGCTGGGCATCGCGGGACCCGGCATGACCGCCGAGGAGGCCCGCGAGCGGGTCGACTACGGCGCAAGAGCTGTCGAGAGCGCAATAGCCATTGTCGAGGAATTCGAGGGGGTCAAGTGATGGACTTCGCCCAGCGCGTCACCCGCGTCGAACCGAGCGCGACCCTCGCGATATCGAGCCTCGCCTCGGAACTGGAGGCCGAGGGGGCCGACGTCGTCGACCTCAGCGTCGGCGAGCCCGACTTCGACACCCCGGAACCGATCAAGGCCGCCGGCACGGACGCCATCGAGGCCGGCCACACCGGCTACACCGCGTCCAGCGGCATCGCGCCGCTGCGGTCGGCCATCGCCGACCGCCTGGCCGAGGACGGCCTCGCCTACGACGACGACCAGATCATCGTCACGCCGGGCGCCAAACAGGCCCTGTTCGAGACGTTCCAGACGCTGGTCGACGACGGCGACGAGGTGGTGCTGCTGGACCCGGCGTGGGTCTCCTACGAGG
>JAZKSB010000101.1:0-7453 GCA_036626315.1 Halobacteriales archaeon
GCGGCGGGAACAGGTCGAGAAAGCCCTTCCGAGCACGCTCTATCGGTCCGGCAGGCCCGCCCACGGCCGCCGACGCGGTGTCGTGCCGGATCCGGGCCATGCTGTATCCCCCGTCGCTCTCCGGGCCGGTCGAGAGAAGCTCCGCCTCGTAGACCCCCCGTGGAACCGACCGCTCGGCGACCACGGTCCCGTTCGGTGCGACCTCCAGGATCCGGGTCCCGTGGGTGTCGACGACGAGCGTGTTGTTGTTCGGGAGACGGTCCGCGTCGCGGGGCCACTGGAGGCGCTCGTCGGTCCACAGCCACGTGCGCTCCCAGGTGCCGTTCCGGCGCTGGTACTCGACGATGCGGTTGTTCTCGCTGTCGGCGATCAGGATCGCCGGACCACCCATCTCCGCCGGAATGTAGTCGGGGTTGTGGGGTTCGTACAGCACCTCGTGGTCGCCGTCGCTACCCAGCGTCCAGTTCTCCAGCAAGCCCCGTTCGCGGTCGAGAAAAACCACCTGGTCCTGGTTGCGGAGGTTCGCCATGTACCGGCCATCGTCGAGGACTTCCACGTCGTTGAGGTGGGTCCAGTCGTCGGGTTTCCCTCCCGACGATCGGTCGAACGCCGAGGCGGCCTCCCACGTCCACTCGACGGTTCCGTCCGACGTGTTCACGACGAAGACGCGGTCGAACTGGATGTCGCCGACGAGGTACTCGGTCCCGGAGATGCGGTCGACGTCGTGGGTGTTCGAGGAGCCGTTGTAGTTGAGCAGCCGGGAGTACAGCCGTTCCGTCTCGCCCGTGGAGTAGTTGACCCGCTCGACGACGTTCAGGGTGCAGGAGTCGGTGGGGACCTCGGCACAGGCGTCACCACCGTAGATGTTGCTCGCGGTGTACAGCAGGGTCCGTTCGCCCGCCGGCGACGGGTCGACGTCGTGGTAGATCTGGTACTCGGTGGTCTTGAAGACGACTTCTTCGGTCGTCCGGTCGACGACGGTCAACTGCGCCGGGCCCGCCGCGTCGACGACGTAAACCAGATGCTCCGGTTGATCCGACGGGGAGTGCGTCCGGACGGTGGTCCCATCCGGAGACGGGGTGACGGACTCACTCGACGTCGTCGTCGCGTCCGTCGGACCTGGGGAACCGGTCTGGCCGAGAAAACCCGCTGCGAGCGGGACGAGCAGCGCTATCACCACGACCACCAGACCGATCCGGATGGCCCGGAGGGGAACGCGCACCGTTGGTCCCGGGCATGGCGACGGATCACCGTCAAACCATCGGTGCTGCGGTGACGACCGATCCAGTCTTGTCGCCCCGGCCGGTAGTCCGGATCGATGGACGAGTACCGGGGCGGCGTCATCCGGGTGCTTCTTGTCGACGACGACCCGAGCCTGGCGGCGGCGGCGACCGACTACCTGGAGGAGGACCGCGACGACGTATCGGTGGTGACCGCCGACAGCGCCAGGGCCGGCATCCGCAAACTGGACGACTCCATCGACTGCATCGTCGGCGACCACGACATGCCGGGGCGGGACGGCCTCCAGTTTCTGCGGGCGGTCGGCACCGAGTACCCCGACCTTCCGTTCGTCCTGCTGGTCGACGGGGACGACAGACAGACCGCGATCGACGCCCTTGACGCTGGCGCGAGCGACGTCGTTCGCAAGGACGGCGGTGTGGTCCCCCTCGAGATTCTTGCCAACCGCAACACCACGCTGGTCTGGAAGCGCCGCGCCGCGACGGCCCCCGCCGAGATCGACGAGCGACTGGTCGCCCTGTTCGACCGGGTCACCGACGCCGTCGTGGAACTCGACGACGACTGGCGGGTAACCCACCTCAACGGGGCCGCCGAGGACCTGTTCTGCGTCGACGCCGCGGACCTGCAGGGGTCGGTGCTCTGGGTCGCGTTCCCCGACGCCATCGGCACCCGCTTCCAGGAACGGCTGGAGGCCGCCGCCGGGCGGGACCGGCCGATCACCTTCGAGGAGTTCTACTCGCCGCTTTTCACCTGGCTGGAGGTGCGGGTCTACCCCGGCGGGGACGGCGTCTCGCTGTCCCTGCGCGAACTGGACGACGTCCTCTCGACGGCGGGCGATCCGCGGGCACTGGACCGGACGTTCAGGGCGGTCTTCGAGGCGACCGACGACGCGATGCTGTTCGTCGACGAGGAGGGGACCTGCACGGACGCAAACGGCGCGGCGGCGGCGTTGCCGGGATACCGTCGTCGAGACGTTGGAGGGGGCGCCGGTCGGGCGGTTCGTCGGCGACCGGGAGGGGTTCGGTGTCGCCTGGACGGCCATCGCGGCTGGCGACCGGTGGTCGGGAACGGTTACGCCGACGACGGACGGCACCGATGCTTCGGTCGAGTTCGAGGTGGCCGAGACCGCCCCGGGTGGTTTCTCGGGGTGTTGCGACCGGCGTGACGGGCTGCCGAACCGGGGGCTACTGTCCTCCCGACATCCGACGGCGGATCACACGGGCGGTGTCGGATGCAGGAACGCCTGCACCTCGACGGTCCGGCCCTCGGGGTCGTCGGCGAAGAACTGGTATATCTCGTAGCGCTCGTTCTCCTCGGGCGGGCCGCGCGCGCGCTCGCCGAGTCGGTCGTACAGTTCGTCGACGCCGTCCCGGTCGTCCCGGACGAAGGTGACGACGCCGTCCGTGTCTGCGGCCTCGCGGTCGCAGAACCCCAGTAGCTGGTTGTCGTACCGGAGGATCGTGCAGTCCGGCTGTTCGAGCCAGACCTCCGCGCCCACCGTCTCCGTGTAGAACTCGACGACGCGGTCGTGCTCGCGGGTGCCGAAGAAGACGATGCCGCTCATGGCCGGTTCCTCGGAGGCCGGGGCCTTGTCGATTGCGGGTTGCCGTCGGGGGGGTCTCGTTCGTTGCGGGTTGCCCCCGACCGATCGTCCCCACCTGACGATCCTCGGCGGGCGGTTGCCCGCTCGCGGCCCGGCGTCGCGCCCCCGCTCAGATGGTCTTCGTGGCCTCCGTCACGACGGACTCTCCGCCCGACGGCTCGACGGCGACGACCGTGATCCGGAGCCGAATCTCCGAGTCGACGTTGCCGGCGTTCTCCCGGAGGGTCATCGAATCGCCCGGCTCGTCGAGGGTGGTCGAGCCGTTCACGACGGAGACGGAGTTGTCGGCCGGCGTGGTCAGCACCTCGTAGCGCACCTCCAGTCGCTCCGCGTCGCCGCGCGAGACGTAGGTCACGCGCACCTCTCCATCGTCGCCGGGACCCCAGGTCAGGGACGCGCTCGCCTGGGACGGCTCGGCGGGCGGAGTGAAGTTCAGAAATCCGGCGGCGACGGCGCCGGCGAGTGCGACCACGACGGCGACCAGCAGGACCGTCGCCACGACCGGCGTCACTCCCCGGCCGGCGTCACGTTTCCGCTGTCCCCCTCTCACTCGGTTCGGACGTCGTCCATCCCCCATCGAAGAGTCACGTTGTCGACGTGACAGCGATCCGTCTTTGTCTTTACGGCCTTTGGCACCGGGGGGCCGGCTGGGCCGGACCCGGCCCGGAGGGTGTGCGGCCGGTCAGTCCCAGTAGTCGGGCTCGTTCCCCGGCTTCCACTTGATCGAACAGCCCCGAGAGGGCTGCCACTCCAGGTCGACCTCCTCGCCGGCCGTGATCGCGTCGAAAGCCTCCCGGACGTGGAACCGCGTCGGCTCCTCGTCGGGGTTGAGCGCGTCGTCCAGCCGTCCGTGGTAGGCGAGTTTCCAGCCGCCGTTCCGCCGGAACAGGAACGGATCCGGGGTGCACGTCGCCCCGAGAGCGGCGACAACCGTCTGGTCCTCGTCGCGCAGGTAGGCGTCGTAGTCGATCCGCCCTTCCTCGACGAACGCTTGCATCTGCTCGAAGGAGTCGTCGGGATATTCGTCGGCGTCGTTGGGATTGACGCCGACGACGGCGACGTCGTCGTGCTCCTCGGCGAGTTCGTTGAGCAGTTCGAACTTCGCCTGGGCGTAGGGACAGTGGTTGCAGGTCACCACCAGCAACAGCGCGTCCTTGTCCGCGAAGTCCTCGGGGGTGTGGACGTCTCCGTCGACGCCCCGGAGTTCGAAGTCTGGCACCGGATCGCCCGGCTGGAGTTCGAATTCGGAGTCCATCTCGACCATGGTCAACCCACGGTTGGCGACGGAGATGCAAAGTCTCTTGGCTCAGTCCGCCGGGACGGCGCCGCCGGTGCGGGCGGCGTCCCCCAGGCGGAGCGTGGCCACCGTCAGCGCGACCGCACCCAGCGAAAGTGCCGCGACGCCGAGGAACGCGGCCTCGGGCGTTGACCGCTCGATCAGCCACCCGAACGCCGGCGGCGCGACGGCCCCGCCGAGCGATATCCCGACCGTGATCAGCGCGAAACTCTTGCCGACGTCGCCGCGTCCGGCCAAGCCGTCGGTCAGTTTCGAGCGAGCAGGTCGGCTCACGGAGACGCCCGAGTACAGAAGCACCGTCACCGCCGCTGCCGCCAGCGCCGGCAACAGCGCGGTGCCGACCGCCGCCGCCAGCACCGTCAGCGCCCCGAACCCGCCCAGCAGGACCGGCGCGGCGCCGTACCGGTCCGACAGCACGCCGCCGACGAGTATCGCGACCGCGCCGGTGACGAACATCGCCGTGGCGACGACGTTGGCCGTGCCGTCGCCCATTCCGTAACTGCCCGTCAAAAGCAGGACGGCGTACGAGCGGACGCCCCAGGAGGCCGCCGAGGCGGCGAACGCCAGCGCCGCGAGCGAGAGCATCGCCGGCGCGGTGACGACGTCGGCGATGGCGGCGCCCGCCCGCCGCACCAGCGACCGCCCGGCAGCCGCCTCTGGAGTGCCGTTGCCCGACGGCGGGTGTCGAACGCCGTCGGAGACCCCCCGCACCAGCCACAGCGCCCCGACCGCATAGAGGGTCCCGATGACGGCGACGACCCAGACGGCCTCCCGCCAGCCGCCCCCAAGTCCGACTGCGGCGGCGGTGATCGCAGGGGGTGCGCCGAAGCCGAGCGCGCCGGTGAACCCGTGGATCGAGAACACTCGGCCTCGCCGGTCGGGGCCCGTCGTCGCCGACAGCAGCGGGTAGTGGGCCGGGTGGTGGGCGCCGGTTCCGACCCCGAGCACGACCTGGGCCGCCAGCAGCCACTCGAAGGACGGTGCGAGGGCGGTCAGCACGGCGCCGACCGCGCCGACGACTAGCGAGACCGCCAGCACGGCGGTCCGGCTGTAGGCGTCCGCGACGTAGCCGAACGGCAACTGGACGGCGGTGTTGACCGCACCCTGGACGCCGACCGCGAGTCCCAGCATTCCGACGCCGACGGGGAAGTCGGCGGCGAGAAACCCGAACAGCGGCGGCAGCACCACGAGATACATGTGGTTGACGAAGTGGGACCCGCCGACGAGTCCGACGACCAGCCCCGCCTCGTAGCCGTCCTCGGCTTGCCGGCCACCCGACACGTCGTCGCCGGCCCAGCGGCCATCCGACCCGTCGTCGCCCCGGCGGCCACCCGACTTCTCGTTGCCGGCTCGGCGGCCACCCGACTTCTTGTCGCCGGAGGTCATCGAACGAAGAGTGCACCGGGCGGGGCTTCAGTGCCACGGCTCCCGTCCGGCTTGCCGGGTCCGGAGGTTTCGACCGATCTGGCCATGACGTCCGCCGGCAGCGACGTCAGACGACGTTTCGCTCGGCGTCGACCCCGCGGTCGAACCGGTCGCCGGACAGACGCGAGACGTCGACCAGCGAGGCCGCGCCGTCGAGCGCGAGTTCGGCGACGACCTGGCCGGTCGCCGGCGAGTGCATGAACCCGTGTCCGGAGAACCCGACGGCGTTGACGAACCCGGGAACCGTCTCCTCGACGATGGGGTGGTCGTCGGGCGTCACCGCGTACAGGCCGGCCCACCCGCGGCGGATCCGCGTGGCCGGGCCGAAGTAGCCGGCGTACTCGGCGGCGCGTTCGACGGCGGTCGCCGTCCACGCCAGGTCGACGTCAGTCCGGTAGTCGTCGGGGTCCCGGTCAGGGTCGGTCCCGGCGAAGTGGCCGCCGACCAGCGCCGCGCCGTCCCGCTCGGGGCGGAAGTACGACCCTCGGTCGAGGTCGACGGTCAGCGGAACCGACTCCGGAACAGGTGGATCGGGGTCGACGACGGCCACCTGTCGGCGCCGGGGGAACACCGGCAGGTCGATGCCCGCCATCGCGGCCACCTCCCGCCCCCACGGGCCGGCGGCGTTGACGACGACGTCGGCGTCGACGTGCTCGCCGTCGGCGACGACGCCGACGACCGCCTCGCCCGCGCGGCGGACCTCGGTGACCGGCGTGTGCGCCCGGAGGTCCGCGCCCGCCGCGGTGGCCTGCCGCCTGAACCCCTCCACGGCGAGGTGGGGGTCGGCGAAGCCGTCGGTCGGCGCGTAGGTCGCGGCCACGAACGGCTCCGGATCCAGTTCCGGGCAGTGCTCGGTCGCCTCGACGGGATCCAGCAGTTCCGTGGGGACGTCCAGGTCGTTCTGCATGGCGACGTCCGCCCGAAAGGCGTCTGCCGTCTCCGGGTCGCGGGCGAGCCAGAGATACCCCGGCCTCCGCCAGTCGACGTCGAACCGCTCCTCGAAGGACTCCCAGACCTCGATGCTGGCCTTCGACAGTTCGACGTTGACCCGCGTGGAGAACTGCAGTCGAATGCCGCCGGCGGACCGCTCCGTGCTCCCGGCGCCGAACGTCGACTTCTCGAGGACGACCACGTCGGCGCCCCGGTCGGCGAGATAGTAGGCGCTCGCCAGGCCGACGATGCCGCCCCCCACGACGACGACGCGCATACCGTCCGTTGTCGGCACCCGGCATTAAATCTCCCCGTGCCCGGGACCCATCTATTTCCCGCGCCGCGCCGACGAACGGGCCATGGTGCGCGTGCTCTCCGACGCCGACGTGGCCGCCGTGCTGGAGGTGGGGTCGCTGCTTCCGGTGGTGGCGGAGGCCTTTCGAACGCAGGGCCGCGGCGAGGTCGAGCGCCCCGATCGACCACACTTCCCGGTCGGAACCGGCCTCGACGGCGACGACCCGCTCGGCACCGGACTCGTGATGCCGGCCTACCTCCACGGCAGCGACCACTACGCGACCAAACTCGCGGCGGTCCACGACGCCAACCCGGAACGCGGGTTGCCCACCGTCAACGCCCAGGTCGTGCTTTCCGCCGCCGACACGGGACTGCCGGTGATGGTCGCCGACGCGACCCGGATCACCGGCGCCCGGACGGGCGCCATCGGCGGCCTGGCGGTCCGGGAACTCGCGACCCCGCCGGTGACTCTGGGCGTGCTCGGCGCCGGCACACAGGCCCGCTGGCAGACCAGGTCGGTCGCCGCCGCGACGGACCTCGGGGCCGCCATCGGGACGCCGGAGGACCGCGAGGCACAGCTGGCGGCCATTGAGGCCTACCCCGAGGTGCTCGGGCTGGGCGGGCGGACCGGCCGCGGCCCCGGCGCGGGCGTCGCGTGGCTCGAC
>JAZKSB010000102.1:0-7414 GCA_036626315.1 Halobacteriales archaeon
GACGACGAGGGGACAACGAACGACGTCCCGGAAGACGACGAGGGGACAACGAACGGCGTCCCGGCATACGAGGTCCACGCGGAGAATTTCGAGCGAGTCGCTGCAGGGGAGCGGTTCGCAGCCGTCGACGGCGACGCGCTCGTCGCCGAGCGTCCGTTCTACCCGGTGTTGCTGTCCGCCGACGGCTACGCTGACATCTTCGGATATATGGCCCGACGTGCCGGGACGCTTCCCTGAGTTCCGGCCGGTGGCGGAGCCCGGACCGGGACGTCAGCAGCCACCACCGACGACTCCGGACGGGCGCCGACGATGCGACCGACGGGGGAAGCGATCGACAGCGACCTCGGCGAACGGCGCCCGAGGGCAGATGCCGCGGGCAGCGGCCGTTAGTCGTCGATCGGTTCCAGGTCGGCACTGAAGTGGCGCAGTTCGGCCACCGGCGGCTCCGAGACTACCCGGTAGCCCGACAACTCGTCGGCCCGGTCGACGACCGCGCCGGCGGTCTCGGCGACGTGGTCGAGGTGCTCGTCGTGGTACATCCGGCGCGGCACCGCCAGTCGAACGAACTCGGGCCGGTCGGCGTCGGGGAACGCGAAACTACCCAGTTCCACCGCACGGACGCCGCCCTCTCGGTAGAGTTCGACGACCAGCGACTGGCCGGGGAACCGCTCTGCGGGGACCCCCGGGACGGCGGCGCTTGCGTCCAGGTAGATGGCGTGACCGCCGACCGGCTCGTAGATCGGAACGCCGGCCTCCCGGAGCCGATCGCCGAGGTCCCGGACCTGCTCGACCCGCGAGCGGACGTACTCGCGCTCGACGGCCTCCCTGAGCCCGACCGCCATCGCCGCCAGGTCCCGGCCGGCCATCCCGCCGTAGGTCGGGAACCCCTCGTACATGATGGCGCGCTGTTTGGCCCGCTCGAACAGGTCGTCGAGATCCGCCGCAGTCATCGACTCGCCTGGTGGATCCTCGGCGACGGCGACGAACCCGCCGACGTTGACCAGGCCGTCTTTCTTGCCGCTCATCACGACGGCGTCGGCCAGCCCCAGTTGCTCGCGAACGATCTCGGCGACGGAGTGGTCGGCGTAGCCGTCCTCGCGCTCGCGGACGAAGTGGGCGTTTTCGGCGAACCGGCAGGCGTCGATCACGAGCGCCGCGTCGATTTCGTCGGCCACCGCCCGCGCCCGGCGGGTGTTCTCGACGCTGACCGGCTGGCCGGCCATCGAGTTGTTCGTGATCGTCAGCACCACGGCGGGAACGTTCTCCGCACCTACCTCGTCTGCCAGCTCCCGGACGGCTTCGACGTCCAGGTTGCCCTTGAAGTCCCCCGCGGCGTCCGGATCGGTCCCGTCGGGCTCCGGGCAGTCGACCGCCTCGGCGCCCTGGTTGACGACGTGAGCACGAGTGGTGTCGAAGTGGGTGTTGTTGGGGACGTTGTCACCCTCCGAGAGCAGCGCGCCGTAGAGGACGTTCTCGCCGCCGCGGCCCTGGTGGACGGGGACGACCCGCGAAAACCCCATCACGTCCTCGACGGCGGCGGCAAGGTCGGCAAACGACGACGACCCGGCGTAGGCCTCGTCGCCGCGCATCAGCGCCGCCCACTGGGCGTCGCTCATCGCGCCCGTCCCGCTGTCGGTCAGCAGGTCGACGTAGACGTCGTCGGCGTCGAGATTGAAGACGTTGTAGCCCGCCCGCTCGACGATGCGGTCCCGCTCGGTCCGGTCGGGCAGGTCGATCCGGGTGACCACCTTCGACTTGTAGCCGGCCATGATCGGTCGTTGTGGCGAATCCCCGAAGAATGTATCCTTGACGATATGTACAGCGGAAGACGGTACTGTGCCCTGACGGGCGAAATCGTTCGACGGCGGTCAGCGGCCGGGACGCCCATCATTCGAGCGACGCGAACTCCAGAACTATCGGAGACATGCATCCATCGGGCGCCGGGAACTCCACGAGCCTCGGCGGCGCCCGGGTCACTCCTCCGGCGGCGCAAACTCCACGAGCGTCAACTCACGGTCCAGCGCGCAGTAGTCGTGTGGTGGCTCTCCCAGCACCTCGTCGATGCGGTACTCCGTCTCGAAGTCGGCGCCGTCGGGGACGCAGTACTCGTGGCTCGGACAGTCGGTGTGGGGACACGGCCCGGCCAGCGTCGCCTTGCTCCCCGCGAAGGCGACGTTGCTGGGGACGTTCGCGACCACGGGCGCGGGTTCGACCTCGACGGCGCGGACGCCCTCGTCGTGGACCGCACAGTCGAGCAACTGCCCCTGCTCGCGGACCGCAGTCACCCGGTAGCGGGTCCCGGCCTCCAGGTTCAGACACTGCCCCCGGTACGGACAGCCCGCACAGTCCGGCGACTCACCCCCGTAGACGAACTCCCGGCCCGTCTCGGCGAGCCGGGACCCGATGAGCGTGACGGTCGTCATGGGCGCCCCTTTCGGGTGCGGGGCCGTAAGTCTCTCGCCCAAGGCGGGGCGAGCGGGACCGCTCATAGTGAGTACTGCGAGGCTTTTGGGCCGTACCGATCCATGCCGGTAGTTGGAATCGACCGACCGACGTCTTTCGACGTCGTCGATGAAACTATTCGCAGTAATGACTATCAGCCCGTGAGTCGATCCAGTTCTGCCAAATAATCCTCCCGGGGTAGCTGGTACGGCTCGCGGAGGTCCAGTTCGCCGGCAGCGAACCGCTCGGCCAACTCGACGGCGGCGTCGACCGCTGCGGGGCGCTCTGCTGCCGCCGGGCGCTCGTCGAACGCCACCTCCGGTTCCAGAAACAGCGTGGCGTTCCAGCGTCGCGGAGCGGAGTCGTCGTCCCGTGGCCGCCGCCGGTCGGGCGGGCCGCGGGTCAGGTACAGCGTCGGCAGACAGCCCGCGTCGAACCGCCCCCCATCGAACACGTCCGGTCGGTAGACCAGGACCGCCCGCCCGCCGTCCTCGTCGGTCCAGACCTGCCAGCCGTCGGGGAGGTCCTCCCAGGTGCGCATGCCGCCCGCTTTCGGGCGCGGGGGCTAATGGTTGACGCCCGGGCTCCGGCGGGACCGCCGCGGGGATTTAAAACAAAATCCCATTATAAATAAATTCCTATATCTTTTCAGTGTAGCCCGGCCTGCAGCCTCGCGAAAATGTCCAAAGAGGCATCGGTAGAGGCGGACAAATTCGCGAATCCCCCGAAGAATAGTATGGTAATTGATAACAAGGCTTATATGTAACAGTTACTGACGAGCTAAATACTATCGGTGTTCGATCGCCGGTGGCCCGGCGCCATGCGGCGCCGGAGACGAGCCAATCCATGACCGGACCTCGCGACGCAGTCGGGCGAAAGCCCCTTCGAAACCGGCCTGCCGGCCGGTGCCGGCGGCCGTTCGCGAGCGACGGGACCGGGGGCCCGTCGGCGTGCAAGTATTTCTCGACGGCCCCGCGCGGCACCGACGGAACAGTGATACGATGACAGACGACCAACTCACCCTAGAATCGCTCAGCGAACGCTACCGCGAATCGGTTCCCGCGGACCTGCGGGAGTCGAAGTTCTTCGACTGGTATCTCCGGACCGTCCGGGAGGACCCCCGCGTCGCCCGCAACGCCCACCAGCGGGTGGCGGACATGTTCGACTTCTACGGCACCACATACGACGAGGACGACGGCGTCGTTGAGTACGACCTCGCCAGCGAGGACCCGCTGCACGACGGCGAGAACACGTTCTACGGCCCCGTGGTCCACGAGGCCATCCACGAGTTCGTCAACAAGGTCAAGTCCGGCGCCCGGGGGCTCGGCCCGCAGCGGCGCATCAAGCTGCTCCTGGGCCCGGTCGGCTCCGGCAAGTCGGCGTTCGACCAGCTCGTCCGGCGGTACTTCGAGGACTACACCAACCGCGACGCCGGGCGGATGTACACCTACCGGTGGACGAACCTCACCGACGTCGTCGCCGACCAGGACCCCGCCGACGACGTCGTGCGGTCGCCGATGAACCAGGACCCGCTGGTGTTGCTGCCGCTGGCCCAGCGCCAGCGGGTGCTGGACGAACTCAACGAGCGGCTCGAGGCCCCCTACACCATCCGCAACGAGCAGAGCCTCGACCCGGAGTCGGCGTTCTACATGGACAAACTGCTGGAGCACTACGACGACGACCTGCAGGCGGTGCTCGACGGCCACGTCGAGGTCGTTCGGCTGGTCGCCGACGAGAACAAGCGCCGGGCGGTCGAAACCTTCGAACCGAAGGACAAGAAAAACCAGGACGAGACCGAACTCACCGGCGACGTCAACTACAGCAAGATCGCCATCTACGGCGAGAGCGACCCGCGGGCGTTCGACTACTCGGGGGCGTTCTGCAACGCCAACCGCGGCATCTTCTCCGGGGAGGAGCTGCTGAAACTCCAGCGGGAGTTCCTCTACGACTTCCTGCACGCGACCCAGGAGCAGACGATCAAGCCCAAGAACAACCCCCGGATCGACATCGACCAGGTGATCGTCGGGCGGACGAACATGCCCGAGTACAAGGACAAGAAGGGCGACGAGAAGATGGAGGCGTTCAACGACCGCACCAAGCGGATCGACTTCCCGTACGTCCTCCAGTACGAGGAGGAGGCGATGATCTACGACAAGATGCTCTGGAACGCGGACGTCCCGGACATCCACGTCGAGCCCCACACGCTCCAGATGGCGGGGCTGTTCGGCGTCCTGACCCGGATCCAGGAGCCCGACGGCGGCCAGGTGAGCGTCGTCCAGAAGGCCAAGGCCTACAACGGCGAGATCGACGAGGCCGACGACATCGACGTGAAGAAACTCCGCGAGGAGGCCCAGGAGGTCGCCGACCTCGGGGAAGGGATGGACGGGGTCAGTCCACGCTTCATCGGCGACGAGATCGCCGAGGCCATCATGGACTCGATGCACCGTGGCCGTGACTTCCTCTCGCCGCTGACGACGTTCAACCACCTGGAGGAGAACCTCGAGAATCACGGCTCGATCCCCCAGGAGAACTTCGAGACGTACTACCGCTACCTCGAACTCGTCCGCGAGGAGTACAAGGAGCGGGCCATCGAGGACGTCCGCCACGCGCTGGCCTACGACGTCGAGGAGATCCGCCGGCAGGGCGAGAAGTACATGGACCACGTCATGGCGTATATCGACGACGACACCGTCGAGGACGACCTCACCGGTCAGGCGGTCGAGCCCGACGAGACGTTCCTGCGGTCGGTCGAGGAGAAACTCGACGTCCCCGAGGACCGCAAGGACGACTTCCGCCAGGAAGTCTCCAACTGGGTCTCCCGACGGGCCCGCCAGGAGGAGAGCTTCGACCCCGGGGAGAACGAGCGGCTCCGCCGGGCCCTGGAGCGGAAACTCTGGGAGGACAAAAAGCACAACATCAACTTCTCGGCGCTGGTGTCGGCCAACGAACTCGACGACGACGACCGCAACGCCTGGGTCGAAGCGTTAGTCGAGCAGGGCTACAGCGAGGCAGGCGCCCGCGAGGTGCTGGAGTTCGCCGGCGCGGAGGTCGCCAAAGCCGAGATGGGGGACTGAGGACGCATGGCCGACACCGGCGGAGCGGACGAGACCGGCAGGGCCTACGTCGAGGCCGCCGACGAGGCACTGGCGGACGCCTACGAGGCGCCGATGAGCCTGCCGAAGTACGTCGAGCACGTCCTCGACAACCCGCGGGCGGCGGGCCACGCGGCGATGTACCTGCTCGACGCCGTCGAGCACTACGGCACCCGCACCGTAATCGAGCGCGGCGAGCGCCGGAAGCGGTACCGGTTCTTCGACGACCCCGAAAACGATGGCGAGCACGCCGTCCTCGGGAACACCGAGGTGCTCAACGCCTTCGTCGAGGACCTGCGTGCGGTCGCGGCGGGCCGGGGCAAAGACGAGAAGATCCTCTGGCTGGCCGGCCCGACCGCGACCGGCAAGTCCGAGTTCAAGCGGTGTCTGGTCAACGGCCTGCGGGCGTACAGCCGCACCGACGCCGGGCGGCGCTACACCGTCGAGTGGAACGTCCACGGCGCCGAGGCCGGGCGGGGGCTATCCTACGGCGGCGCCCCCGACGACGAGGACCACTGGTTCGAGAGCCCCGTCCAGGCCCACCCGCTGACGGTCTTCCCCGAGAGCGTGCGGGAAGACCTGCTGGCGGCGGTCAACGAGCGCAGCGACGACCACGTCGACGTCCGGATCGAGGGCGGGCTGGACCCGTTCTCCCGGGAGGCCTACGGCTACCTGGAGGAGCGCTACCGCCGGGACGGCGTCGAGGACCTGTTCTCGGCCATCACCGACTCCCAGCACCTGCGAGTGAAAAACTACGTCGTCGACCGCGGGCGGGGGATCGGCGTCCTCCACAGCGAGGACGAGGGCTCCCCGAAGGAGCGACTGGTCGGCTCCTGGATGGCCGGCATGTTACAGGAACTGGACTCACGGGGGCGCAAGAACCCCCAGGCGTTCAGTTACGACGGCGTGCTCAGCCAGGGCAACGGCCTGCTGACGGTCGTCGAGGACGCCGCCCAGCACGCCGACCTGCTGCAGCGGCTGCTGAACGTCGCCGACGAGGGCACCGTCAAACTCGACAAGGGGATCCGGATGGACGTCGACAGCATCCTGCTGGTCGTCTCGAACCCGGACCTGGAAGCAACGCTGAACCAGCACGCCGACCGGTCCGGCAGCGACCCGCTGAAGGCGCTGAAGCGCCGCCTCGACAAGCACGAACTCCGGTATCTCACGGGCCGCGGACTGGAGGTCGAACTCCTGCGGCGGGAACTCACCGGCGACCACAGCGTCGAGGCCATCCGGGACGCCGACGTCGAAGGCGACGGCGACGCCGTCGCGCGGACGCCGCTGAGGCTGTCCGTCGACCGCGGGGACACGGTCGTCGAGCGGGAACTCGCGCCCCACGCGCTGGGCGCAGCGGCGCTGTTCGACGTCGTCTCCAGGCTGGACGACGACGACCTGCCCGGCGGGCTGGACCTGTTGGACAAGGCGATCCTGTTCGACAGGGGGTGGATCCGGGCCGGCGACGAGCGCAGGGATATCGAGGCGTTCGAGTTCGACGACGACGCAGACGACGGGCGGGCCGGCATCCCGGTCACGTACACCCGCGACGTCATCGCGGAACTGCTCGCGGAGTCCCGGGAGCGCCACCACCCCGAACTCGCCGTCGAGGACGTCGTCATGCCCCGGGACGTGCTGAACGCCATGGTCGACCGCCTGCGGGCGGCCCCCGTGTTCTCGTCCGGCGAGCGGGCGACCTTCGAGGACCGGGTGGTCGGCGTCAAGAACCACGTCTTCGGTCGCCAGGAGGAGGACGTCCTCGCGGCGGTCATGCGGGACAAGCGCGTCGACGAGGCGACCGTCGCGGAGTACGTCGAGCACGTCTACGCCTGGGGCACCGACGAGCAGGTCGAGACCGACCGCGGCCGGGCCGACCCTGACCC
>JAZKSB010000103.1:0-7377 GCA_036626315.1 Halobacteriales archaeon
GGCCAGCGAATCGAGGTACGGGCCGGCGTCGCTGCTGCCGTATCGCCGTGCGAGCACGCCGTCCAGACCGTCGAGCACCGCCGCCAGCAGCAACAGCCTGGCCGACAGCATCACGTCGGTCGTCGCGGCGACCACCGCGAGAAAGCCCAGCGCTGCGTTGCCGGCCGAGGCGACGTCGGCGACGCCCGCCCGCTCGACGACCCGGGGCATCATGGTTCGGCGTGCGACGGTGGCGCCCTTACCTCTTGCCCTTCCGCGGTCGGAGGGCCCGCAGACGCTCCGAGGACCGGACCCCGAAGGGCTCCCGGCGAACCGGGTGACATTTGTCGCTGTAGGTCCGAGCCCCCCGCATGAACCGTCGCCGCGTGCTGGCAAGTCTCGGCGGCGCTGCCGCCGCCGGACTGGCCGGGTGTATAGCCGCCGGCGGACCCTGTGGCGGCGAGGAGTTCGACGTCGGCATGAGCGACAGCGCGTTCGACCCCGAGCGGATCACAGTCTCGGTCGGGGACACGGTCCGGTGGCTCAACACCACCGACCGGGCCCACACAGTCACCGCCTACGGAAGCGGCCTGCCGGACGGCGCCGACTTTTTCGCCTCCGGCGGCTTCGACTCCACGCCCGCCGCCCGCGAGGGCTGGGACGACGGCGAGGGCGCCATCTACCCCTGCGAGTCCTTCGAGCACACCTTCGAGACGCCGGGTGAGTATCCCTACTTCTGCATTCCCCACGAGGGGATGGGGATGGTCGGAACCGTCGTCGTCGAGGAGTAGCGGACCTCGCTCCCCGGAGAGTCGCTGGCGGCGCTTCTGGCGGCGGCGACGCAAAAAGCCGGTCGAAAGAGCGGGGCCGTCAGGCCCCGACGTCCTCGTCGTCCACGCTGACGGAGGTCGCCTCCTCCTCGGCGACCTCCGCGGGGCGGGCCTCCAGGGTCATCTTCTGGATCTCGACCCGTCGCAGCGGGTAGATCGACTTCGCCTCGCCGTAGATGGCCGAGGAGAGACGCCCCTCGACGACGGAGTCGACCATCGCCTCGAAGTCCCGCTCGGCGGCGGCCTCCTCGACCATGTCGATCATGGTGCGGCGGATCGCCTGCTCCTGGCTGGAGTCGGCCTTCTGGGTGGTAAAGGCGACGGGCTGGATACGGACGCGGTAGTCGTCGGTCGTCAGCACCGTCACGTAGGCGGCCACCTTCGAGGCGCCGCGGCGCACCAGGCTCCGCAGGTAGTCGCGGGTGAGTTCGTGTTTCACGAACTCGGTGTACGCCTGGTCGCTGCCGTAGTCGTGGATGCGGAACGTCAGCTTCGTGTTGTTCTCGCTAGCGTCCTCGGTGAGGTCGGCCAGCGTCGTTTCGATCGTGCGGTCGAGCAGCTGTTCGGGCTCCTGGGCGGGCGTCTCGCCGAGCTCTCTCCGGTCGAACTGCTCCGGGGCGAGCACGGTGTACCACCGCTTGCCCTCTCGCTGCTTCGAGACGCTTCGTTCGCTCATTGGTCGGTGTTGGGTTCGTCGGCTGATGTGCGTTTCGCTGCCTGTGCGGTCCGCTCGGCCACCGAGAGGTTGACGACGTAGTCGTCGACCGTGGAGGCGAGCCCGCCCGTCGAGTCGCGCTCGACGGTCGTCACGAGCCGGCCGTCCTCGACTCGGGTGGCCATCTCGTCGGTGTTGTCCGGCGTTAGCGTCGCCGCCACGCGGGCGGAGTCGTCGTGAGTTGTCCGAAGGGTCGTGCGCCGCGTGGCACCGTCGGCTGCGGGTGGGGTCCCGTCGCCATCGGGCGACCCGGTCGTGGCGCCGCTTTTGACGTCACCGTCCGGCGACCCGGTCATGCGGCCTCCGCCTCCCGAAACGCCGTCACGAACGCGTCCGCGGTGGCGTCGAACCGGGCGTAGCTGCCGCGGGCCAGCGAGCCCGCATCGCCGTCCAGGTCGGCGGCAGCCTCCCGGAGCGCGTCGGTCGGGGCCGAGGTGCCCGGCCGGGCAACGACTGCCGCCTCGCCGTCTGCGACGACGAGGGCGGCGGGTTCCGGCGACCGAAAATCCGCCAGCATGCGGGCGGTCGTCGCGACGGGCGCGTCCTCGACGCGGGCGACTACGAGGCCCTCGTACCGGCCGGTCGCCGCCGCGCGCAGCCCCTCGTGGGCCCGCCGGGCGTGGTCGCGCCAGACGTCGAGCGCCGCCTCGCGGGCGTCGCCGGACAGCGCCAGCGCGACGCCGGTGCCCGGGGCCGCCCGCGCCAGCGCGTCGAGCACCTCGGCGTACCCGGCCAGCGTTGCGAACGGCGCCGCGGGCGTCTCGTGGGGACGGAGCGCCCGCTCAACTGCCGCCGCGGCCCGTTCGCTCGCGTCCTCGTGGCCCGCCGTCTCGACGGCGACAAGCGACGCGACCTGGCGGCGGGCGTCCTCGTTGAGAGAATCCGACCCGGCGTCCGTGGCGGCTTCGACCACCGCCGCAGCGGCGTCCGGGCGGGCCGAGAAAGGCGCGTGGACGAGCGTCGAGCGTGCCAGTCCCGCCGCGGGATCGGCGGTCGGGACGCCGACGCCGGGGCGCCGCCGGACGAGGCCCTCGCGCTCGGCGCGTTCCAGCAGTTCCGGCGCCGCGGCGGTCGAGTGTCCGGCTGCGACCACGCCTGCCAGTGCCAGCACGGGGTCGCCGCCACCGAGGTCGTTGGCGACGGCAGCAGCCGTCGCGCTCGCGGGTCGGTCGACCGAGCCGGGCCCGTCGTCTGACGGCCCTTCCTGGCCCGTCGCGGCGACTCCCGCGGACGAGTGCGCCGGATCGCCGGTCACCGCGAGGTCCGCGCGTGCGGGGTCGGCACCGACGGTGACGGAGAGCCCGTCGGCGTCGAGCCGGTCGGCGAGTTCGGCGTCGGTGACCGCGACGCTGACCTGGAAGGGGACGCCCGCCGCTCGACTCGCCCGGGCGAGCAGCCCCGCCGCTGCCAGTGCGTCACCGTCGGCGCGGGCGACCAGGCGGACGAAGCCGGCCTCCCGCACCCTGCCGGCGACAGCGGCGGACGGTTCGGCGCTGCGACCCTCGACGGACATCTACTCTAGCAGTTCCCTGGCGGTCTCGTAGCTGTACGTGAACTCCTCGTCGAGTTCGTCGCCCCGGTAGTAGTCGACCAGCCGTCGGACCTTCGACTCGGTGTTCTGCAGCGCCCGGCGGTTCCGGTGGTCCTGGGGGTTCGCCTCGACGTGCTCGTTGAGCCGCACCGCCTTCTCCATGAGGTTCCGCAGGTCCTCCGGGAAGTCGGGGGCGGCGTCGTGTTCGTCCAGGATCTCGGTGATCTTCTTGTCGGTCGCCAGTTTCACGTCGGGCACCGGCGTTCCCGTCACGCCCTCGTCGCGCAGTTTCATCCCGATCTGGCTGGGGTCGTGGCCCTTTTCGGCCAGTTCGACGACCCGCTGTTCGATCTCTTCAGGGTCGACGTCGCTCCACACCGTCGGTTCGTCGGCAGCGGGTCGGTCCGAACCGGACCTGCCGCGCCGATCTGAGTGCATTCGTGCCATCGTTGAGGATAGGAACCGCACAACCGCGTCGCGAAAGGTCCGCCTCTCGACGGGTACGCTGCCGCAATCCCGAGCCGCGCGAACGCGCGGCGAGTCAGATTTGCGGTCGCGCCGTTCCCAACGGTCCGTATCCAGGTTGGCGACTAAAGCGTTGTCGTTCGACGCCGGCGGGCCGCTGGACTCGACGCGTTGCTCGCAGTCGGGCCGCTCCGGGCGCCGCGCTCCCCACGACCCCCGGAACCGCAATCGCCTTGACGCCGTAGTAACAACGGGTGGCCGATGACCGACCGGACGCGGATGCCGCGCCGGGCGTTCGTGAAGGGGGCGGTGGCCGCCGGGGGGGCCGCCGCGCTGTCGGCCTGCATGGCCGCCGAGACGCCGTCCGACGAGGAGCGGTTGGACCTTCCGACGAGGCCGAACGAGCTCTCGGCGTTGCCGGAGCGCCAGCACGCCTGGAACGACCATCTGCCGACCGACGAGCACGGCAACGTCGTCGAGCCGCGACACCGGGTCGTCCTCCTGCTGGACTACGGGGGCGAGGGCCCGCCGGACGCCGGCGACCGCGAGACCGTCGAGCGGGCGTTTCGCTCGCTGGAGCGGGCCTATCCACGGGCCGGCGACGGGTTGCTGTTCACTGTCAGTTACTCGCCGTACTACTTCGACCGGTTCGACGCCGACCTCCCGGTCGACCTTCCGAAGCCGGCGGCGCTGGCGTCGTTCGAGGACCCCGAGTTCGACGACCCCGACGCGCTGGTCCACCTCGCGAGCAACTACGGGTCGGTCGTGCTGGGCGCCGAGGCGGCGCTCCTGGGCGAGCGGGAGACGCTGAACGGCGTCGACGTCGCCGCGGACCTGACCGGCGTCTTCGAGCGACGCGAGCGCCGCACCGGGTTCGTCGGCGAGGGGATGCCCGCCGAACGCGACGACGTCGAGGGCGTCCCGGAGGGCGCGGTCCCGGAGGACGCGCCGATGTACATGGGGTTCGAGTCCGGCTTCGAGAAGACCCAGGCCACCGAGGGCGCCGTCACCATCCCGGAGGGACCGTTCGCCGGCGGGACGACCCAGCACCTCTCGGCGATCGACCTGCACCTCGACCAGTGGTACGAGCAGGACTCCCGGTACCACCGCGTGGCGACGATGTTCTGTCCGGTCCACGCAGAGGAAAACCTCGTCGAGGGCGCCGGCCACAACCTCGGCGACTCCGCACGGATGGACGCGGAGGGCTGTCCGGCCCACGCCGACGAGCACGCAAACGAGTACGGCACCGTCGGCCACTCCCAGAAGGCCGCCCGCGCCCGCGAGGACGGACAGCCGCAGCTGATCCGCCGGGACTTCGACTCGACGGACGGCGGGCAGGCGTCGCTGCACTTCCTGTCGCTGCAGGAGTCCATCGCGGACTTCGTGCGGACCCGCGAGGCGATGAACGGCGCCGACCTCGACTCGCCCGCGGTCGGCCAGCGGACCAACAACGGCATCCTCCAGTACATGACGGTCACCCGCCGGGGCAACTATCTCGTCCCGCCCCGGTCGAAGCGCGCGCTGCCGGCGCCGGGGCGATGACGGCATGCGACCAGGGATGAACCGGCGCGAATTCCTCGGCGCTGGGGCAACGCTCGCGACGGTCGCAACGGCCGGGTGTCTCGACGAGTTCCTGGGCGGCCCCCCGCGGGCCCCCCCGACCGTCGCGGACCGGCCGGACGCTGTCTACGTGCCCTCCCACGTCGAGGAGATGGCGATGGTCGGCACGCAGTCCGTCGGCGAGTACGAGGTCGCGCTGTCGTACAGCTTTCCCCACCGGTTCTGGAACGTCACCGGCGACCGCACCGAGAAGGTCGCCATCGAGGACGCCGACTCGGTCCACCTGATGGCGACCGTCCGCGACCCCGAGACTGGGACGGTCCTGCCGGTCGGCAGCGTCCGGGCGGACGTCGATGGCGGCGATAAGGACGTCGCAGGCCGACGGCTCTGGCCCATGCTGTCACAGAACATGGGCGTGCACTTCGGCGACAACCTGGCGCTCGACGGCGACGACACCTACGACGTGACCGTGACCGTGGACCCGCTGGGCGCCGTCGCCGCCGGCGACTTCGCCGGCACGTTCGAGGCGGGGGCGTCCGGGACGTTTCTGTTCGAGTTCAGCCGGCGCGAGCGCAACCGCCTCTCGCTGGATCGCCTCCAGGACAGGGCGGGGTCGCCCGACGCCGTCGCGCCGATGGGAACGGCCAACAGCGCCCGGCTTCCGGCGGCGGGCGACCTCCCGGGCGATCACGTCGGCCGGGGAACGACCGGCGACGCGGTCTTTGTCGCGACCCGCCTCGACGCGCCCCCGGCGGGCGTCGAGGGCGACGGGCCGTACCTGATCGTCTCGCCGCGGACGCCGTACAACCGGTATCCCCTGCCGTTCATGGCCGTCTCCGCGACCGTCGAGCGCGGCGGGGCGACCGTCCACGACGGCGACCTGGCGGCGGCGGTCCTCCCCGGGGCCGGCTACCATTACGGCGCCGTGCTGGACGCGCTGCAGCAGGGTGACGAACTGACCCTGTCGGTGGGCGCACCCCCGCAGATGGCACGCCACGAGGGGTACGAGACCGCGTTTCTGGAGATGGGCGAGGTCTCGATGGCCGTTCGCTGACCGCTACGAGCGGTCGCGCATCCGCTCTGCCACCGCCACCAGCACCTCGACGGCCCGGTCGTACCCGGCCAGGTCGAGGCGCTCGTCGGGTGCGTGGTCCAGCGCGGAGTCGCCCGGCCCGTAGGTGACCATCGGCCGGTCCCACGCCTGCGCGAACACGTTCATGTCGCTGGTGCCGGTCTTGCGGAGCAAGCCGGGGTCGCCGTCGGCCTCGCGGATGGCGACCCGGAACGCCCGCTCCAGGTCGGTGCGGGGCGACTGAACCGTCGGCGGAATCGGCTCGTCCCAGTCGACGGTCACGCGCTCGTCGGCGACCCGCTCGCGGACGTCGCCGGCGGTCGTCCCCGGCGGCAACCGGAATCGGACGTCCATCTCGGCGGTCACTGCGTGCCCGTCGTCCGCAAGACCCCCGTCGACGGCCACGGGCTTTGCGGTGACCGACTCGAAGGCCGACGCGTCGACGGCGTCGCTCTCGTCGCCATCACCACTGTCGCCCGGCTCGAAGGTCGCCTCGACGTCCTGCCACCACGCGAGCAACTGCTGGATAGCGTTGGGTTCGGGCCGCGAGGAGTGGGTCGAGGCAGTCTCCGCACGGGCGGTGCCGGCGAGAAAGCCCCGATAACCCAGCGTGACCGCGTCCCAGCCGCTGGGTTCGCCGTTGACGAGGGCCGCGGGCGGATCGCGGTCGGCGACGAGGTGGCGAGCGCCCCGCGAATCGGTCTCCTCACCGACGACGCCGACGAAGGAGACTCCCGTCTCGACAGCGGCGACCGCCATCGCACAGAGTGGGCCGGTCGCGTCGACGCTGCCCCGGCCCCACAGTTCGCCGTCGGCCTCGCGGACCTCGATCTCCCCGGGGACGGTGTCGACGTGGGAGGTCATAAGGACCGCGTCGTCGCCCGGCGCGCGGACGTTGCTCACCTCGTCGAGGAAGACCTCGCGGCCATGCTCGCGGAGCCACACCGCGAGGTGCTCGGCGGCCGCCCGCTCCTCGCCGGTCGGCGACGGGATCGAAACCATCTCACGGAGGAAGTCGCGGGCCGCCGCGGGCGAAACCGAGCGTCGGTCGGTCGGGAAGTCGTCGGGCATGTGCAACTCGCAGGTCAGGTCAGGTCGTCGCCGCCGGGCGCTCCACCGCCGACAGCCCCGCGACCACCGCGTCGACGTGGTCGCGGTCGACGGTCAGCGGCGGCAGCAGTCGCAGCACCCGCCGGCCGGCCGGCAGCGCGAGCACCCCGTGGTC
>JAZKSB010000104.1:0-7302 GCA_036626315.1 Halobacteriales archaeon
CCGGGCGGCCGCCGACGAGGCCGGCGTCGAGCGCGTGGTCTACCTCGGGGGCCTCGGCGAGGAGCGCGACGAGCTGAGCGAGCACCTCTCCTCGCGCCGCGAGGTCGAGGCGGTGCTCGCGGAGGGCGAATACGCACTCACCGTGCTCCGAGCAGCGGTCGTGGTCGGCGCCGGTAGTGCGAGCTTCGACATGGTCCGACAGCTCTCGAAGCGGTTGCCCGTGATGGTCACGCCGAAGTGGGTCAGCACCCGCACCCAACCCATCGCCATCGACGACGTGGTGGCCTACCTCGTGGGGGTGCTCGACGCCCCCGAGACCGCCGGGGAGACCTACGAGGTCGGGGGGCCCGACGTGCTCACCTACGCCGAGATGCTCCGGCGGACGGCCCGCCAGATCCGCGGGCGGGCGCCGATGATCGTTCCCGTTCCCGTGCTCAGTCCGAAGCTGTCGGCCTACTGGGTCGACCTGGTGACCGACGTGCCCCGGGAGGTCGCCCACCCGCTCATCCTGGGGATGCGCAACGAGGTGGTGGTCCGGGACGACAGCATCCGCGACCACGTCGAGGTCGACCGCACGCCGTTCGACGAGGCCATCGAGCGAGCGCTCCGGCGGGAGGAGGCGTGAGCGGACCGCCGGCAGGCCGCCAAGCGGGAGCCGGAGGCCAGCAGCGATGAGCGCCGCCGACGGACCGGGGACCCCACCCGACCGGAAGCCGGCCACGACCGGGGACCGCACGGAGCCGGAGTACGGCGAGGCCTGGGTGTACGAGAGCATCGTCAAGGCGCTACCGGGGATCGACGTCTCCGAGCGGGCCGCGGTGGCGCTGCAGTTTCTGGGGTTCGAGGCCGCGCTCCTGGTCCTGGCGTCGGTCTACGGCCTCCCGGAAGCGGTCCCCGGCGGGACCGTCGCCATCGGCGTCGCGACCGGCGGCAGCCTGCTCATGCAGGAGATGTCCCGGCGCATCCGGGCAGCGGACGTCCCCGAGGACTACGCGCAGGTGCTGTTCGGGTCGAGCATCGAGGTGGTGCTGGGGCTGCTGGCCTTCCTCGGCGTGGTGACGTACGTGTTCGTCGTCGACCCAAGGGGGCTGGAAGTCGCCGGGGTTCCGTTGCGGACCGCGGACCGGCCGCTTCTGGAGACGCTGCTGGGCGAGCGGCCGCCGGCGGCGGCGACGTATCTGGGACTGCTGGTGCTGTGGGACGTTTCCTACCGCATCGGAACGGGGTGGTGGGCCGCGGTCGTCGCCGCCTGGCGCTCGCGGCGGTTCGACTTCGACGCCGCCACGGCGGCGGACCTCCGACGCGTCGATCGGCTGAACCTGGGATTCGGCCTGCTGCAACTGGCGTTGCTGCCGTTCCTGTGGGAACACCCGCTGCTGTTCGTCGCCGTTGCCGGACACGTGGCGGCGGTGTTGCTGGTCGGCGGTTACGCGCTGGTGCAGTTACGCCCGGAGAACGTCAGTCCTTGATCTCCTCGAATCGGGCGAGGAGTTCGTCGGCGTCCTCGTCGTCCTCGAATACGACGCTGCCGTCGTATTCGTGGCGCTCGTCATCGAAGCTAGCGTCGACGGCGCTGGCCTTGCGCTCGCGACGCTCGTGTTCGTCTTCGTCGTAAGCACCCATGGACATGATAACCACACCCACGCTTGGTCGCTACTGCTTATCAATATAACGGTGGTTCTTGCAGTCGTTTATAACGGCGACGGGGCGGTACACCGAAAGCACGAGGTCGGCCCCCGGCGGAAAACGTATAGCGGGCCGCCGCCTACCTCTCCCCGTGGCGAGTCCCCTTCGATTCAGACGCTCCACCGAGGACTGGAGCGACGACCGGGTCCGCGACGCCCTGTACCGGCCGCTCGACGGCAACCTCGGGGCGACCCGGTCGGCCCCCCGGTTCGACCCTCCGCCCGGCTTCGAGGCCGTGCGGTTCGACATGGACGACGGTTCCGTTGCGCTGTTCGCCTGGGACGGCGACGGCGGCTACTGGCTGGGCAACACCGAGACGCCCAGGGCCCTCTGGAAGACTGACAAGTACACGTTCGGGGAGGTGCCCTATCCGATCGCCCGGTGGGCACATCGGATCCTGCTCGCGGACTTCGCGGAGGCCGAGCCCCTGCTGTCACGGTACCGCCACGTCGCGTGGTTCTTCCTCCCGGTGTTCTTCTCGAAGGACGGCGCCGAGTCCTCGCGGGCGTTCTTCCGGGACCACGCTGCCGGCTTTCCGGACGCCGACCCCGAAGCGGCGCTGTCATTTTACGAGTCGCTGCTGCGGACGGGGGTGCTCGACGACCATCGCTACGAGATGGCCGCCAAACTCGGCACCAGCGAATTCGTCGACACCACCCGGATGCAGGCGATGATGGGCGAACTCGACGTCGCGGGCGTCCTCGACGACGCCGGCTACGACGTCGTGCCCGAGATCGAGGTGACGACCGGCCACTCGCTGGATTTCCGGGCCGACGACGACGGCCAGGGCGTCCTCGTCGAGGTCACGCGCCCGACCCCCCCGACCGAGCGCGCCGCCGGGTCGGCGGTCCAGGCGGTCCGGGAGACCGCCGAGACGAAAGCCAGCGGCCAACTCGACCGCCACGGCGGCGGCGCGGTGCTATTCGTCGACTGCACCTCGTTTCGCGACGACGAGTGGGCGCAAGTCCGGGGCGAACGCCCCGGCGTCCATCACCGCCCCGCGGTCGTCTTCCGCGCCTGGCCCGACGGCTCCGTCGACGGCTACCGCAAGGGGCGGGTGCCGCTCGAACTGGATTCGGCCGTCGAGTGGGTCGGCTGACCGACCGAAATGAGAGCGGGCCGCGGCGGCATCCGCGTTCCCCCCGGCCGGCTAGAAGGAGATCTGCCTGACCCGCGACTCCCCGACTCCGCCGAAGTCCCGGTCGCTGTAGTGCCGCCGGCCGACCGCGTCGCCGTCGAGGCCGCACAGAAGCGTCAGCAGGGCGTCGTTCGCCGAGGTGATCGATCCGGTGCCCGCTCGCTCGATGGCGCTGCCCGCCGCCCCGTCGAGTTCGCCCACCCGTGCCGCAAGAGCCCGCGTCTCGACGGGATAGGTTTCGCGCTCGATGCATTCGGTAACCGCATTGTCCAACATCGAATTGAGGTTAATGAAAGATAATTATAAACCTGTCCCATGTACACCTTATATTCTGAAAACCCCCCGGAAGGAGCATGAACGTCCGGAAATCCTCCCGAGAGAATGTGGACAACCGAACTCCTCCCGAAGGAGCAGGGATATCCGAAAACACTCCCGAGAGAATGTGGACATCCGAACGCCTATTCCCGAGCGCCCGCTAGCCGGGCCATGGTCGTCGCGGACCTGCACGTCCACACGCAGAACTCCGACGGGGCGCTGCCGCTTTCGGACCTCCCGGCGGTCGCTCGCGAGGCCGGGCTGTCGGCGGTCGCCGTCACCGACCACGACCGGACCCACCCCGACCTCCGGGCGCCGGTCGTCGAGCGCGGGGGCGTGACCGTCGTCCACGGCATCGAACTCCGCGTCGAACCGGCGGACGGCGAGCGGGTCGACCTGCTGGCCTACGGCGTCGAGCCGACCGCCGACCTCGACGCGCTGGTCGAGCGCGTCCAGCGGCGCCGCGTCGAGCGCGGGCGGCAGATCGTCGAAAGCGTCGAGTCCCGTCTCGGCGTCGACCTCGACGTCGACGTCGAGTGGGGGATCGGCCGGCCGGACGTCGCCCGCGCGGTGGACGCCCATCCGGACGTCGCGCACGGCTACGAGGGCGCGTTCGAGGATCTCATCGGCGAGGGCGGGCCGTGCTACGTCCGGCGGTGGGTCCCCTCCTTCCGGGAGGGACGGCGCATGCTCGCAGACGCCGCCGCCGTGGTGGGCCTCGCACATCCCCTGCGCTACGACGACCCCGCGGCGGCGCTGGAACTGACCGCCGACCTGGACGCCGTCGAACTCCACTACACCTACGGGCACGACGTCGACCGGACGCCGGTCGAGCGCGCCGTCGCAGACCACGACCTGCTGGTCACCGGCGGCTCCGACGCCCACGAGCACGACCTCGGGACGGCAGGGCTGGACGCCGGCGAGTACGAGCGGTTCCGCGCCGCGCTCTGACGCATCCTCCGGATGCGGCGGGGACCGGGCAAGCCGTCCGTCGGACACGCGTCCGCCGGGAACGGTGGGTTCAAACCGGGCGAGCCCCACCCATCAGACATGCGCTGTCACTACTGCGAGCGGGACGCCGCCGTCAGTGCGGAGTCGGGTGGCGTCCGGGTGGGGCTCTGCGAGGAGCACTTCCAGGAGCGGATGGAGGAACTCGCCGAGTCCGAGGACCTCAAAGAACTCGAGGAGAAAATCGACGTCGATTCGATGGACTGACGTCCACGAACTGTTCTGCGCGCGCGACGGCTTACCAGCCGCCGCCAGCGCGACCCGCATCGACGTCGATCGCGTCGACCGGACAGACGTCGACACAGAGCATGCAGTCGATGCACTGGGCCTCGTTGGCGGGGTCGGCCTTCTCCTCGCTCTCGGGGTGGCCGGGCGTGTCGACCCACTCGAACACGTCGACCGGGCAGTCCTCCAGACACGCGCCGTCGGCGATACAGAGGTCGAAGTCGACGGCGACGTGGGTACCGTGGATGCCCAGCTCCTCGGGTTCGTCGACCGGCCCCCAGACGTCGTGACCGTTGTGCTCGTCGACCTGCTCTCTGTTTTCGTGGAACTGCGGATCGATCGCCATCAACGATCAGGTGGGGTCGATGGGAACTTAAGTATGTGGGAAACGCCGCCGTCCCGTCCGGCGATTTTAGGTTTGCCTAAGACCGTCGGCGGTCTGGTCGAACGGGTGTCGCGCCCGGTGCAGGCAGCGACAGCGTCGGGATCGAGCCGTGAACCGGACTAGCCCCCCGCCAAGTCGGCCCCCCACGACCCCGTCGCGAACGAGCCCGTTTGCAGGATCTGCACCCGCGAACCTACTCCTGTCGCTTCGGGGTCACGACGTGTCAGGCGGTCGGCGCCGGAAGCCGGGTCGCGGCTCGCGATTAGTCGGCGGGTCGAGCCACGACGTACACGTGACGTTCCAAGCGTCGAAGACTGACCGCGAGCGTGCCCGGGGCACTTTTGGCCGTGGCCGTCCAAACCCGGCGCGATGACGGGTTTCACGTCCCGGCTGGTCGCCAGGCTGCTGGGCCGCAGTCCCCGGCTTCTGGCCGCGATGGCCGGCGTGCTCGCGATCTACAGCTGGGTCACTATCGACCTCCCGCTGCTCCCGAAGGCCGGCGTCGTACTAGCGTCCGTCGTCGTGTTCCTGGCGGTCGTGGCGGCCATCGAATGGCTGACCGACCGCGGCAAAGGCGGGGCCGACGCCGAGTGAGGCTGAGGCAACAGATCACCCCGCCGGGGACTGCCGCCCCAAGCGACGCCGCCACTACCGGTAGGCAGGAATGCCCGTGAGGTCCTCTCCGAGAATCAGCGTGTGGATGTCGTGGGTCCCCTCGTAGGTGTAGACCGTCTCCATGTTCGCCATGTGCCGGATCGGCGAGTAATCGAGCGTGATCCCGTTGCCCCCGAGCATCTCCCGGGCGATCCGTGACTGGTTGCGGGCCATCCGGACGTTGTTGCGCTTTGCCATCGACACCTGCTGGGCCCGCAGGTCGCCGCGCTCTTTCAGTTCCGCGAGCCGGTAGACCAGCAACTGGCTCGTGGTGATGCGGGTCGCCATCTCCGCGAGTTTCTCCTGCTGGAGCTGGAAGCCGCCGATGGGCTGGCCGAACTGCTCGCGGTCGCCGGCGTACTCGCGGGCGGTCTCGAAGCTGTCCCGGGCGGCGCCGACCGCGCCCCACGCGATGCCGTAGCGGGCCTGGGTGAGACACGACAGCGGCCCCTTCATCCCCTCGACGCCGGGCAGCACGGCGTCCCCGGGGACCCGAACGTCGTTCAGGCTGATCTCGCCGGTGATCGACGCCCGCAGCGAGGCCTTCTCGGTGATCTCGTTCGTCGACACGCCGTCGCGGTCGGTCTCGACCAGAAAGCCCCGCACCGGATTCCCGTCGCTGGAGCGGTCCCGGGCCCACACGACCGCCACGTCGGCGACGGGAGCGTTCGTGATCCAGGTCTTCGACCCGTTCAGGACGTAGTCGTCGCCGTCGCGCTCGGCCGTCGTCTCCATGCCGGCGGGGTTGGATCCGTGGCCGGGCTCGGTGAGCCCGAAGCAGCCGACTGCCTCGCCCTCCCCCAGTTTCGGTAGCCACTCCTCCTTCTGTGCCTCGGAGCCGTAGGCGTGGATGGGGTACATCACCAGCGCGCCCTGGACGCTGGCCATCGAGCGCATCCCCGAGTCGCCGGCCTCCAGTTCCTGCATCAGCAACCCGTAGGCCGTCTCGGAGACGTTCGGGGAGCCGTATCCCTCCAGGTTCGGGGCGTAGAAGCCGAGTTCGCCCATCTCCGGGATGAGGTCGGTCGGGAAGGTGCCGGCCTCCCAGTGGTCGGCGACGTCGGGGCGGACCTGCTCCTCGACGAACTCCCGGGCGGTGTCCCGGATCAGTCGCTCCTCCTCGTCGAGGTCCGCCTCCAGGTCGACGTAGTCGAGCATACCGTATCTCGCACACGCTGTGTGAAAAGGGTGCCTGATCGGGGGTCGGGGCGGCCTGCGGGCGGGAAACGGCACGGTCGGCCTGCCGATGCGGATCATGTCTACTCGCCCGCCGGTCGGTCGGCGACCTGCTCACCTAGCCTTCGCAGGCTGCTCGGATGGCGGCCTGCTCCCCTAGCCTTCCTGGGCCGCTCGGCTGGCGACCTGCTCACCTAGCCTTCGCGGGCCACCCGGTCGGCGGGGCGCTCGTCCCGGTGCTCGCGCACGTAATCGAGGAAGTTCCCGAAGACCTGCTTGGCCTCGACGGCCCGGCGGTAGTTCGCCTCCGTGATGCCGTCGAGCACCGCTTCGATGCGCTCGTCGGGCAGGTCCTTGCCTCGCGTCACCCGGGCGGCGGTTTCCAGGTCGTACTCGGGGTGGAACTGGACGGCGAACGCCGGGTCCTTGCGGAAGCCGTGAACTCCATAGTCGTTCTCGGCGATGAGTTCGGCCCCGGGCGGGAGTTCCGTGACGGCGTCGGAGTGGGTCGCGAACGCGAGAAACTCCTCCTCGATGCCGTCGAACAGGCGACCACCGTGGTGGCGGACGGTCCGGTAGCCGAGTTCGTACTCCCCCATGTCGGCGACCTCGCCGCCGAGCACGTCCGCGAGCAACTGGTGGCCGAAACAGACGCCCAGGTGGGGAAGCCCTGCGTCGACCGCGTCGGCGACCCACCGCTTTGCCGGGTCGATCC
>JAZKSB010000105.1:0-7276 GCA_036626315.1 Halobacteriales archaeon
TGGCTGAGTACTACCGGGACATGGGCTACGACGTCGCGCTGATGGCCGACTCCACTTCCCGGTGGGCCGAGGCCATGCGGGAGATCTCCTCGCGGCTGGAGGAGATGCCCGGCGAGGAGGGGTATCCCGCCTACCTGGCCGCCCGCCTCAGCGAGTTCTACGAGCGGGCCGGCTACTTCGAGAACATCAACGGTCGGGAAGGCTCCATCTCGGTCATCGGGGCCGTCTCCCCGCCGGGCGGGGACTTCTCGGAGCCGGTGACCCAGAACACCCTGCGCATCGTCAAGACGTTCTGGGCGCTGGACAACGACCTGGCCGAGCGGCGGCACTTCCCGGCGATCAACTGGAACGAGTCCTACTCGCTGTACCGGGACCAGCTCGACCCCTGGTTCGAGGAGAACGTCGACGAGAACTGGTCGAGCACCCGCCAGTGGGCGATCGACACCCTCGACGAGGAGGACGAACTCCAGGAGATCGTCCAGCTGGTCGGCAAGGACGCCCTGCCGGAGGACCAGCGACTCACCCTGGAGGTGGCCCGCTACATCCGCGAAGCGTGGCTCCAGCAGAACGCCCTCCACGAGGTCGACCGCTACTGTCCGCCGGAGAAGACCTATGGCATCCTCGACGCCATCCGGACGTTCAACGACGAGGCCTTCGAGGCGCTGGAAGCCGGCGTGCCGGTCGAGGAGATAACGGCCATCGACGCGGCCCCCCGGCTGAACCGCCTCGGCACGACGCCCGACGACGAGGTCGAGTCCGAACTCGAGGAGATCGAAGACGCCATGACCGAACAGATCCGGGAGCTGTACTGACCATGAAGGAGTACCAGACGATCACCGAGATATCGGGCCCGCTGGTGTTCGCCGAGGTCGACGAGCCGATCGGCTACGACGAGATCGTCGAGATCGAGACCGGCGACGGCGAGACCCGGCGGGGCCAGGTGCTCGAAACGAGCGAGGGCATCGTCGCCATCCAGGTGTTCGAGGGGACCGGCGGCATCGACCGGAACTCCTCGGTGCGCTTTCTGGACGAGACCATGAAGATGCCGGTCACCGAGGACCTCCTCGGACGGGTGCTCGACGGGTCGGGCAACCCGATCGACGGCGGCCCCGACATCGTCCCCGAGGAGCGCCGGGACATCGTCGGCGAGGCGATCAACCCCTACTCACGCGAGTACCCCGCGGAGTTCATCCAGACCGGCGTCTCGGCCATCGACGGCATGAACACGCTGGTCCGGGGCCAGAAACTTCCGATCTTCTCGGCGTCGGGACTGCCCCACAACGACCTGGCGCTGCAGATCGCACGCCAGGCGACCGTCCCGGAGGAGGCGACCGAAGGCGAGGAGGCCTCCGAGTTCGCGGTGATCTTCGGCGCGATGGGGATCACCGCGGAGGAGGCCAACGAGTTCATGGACGACTTCGAGCGCACCGGCGCCCTGGAGCGGTCGGTCGTGTTCATGAACCTGGCCGACGACCCGGCGGTCGAGCGCACCGTCACCCCGCGGCTGGCGCTGACGACAGCGGAGTATCTGGCGTTCGACCACGGTTACCACGTGCTGGTCATCCTGACGGACATGACCAACTACTGCGAGGCGCTGCGGGAGATCGGCGCCGCCCGAGAGGAGGTGCCGGGCCGCCGGGGTTACCCGGGGTACATGTACACCGACCTCGCCACCCTGTACGAGCGCGCCGGCCGCATCAAGGGCCGGGACGGGTCGATCACCCAGATCCCCATCCTGACGATGCCCGGCGAGGACGACACCCACCCGATCCCGGACCTGACCGGGTACATTACCGAGGGCCAGATCTACGTCGACCGCGACCTCAACAGCCAGGGCGTCGCGCCGCCGGTCAACGTTCTGCCGAGCCTCTCGCGCCTGATGGACGACGGCATCGGCGAGGGACTGACCCGCGGCGACCACAGCGGCGTTTCCGACCAGATGTACGCCGCCTACGCCGAGGGTGAGGACCTGCGCGACCTGGTGAACATCGTCGGCCGCGAGGCGCTGTCGGACGACGACATCCGGTATCTCGACTTCGCGGACCGCTTCGAGCAGGAGTTCATCGACCAGGGGTTCGACACCGACCGCGACATCGAACAGACCCTGGACATCGCCTGGGAGTTGCTCGGAATGCTGCCGAAGTCCGAACTCAACCGCGTCGACGAGGAGTACATCGAGGAGCACTACCCCGAGAAAGAGGAAGCCGAGACCGTCGAGGCCGACTGACGGCGCGGGCGTTCGCTCGCGGGGTCCCTTTCCGGGGAAGCGGTTCGACTGCGCTGTCTTCTCTGCACCGACCGGTTCGGTTGCCGTCCTCGGCGAGAAATCGTCTCCGCATATCGTCTCGCATACGGCCGAGACTATCGTCTCGCGTACGGCCGAGATCCGTCAGTCCCGGGTCACCGTCGCGTTCGCCTCCCGGGGATCCTCGGCGACCGGGTCCTCGGCGGCGCCTTCCTCGACGTCGACCTCGAACCGCTCCATGGTCGCCTGCAGGCGGTTGGCCTCGCCGACGAGCGTGGTCGCGCTGTCGGTCATCTCCGAGAGCGCGGCGGTCTGTTCCTCCGTCGCGCCGGCGACGGTCGAGGTCTCCTCAGCGGTCTTGCTGGAGATGTCGGCGGCCTCGTCGACCATGCTGACCGCCTCGTTGGTGGAGTGGGCCTGCTGGTCGGTGGCCTCGGATATCTCCTGGATGCCGGTGTTGGTCTCCTCGGCGTAGCGGGCGATCTCTTCGAGGGCCTCGACGGTCTCCTCGACGGTTTCGCTTGCCCGGGCGGCCTCATCGCTGCTCTCGTGGACCTCGCGGGCGGTCCGCTCGGTCTGGGCGCGGACGTCGTCGACCAGCGACTCGATGTCGCCGGCGGCCCCGTGGACGTCGTCGGCGAGGCTCTTGACCTCGTCGGCGACGACCGCGAAGCCCTCCCCGGCCTCGCCGGCGCGGGCGGCCTCGATCGAGGCGTTCAGCGCCAGGATGTTGGTCTGCTCGGCGACCTCCGTGATGAACTCGGTGATCTCCTCGATCTCGTCCATCCGCTCCTGGAGTTCCTCCATCGCGTCCGCGGCCTCTGCGGCCTCCTTCTGGAGGGTCGCCATGTCTTCGGCGGCCTCGGCGGCCTCCTCCCGGGCGGTCTCGCCCGTCTCGGCGGTGCGGGCAGCGACGTCCGCGACCTCGCTGGCCGAGGAGGCGATCTCCTCGATGGTCGTCGAGAGGCTGTTCATCTCCTCGACGACCGACTGCAGGGTCTCGTCTTGCCGGTCGGCGCCGTCGGCGATCCCCTGGATCGAGTCGGCGACCTGCTCGGAGGCGCCCTCGACCTCCTCGGCGCTGGCGGTTACCTGCTCGCTGGAGGCGGCCACGTCGTCGGCGAACGTCCGGACGCGGTCGACCATCGTCTCCAGGTCGTCGAGCATCCCGTTGAACGTCTCGGCGATGGCGGTCATCGCCTCGCTGCGGCTCTCCGGATTCATCCGCTGGGTGAAGTCGCCCTCGGCGGTCGCGGCCATGACCGCCTCGTACTCGGCAGCCTTCGACTGGAGGTGCTCGGACAGGTCCTCGAGTTCGCGGGTGTTGCGCTCGAGGTTCTCGGCCATCCGCCACATGTCGTCGCCGAAGGTCCCCGGGAGGCGCTCGCCGAGCGCGGGGTCGTCGAAGTCCTGGCGTGCGAGCGCGTCGGCCTGGTCGGACACCGTCGACAGCTGCGACTTCATGTCACCGAACGACCGACAGAGGCTCCCGATCTCGTCGGGCTGGTCGCTTTCGGGGACGTCCGCCTCGCCGATCTCGCCCGCGGAAATGGCGTCTGCGGCCTCCTCCAGTTCGGTGATCGGCCGGACGAGGTCCCGGCGGGCGATCAGCACGGTGTTGAAAAACGCCACCAGGGCCGCGAACAGCACCACCGCGGTGAGGGCATACCGCAACGTCCCCGACGTGACCAGCGGCAGCACGATGAAAAAGAGCAACGTCGCGAACTGGATCGTGACGGCGGCGACCATCTTCCGCTGGACCGATTCCGTGACTCCGAGGAGGTCCATCGTTCCCCAGAGGGCCCGTTCGTAGGTCGTTTTGACGGCGTCGAAGGTGCTGGTCATCGAACGACAGGTTCTCCCCCGGATGGGAAACCACTTTTCCCCCTTTTCACGGGCTGATAATTCGGTCGGGAAGTGAGGTCGCGACCACGAGGTGACGGGACGGACCGTCCGCGGGCGGTGACTCCACGGAGGGGCGGCCCCCATCGGTTCCGGGCTTCGGCGTTCGAGGTGGCACCGGTCTTCGCGGTCCGGGACGGCGCCCGTTTCCATGGTCCGAGACGACGCCCGCCGTCGTGACCTCCCTCGGGGACGACGGGACTGTCCGGCCGCGAACCGTCGCCGAAGATTCTATATCGCTGGCACACCGCGAACGCCCATGGGCGTTGACTCGAGCGCGGTGCCCCGCGTCCTGTACGTCGATCCCGCGGACGACGCGAGAAGGCAGGCGGCGTCGGCGTTCGCGGACGTCGGTCTCTCCGCCGCGACTGCGGGCTCTATCGCGGGCGCCGAGGAGCGGCTGTTGCAGGCCGATCTGGGCTGCGTGGTGAGCGAGCGGGACCTGCCCGACGGCGACGCGCTCTCGCTGTTCGATGCGGTGCGGGAGGAGTTCCCGGCGCTCCCGTTCGTCGTCTTCACCGGCGTCGGCGACGAGGCCTACGCCAGCGACGCCGTCGGCGCCGGCGTCTCGGACTACCTGCCGAAGTCCGACGACTCGTCGTTCGCGGCGCTGGCAGACCGGGTGCGTGACCTCGTCGTCGACGGGCGGCGGGACGCGCGGAAGGTGCGTCGCCACCGCGCCGACCCGGACGTCGTCGCGGCGGGCGACGCCTCCACCGACGGCGCCTCCTCGCCGGAGGCCGTCGAACCCGACGCGTCGCCCGAAGACCGGGGCCCGACCGGCCCGCCCGCCGAGGTCCCCGAGGACATTCCCGAGAAACTGAAAGAGCGGGCCATGGACGAGGCGCCGGTCGGCATCACGATCGCCGACATGAACGAGGAGGACGGCCCGCTGATCTACATCAACGAGGCGTTCGAGCGTCTCACCGGCTTCGACGCCGAGGCCGTCGCGGGCCACAACTGCCGGTTCCTGCAGGGCCCCAGGACCGACGACGAGCCGGTGGCGACGATGCGGGCGGCCATCGAGAACGAGGAGCCGGCGTCGGTCGAACTGCTCAACTACCGCAAGGACGGCACCCGGTTCTGGAACCGGGTCGACGTCGCGCCCATCTTCGAGGACGGCGAGTTGACCCACTACGTCGGGTTCCAGACGGACGTCAGCCGTCGCAAGCGCGCGGAGGCCGCCGCGACCCGCCGAGCCGAGCAACTGGCCCGCGAGCGGGCCGACCTGGCGGAACTGCTCGACCGCGTCGAGGGGCTGATCGGCGACGTGACAGAACGCGTCGTCGCCGCCGAGTCCCGGGAGGCCGTCGAGCGCGAACTCATCGAGGGGGTCGGCGACGCCGACCCGTACGCGTTCGCCTGGGTGGGCCGCCACGACCTCGCGACCGACCAGGTGGTGTCCGGCCCAGCGGCGGGCGACCCCCCCATCGAGGACTTCGACCCGGGAGACCTGACGTTCGACGCCGACGACCCCGTCCGGCGGGCGGTCGAGACGGGCGAACTCCAGGCCGTCGACGACGCCGCCGACAGGCTGGGCGGTTGCCTCCACCAGGGCTGTCCCGGGCGGTATCGCTCGATGGCCGCCGTGCCCCTGGCGTATCGCGAGTCGCTGTACGGCGTGCTAGCGGTGTACGCGACCGAACCGGACACCTTCGACGACCGCGAGCGCGCGGTGCTGTTGGCGCTGGCGCGGGCGGCGGCGACGGCGATCAACGCCATCCAGAGCCACCGCGGACTCGCGACCGACGCCGTGACCGAACTGGAGTTCGACCTGGCGGGCTCTGAGGAACTGTTCGTCGCGCTCGCGGAGGCGCTGGACTGTGCGGTCACCTTCGAGGGCGCCGTCGAGGAGGACGGCCTCCGGCTCCTGTTCGACGTCGACGGCGCGGGCGCCGACGCGGTCGAGCCGTGGCTGGCCGACCGGTTGACGGACGCCGCGGTGCTCGCCGATCATGACGACGGCTGTCTCGTGGAACTCGACGGCGCCGGGTCGGTGTTCGAGGCGCTGGCCGAGCGGGGACTGGACCTGCGGGCCGCGGGCGCCGACCCCGACGAGGCCCGCCTGGTCGTCCACGTACCGGGCGGCTCCGACGACCGCGCTGCGGCGGAGTTCGTCCGGGAGCGACTCCCGGGCGCCTCCCTGCACGCCTACCGCTCGCGCGAGCGACCGGCGAGGACCCAGCGGGAGTTCCGCGCGGAGGTCGAGTCACAGCTCACGCACCGCCAGCGCGGCGCGCTCCGGCGGGCCTACGCGGGCGGGTACTTCGAGTGGCCCCGCAGCGTCGACGGCGACGAACTCGCCGACTCGATGGACATCACGCGGGCGACGTTCCACCAGCACCTCCGGGCGAGCCAGCGGAAACTCGTCACCGCCTTCTACGAGGGCATCTGAGCCGGCCGTCCGGTCCGCTGGGCGTTCGTCGAGCGCTTGCCCGCTCCGTTTCACCCGGGGGTCGCTCCGGGCACCCAGACGCCCTGGCGCAGGTCCAGCCAGGTGACCACGGCGGCGTGTGGCAGCGTCAGCACGGCGATGGCGACCAGGTAGCCGGCGGCGACGCCGAGCAGGCCGTCGCCGGGCGTCGCGAGGTAGATGGCGACGAACAGCGCCAGTCCGCCCGCCGTGTTCGGGGCCGCCGAGCGGGCGAACTTCCACAGGCGCGGGCCGTCGAGTGCGGCGACGCCGCCGGCCGGCCCTCCCACGCCGCCCGCCGTCTCGCCGGCGTCGGACAGCGCGACCACCCGCCGGACGTGTCGCAGCGAGTGCCACACCGCGAAGTAACTCCCGACGGCCAGTATCGGCGGCATGACCAGGAAAAACGCCCACAGCAGCGCCGTCTCGCCGGCGTCGACCCGCCAGGCCCGCCGCTGTTCGGCTGTCTCCGTCCCGGCCCGCCCTGCCACGAGCGCGACGACGGTCACCACCGCGAAGCCGAGACCGACCGCAAGCCGAGTCTCCGGGGCGAACGGCCAGTCCGGCACGGTCGCGGCGGGCGAGACGACCGCCGCCAGCGCGTCCAGCACGCGACGATAGACCGCCGGGAATGCCACGAGCGGCACCACCATCGGGAGCCCCCCGCGCACCGTCAGCACCAGCGCCCGCGCGCCCCTGTCGGTCAGGTGGGTCTC
>JAZKSB010000106.1:0-7217 GCA_036626315.1 Halobacteriales archaeon
GTCGTCGCGGCGGAAGGCGGTTTCGGGTCCGCAGGGCCGGCGCGGGCACCGACGGCGGACGCGGCGCCGACAGTCCTCCCGAGAGACCGGGGTGAAAGCGACGGCCCCATGCCGGCGCTCTCCCGCCGGCGCGACGCGATCGCGGAAGCGGAGGAAAGACCGGGGTGAAAGCGACGGCCCCATGCCGGCGGGCGAACCGCCAGATACGTGCCGGCTCCGCGGGTATTTCCCGACATGACGGAGGAAACCGCCGAGCGAGGCGACGTCACCGCCCGATACGTCGAGACCGACGGCGAGCGGGTGCTTTCGTTCGAGCGCGAGGGCCGGACCGCCGCCGTCGTCCAGAACGCCGAGGGTTACGCCATGCTCAAGGTCCGCCCCGAACCGAACGGCGAGGAACTGGAGCGGTACTACGGGTTCGACATGGCCCTGGACCACGCCGCCGAACTGCTGGGCGTCTCCCCCCACGACCTCCCGGTTCCGGAGTCGGCAGAGGACATGGGAATGTAACTCTGCGGGAACCCGGTGGACGCATCGCGGCGGCGCAGCCCTCCCGTTGATCGATTAACGCACGGCTTTTAGCCCCGGGCCGTGGAAGAGAAACGTATGGCAGAGGTACGCATCGCTGGCGTGGGATTGACCCACTTCGGCAACCACCCCGAACGGACCGGCAGGGACCTGTTCGGGGAGGCGGCGACGGCGGCGCTCGAGGACGCCGGCGTCGACCGCGACGACGTCGAATCGCTGTTCTACAGCAACTTCATGGGCGCGCTCGCCGAACACCAGGCCCACCAGGGACCGCTGATGGCCGAGGCGGCCGGACTGTCCTGCCCGGCAACCCGCTTCGAGACGGCCTGTGCTTCGGGCGGGGCGGCAATGCGGGAGGCCGTCCGGGACGTCCGCAACGGCGAGGCCGACGTGATGGTCGTCGGCGGCATGGAGCGGATGAACAACCTCGGGACCGCCGGGGCCACCGAGGGCCTGGCCATCGCCGCCGACGACCTCCACGAGGTCAAGGCCGGCGTGACGTTCCCCGGGGCCTACGCCTTGATGGCCCGGGCGTACTTCGACCGGTTCGGCGGCGACCGCGCGGACCTGGCCCACGTCGCGATCAAGAACCACGAGAACGCGCTGGAAAACGAGTACGCCCAGTACAACCGATCGATCACCGTCGAAGACGTCCTGGAGGCGCCGGACGTCTCGGCGCCGCTGGGGCTGTACGACTCCTCGCCGATCACCGACGGCGCGGCGGCGGCGGTGCTGGTGGACGAGGAGTACGCCGAGCGCGCGGGCATCGACGCACCCGTCGGGATCACCGGCAGCGGCCAGGGCGGCGACCGCATGGCGCTGCACGACCGGGACCACTTCGCCCGGACGCCCGCCGCAGACGCGGCCGCCGAGGAGGCATATGCGGACGCCGGGATCGAACCGGACGACGTCGAGGTCGCCGAGGTTCACGACTGTTTCACCATCGCGGAGGTCCTCGCGCTGGAGTCGCTGGGCTTTTACGATCCGGGCGAGGCCATCGACGCCGCCCGCAACGGCGAGACGACCGCCGACGGCGACATCCCGGTCAACCTCTCGGGCGGCCTGAAGGCGAAGGGCCACCCCGTGGCGGCGACCGGCGTCTCACAGATAGTCGAGATGACGAAACTCCTGCGCGGCGACCACGTGAACAGCGACGCCGTCCCCGAGGCGACGACCGGCCTCACCCACAACGCCGGCGGGACGGTCGCAAGCGCCATCGTCCACGTCCTGGAGGACCGAGCATGACCGACTACGCAAACGAGGGCTACGACGAGTGGATCGACGCCCTCTCGGCGGGCGAGGGATACTACCTGACCTGTCCGGAGGGGCACGGATCGCTGCCGCCGCGGCACGTCTGCCCGGAGTGCGGCGCGACGGGGCTGTCCGAGGAGCCGCTGCCCGACGTCGGGACGGTCGAGACCTACACGGTCACCCACGTCGCCTCTCCGGAGTTCGAGGAGGACACGCCCTACGTGACCGCCATCGCCTCCTTCGACGGCATCGCGGTGACGGGCCAGTTGCGCGGGATCGACCCCGAAGACGTCGAGACCGGCCTCGCGGTCGTCCCCGGCGTCGAGCGACGGGAAACCACCGACGAGCGCATCGTCGTCTTCCGGGAGCGATAGGTCGCTCACCCGGAACTGCGCGACAGCGCCGGCAGTTCCGCTTCGAGCGACTCCAGAAGGAGGTCGGGATGTTCGTGGTGGACGAGCAGGCGCGCGCCGTCGACGACGACAAGCCGCGAGTCGGTCGATTCGGCCAGGCGCCGGCCCGAAGACAGCGGCGGCATCGACGCCTCCCGGCCCCAGACCAGCGTCACCGGCGCGTCCACCGCCGCGAAGGCGTCCGGGAGGTCGATCGCAGGGTCTAGGAAGCCGCTCACGAAGGACGCGGGCGCGAACTTCGCGCCGGACTGGTGGGCCGTCTGCCAGAGGTGGGCCACGTCGTCGGGCGTGATGGCGCTGGGGTCCTCGACGGCCTGCTGGCGTGCGAAGGCCCCCAGCGACCGCTTGCTGGTCAGCGCGTTGAACAGCGCGGTGCCGACGACGGGCGAACGGATCAGCGAGCGCAGCCAGGTGCGTCGCGGGCCGGTCTCGTCGGTCGGCGCCACCAGCACCAGTCGCGAGAACGCGCCGGTCTCCCGCTGGGCGGCGACGGCGTAACTCGCGGTCAGCGAACTCGCGATGCAGACGGCATCGTCGGTCAACTCGCGGGCGGCGTCGGCGACGAACGCCTCGTACAGCGACGCCGAGTACACGAGCGGCGGGCGGTCCGACATGCCGAACCCCGGCAGGTCCGGCGCGATGACGTGGTAGTCCTCCGCCAGGCGGTCGACGACGCGGTCGAACTCCTTGTTCGAGGCAGCGGCGTGGACGCCGTGGAGCAACAGGAGGTCCCTGTCTCCGGGGTCGCCGGCCTCCGCGTAGGTGACGTCGAAGCCGCGCCAGCGCATGTGGCCGACGTCGCCCGGCAACGGCGACTGGAGGGGGTCGGCACGACCGGCGAGGACGCGGTTGGCCGCGGCGGCAGCGCCCAGCGCGCCCGTCGCTGTCGCAGCGAGGTGTCGGAACTTCATGTCTCCAGGTACGGGGGCGGCGGCCTTAGGCTTGGGCGTGGCCACGAAGTCGGCCTTAGCCACGAAGTCGGCCTTAGCCACGAAGTCGGCCTTAGCCACGAAGTCCGCCTTAGCCACGAAGTCGGCTTGAGCCACGAAGTCGGCTTGAGCCACGAGGCCGAGTCGCCCGGCTTACTCTTCGCGGCGCTCCCGCACGCAGTCCTCGACGGGGGCGAGCACCTCGTCGGCGACCGTGTACGGGTCCGTCTCGCGGGCGACGATTCGCTCGACCAGCGTTTCGATTCCGCCGTGGCGCTCCATCTCCTCCTCCAGGAGTTCGCCGACGTCCTCCCTGAGCAGCGACCGGATCTCCTCGGCGTAGCGGGTCCGGGCCTTCTCGGTGAGCCGGCCGGTCTCCTCCAGGAACGTGCGGTGGTCCGACAGCACCGCGAGGAGTTCCTCGACGCCCTCGCCGGTGTTCGCGACCGTCTCGACGATCTCCGGGTCCCACTCCCGGTCGGTCGTCGCCTCGATCTCGGCGTCGTCCGCGCCGGACCCGTGGTGGGGCCCCGCCGCGACCGTCCCCCCGCTCATCTGCTGGATCATCTCCCGGAGCTCCTGGACGGTCCGGTCGGCACCCGGCTTGTCTGCCTTGTTGACGACGAAGACGTCCGCTATCTCCAGGATGCCGGCCTTCAGCATCTGGATGTCGTCGCCGCTGCCGGGTTGGACGAGCACGGCCACCGTATCGGCGGTCCGGACGATGTCGACCTCGTTCTGGCCCGCGCCGACCGTCTCGACGAGGATCTTGTCCTTGCCGAACGCATCAAGCGCCTTGACGGCGTCCGTCGTTGCCGTCGAGACACCGCCCAGCCGGCCCCGGGCGCCCATCGAGCGCACGAACACGTCCATGTCGCCGACGTTGCTGGACATCCGGATGCGGTCGCCCAGAACCGCTCCCCCGGTGAACGGCGAGGAGGGGTCGACCGCGATGACCCCGACGGTGTCGCCGCGGTCGCGGTAGGTGTCGGCCATCTTGTCGACCAGCGTCGACTTGCCGGCGCCGGGGCTGCCGGTGATGCCGATCACGTCGGCCCCGCCCGTGTGGTCGTGCAGCCGCGAGACCAGGTCTCGGTAGCCCGGGCGACGGTCCTCGATGTGGGAGATGACGCGGGCCAGCGCGCGGTGCTTGCCGTCGAGCAGGTCATCCAGCAAGGCGTCGGGGTCGCTCATCGGCGTCCCCCCTCGCGCGGCGCGTCGCCGTCTGTCATGACCGACAGTACCGCCGACGGGCGTTTGACTCTAACGGAACCGTCGTGGACGTCTCGACGCCAGGGGCGCGAAGCGGCGCGGTCGCACTCCCGCGGTGGCAGGGTGGCGTGCCGGCGACGCCGACCGAAAACGCGGCTCAATCGGTCCGGGGAATGGCAAGCGCCCCCGCCACGAAAAACGCCGCCGCGAGCGCAAACAGCACCAGCGCGTCCGGGGCGACCGCGCCCTCCGCGCCGGGATAGACCGCGCGGCGGGCCGTCCGGGCGAAGTAGGTCAGCGGAGAGAGGTTCCGCAGCGGGCGGAACCACGCCGGGAGTTGCGACGGCACGACGAACGTGTCCGACAGGAACAGAAGCGGCAACCCCACCGCGTTTGCGGCGGTGATCGCGCCGTCCTGGGAGTCCGCGAGCCGTCCCAGCAACGCGCCGAACCCGCAGAACAGCACGGTGCCGGCGGGGACCGCCGCCAGAAGCAGCGGCGAGGGCCGAACCGCGGCGTCGGTCGCGACGACCACCAGCCCCAGCACCAGCACCGCCGCGACGCCGACGAGGATGACGTTCACGAGCACCTGGGCGAGCAGCCACTCCGCGCGGGTCAGCGGCGTCGTCGCGAGCTTCTCGAACCGGTTGCCCTCGCGGTGGCGGGCCACATCGCTGCCGACCCGCGAGAGCGGCGTGAACAGCACGACGACCGCCAGATACCCCGGCACGTAGTAGCCGGTCGGCTCCGCGAACAGTCCGCCCCCGCCGGAGCCCGTCCGTACGAGCGCGCCGAAGACGAGGACGAGAATCGCCGGGAAGAAGAACGTGAAAAAGACCGCGACCCGGCGGCGGACGAACGAGTACCACCCCGCCAGAAACGCCGACCGGACCCGGCGAACCCGGCTCACGGCTGGTCACCCCCGGCGGTCGCCCCCCGGCGGTCCTTGGCGGTCGCCGGGTCGTCGGCAAGCGCCAGGTAGACGTCCTCCAGGGCCGGCTCGAACCAGGTGACGGTCCCGTAGTCGTGGCCCGACTCGGCGAGCGTCGCGACCACGTCGCTGATATCGGTCGGGTCCACGCCCTCGAAGACCAGCCCCGACCCCACGGCACCCGTGCGGACGGAGGTTTCGGACAGGCGTCTGGCGTCGAAGCCGGACCCGGCGACTGCCGCCGCCGGCGCATCGGTTTCGACGACCAGCCGTGCCGGCCCGCCGTAGCGGTCGATCAGTTCGTCGGGGGCCCCGACGTCGAGGAGTTCGCCGTCGGCGAGCAGGCCCACCCGGTCGCCGAGCCGCTCGGCCTCCGCCATGTCGTGGGTCGTGAGAAACACCGTCGCGCCGCGGGCCAGCAGGCCCTCCAGCAGTTCCCAGACGTCCCGTCGCCCCGACGGGTCGATGCCCGTCGTCGGTTCGTCGAGAAACAGGACCTCCGGGTCGTTGACGAGCGCGGTCCCGACGCAGGCCCGGCGGCGCTGGCCGCCCGACAGGTCACCGTAGCGAGTGTCCGCGGCGCCGGCGAGTCCGACGTCTTCCAGGACGGCTTCGGGATCGCGGTGGTCGTCGTAGAGCCCGGCGTAATAGTTCACCAGTTCCCGGGCGGTGAGCCGTCCCGGCGGGTCGAACGACTGCGGCAGCAGTCCCACGGCCCGCCGCCGGACCTCGCCCGGCGGCCCGCCCAGCAGCCGCACCTCCCCGTCGTCGGGGGCCGTCGTCCCGGTCAGCGCCCGGACCAGCGTCGTCTTGCCGGCCCCGTTCGGGCCGACGAGCGCGAACGCCTCCCCGCGGTCGACCGACAGCGACGCGCCCGCGAGCGCGGTCGTCCCGCCGTAGGTCTTTTGGAGCGCACGCGCGGCGATAGCCTCGGTCACGTCTCGCCGTACCGGGCGGTCCCGTCGTAAGCGTTCGGATCGACGCCGTTTGGAACAACGCTTATTCCCAACCGTTGCCGAGTAGCGGCAGGTCATGACACCGAGCGTGGCGGTCCTGGGAGGGGGCGTCGGGGGCCTCACCGCGGGCCACGAACTGGCGAGTCGGGGATTTGACGTGACGGTCTACGAGGCCGCAGCGGACGTGGGGGGCAAGGCCCGGAGCTTCGCGGTCCCGGGGACCGGCGACCCGGGGCTGCCGGGCGAGCACGGGTTCCGGTTTTTCCCCGGCTTCTACCGCCACATGACGGCGACAATGGCGGACATCCCCGACGGCGAGGGCAACACCGTCGCGGACCACCTTGTGCCCACTGCCGAGACCCTGCTCGCGGACCGGCGGGACGCTGCCGTCGAGTCCACCACGACGCCCTCGTCGGTGTCCGAGTGGGTCGACCGCCTCCAGCCGGGCGACGACGACATCCCCGCCGGCGAGCGGGCGTTTCTCGCCGAACGGATGCTGGAACTGCTGACGAGTTGCGAGCGCCGCCGCCGCGAGGAGTTCGACGAGCGCACCTGGTGGGAGTTTCTGTCCGCCGACCGGATGAGTGACGCCTACAAACGGCAGGTGTCGGCCACACGGTCGCTGGTCGCGCTGGCCCCCCAGCGGGCGAGCGCCCGGACCGTCGGCCGGATCTACGTCCAGTTGCTGCGGGGCCAACTGGACCCGCAACTCCAGGCCGAGCGGATCCTCGACGGTCCCACGAGCGAGGTGTGGCTGCGGCCCTGGCGGGAGCACCTCGCCTCGATGGGCGTCGAGGTGGTGACGGAGGCGCCGGCGACCGCGTTCCACGTCGAAGGCAACGCGCTCGCCGGGGCGACCGTCGAGCGCGACGGCGGCAGCGAGCGGGTGACTGCCGACTACTACGTGGCGGCGGTGCCGGTCGAGGCCATGGCGGCGTTGCTGACCGAGGACCTGACGCGTGTCGGGCCGGAACTGGCGGGGATCGAACGTCTGGAC
>JAZKSB010000107.1:0-7129 GCA_036626315.1 Halobacteriales archaeon
GGTGCGGAACCGCTCGTTCCACTTGCGCAGGCGCTGCATCTTCTGGCGCTGGTTGCTCGACAGGGTGTTGCCGTAGGCGTCCTTGTCCCGCCAGTCGATGTTGGTCGACAGCCCCTTGTCGTGCATCGTGTTCGTCGTCGGTGCGCCGACCCGGCTCTTCTCGTCTTTCTCCTGGGCGTCGAACGCCCGCCACTCGGGGCCGCGGTCGATCTCGTCGGTCTCGACGACCAGCCCACAGTCCTCACAGACGGTCTCGCCGTCCTCCTCGTGGGTGATCAGCGATCCGCTACACTCCGGACACGTCGTCGTGCCCTCGGTTCGCCGTTCGCCGTCCGATACCTGCTGTCGCGATCTGGTGCTTACGTCAGTCATCTGTTGGCCACCCGTGAAGGCGAAAGCTCCGGGCGAGTACGACCCTCGAAAACCCGGTAGCCGATTCGTGAACTTTGAGTAATGGCGAAACATATTTAAAAGTTTTGCTTTCAAAATCGGCGAACCGCCGAACCCCGAAATTTCGCCAGTTTCAGCCGCCGGTCACAAAACCTTTATATCGTGGGAACAGTTGGCAGGTCACTCGAACCCACGTCGCACGACCCACAGCTGACAGCCCACAACGCACCTCGCAGGCTCTGCCGATATCTGCGGCCATCGCCCACGATCCACAGCCCACGATCCACAACCCACAAGTCCCGGCCCCGGCATTCGGCGTGCATGCGAGTGGCCGTCGGGAGCACGAACCCCGTCAAGGAGCACGCGACGGCGGACGCCCTGTCGTCGATGCCGGGCGCCGTCGTGGAGGCGGTCGACGTGGCGTCGGGCGTGAGCGAGCAGCCGTTCGGACACGCCGAGACCCTGCACGGCGCCGACACGAGGGCCGCCAACGCGCTGGCGTCCGGCGACTTCGACCTCGGGGTCGGCATCGAGGGCGGGGTCGCGGAGTACGACGTGGACACGGCGGACCAGGGCCGCAGTCCCGTTCGCCCCGGCGAGGCGCGTGGAGACGCCGAGACGTCGACCGGCGACCTCTATCTCGTCATGTGGGCCACGGTCACCGACGGCGACCGCGAAAGTCGCGGTGGCGGCCCGAACCTCCGGCTTCCCGACCGGGTCGCCGACCGCGTCCGGCGCGGCGAGGAGCTCGGGCCCGTGATGGACGACGAGTTCGACATGGAGAACGTCAAGGAAAACGAGGGCGCCGCGGGCGTGCTGACCGGCAACATCATCGACCGCCGCGGCGCCCTGGAGATGGCCGTCGCGGGCGCGCTTGGCCCGTTTGTCAGCGACGCCTACGATTGATCGGCCTGGACGGCACCGCCGTCGTATCGAGGCCGCGACGCCGCTCGTCCGTGTAGCCGCCCCCAGCGTCGGCACACCGCCCGTCCTGGCGGGCGCCTCGTGGTATCGCCGCGCCGCTCGTCCGTGTAGCCGCCCCCAGCGTCGCCGCGCCGCCTGTTCCCCGCAGACCTCCCGGAGCGCCGCCCCCAACTCACTCCAGGCCGGCGTCGGCCTCGACCTCGGCCTCCTCGCGGGCCTCGGCCCCGACGTCTCGGGTTTCCTCGACGGCGGTCGTCAGCGAGACGTTCAACACGAGCATCGAGATGACGCCGCCGACGACGGTGACCGCGTTCTTGACGGCGTGGTCGACGATGGCCGCTCCGAGCGCGACCCCCCAGGAAACCGGCAGCAGGGCGACGGTCAGCAGTCCGAACGCGCCCTCGTACAGGCCGATGCCGCCCGGCGACAGCGGCAGGACCTTCGCGAGGTTGCCGACGCTGACCGCGAAGAACCCGACGGCGACCAGTCGAACGAGGCCGGCGTCCGCGAGAACCCCGTCGAAGGCCGCAAACACCAGCAGCGCGGTCGCCACGTCGATCGTCCAGATCAGGACGCTGCTGGCGCCGACCCGGACGAACGACCGGCCATCGGCGGCGACGTGCTGGACGTCGCCCGTGAACCGCTCGATCACGCCGGCCACGTGGTCCGTGTAGGCGTCGTCGCTGAGCGCCGTCAGCGTCCGGCGCACGTAGTTGCGCTCGCTGCGGGCGCTCGCGACGATGGCGGCGGTGACGCCGACGGCGCCGAGCCCGACCGCGCCGGCGACAGCGACCGCGGTTCGACCGCTCTCGCGGTCGGACCCCAGCACGGCCTGTACCATCGCCGTCGCCTCGCCGGTCGCCGCCAGCCACAGCAGGACGCCGCCGGCCAGTGCCGTGATCGTCAGCAGGTCGAACACCCGCTCTATCGCCAGCGACGCGAACCCGGAAGGGTACGGCACCGCCCGGCGGGTCTTGACGACGTAGGCGCGGATGGCATCGCCGGCCCGCGCGGGGAACACGAGGTTGCCCGTCTGGCTGACGAACACCGCTCCCGTCAGAAAGCCAACGCCCTCCCGGAAGCCGAGCCGCTCCAGAATGTCCCGGTAGCGAAGCCCCCGCAGCGGCCACGAGAGCACGTATAGAAGCGTCGCCGCCCCCACGAGGCGGGGGTCGGCGTTCTGCATCCGGGCGACGACCTCGCCGACCGGGAGGTAGCCCTCCCACACCGGCGGCACGTCGCCGGTCATCAGCACCAGCGCCACCGCCACGAGCGCGATCCCCGCCGCGACCGTCCGCCGGCGGGTCACCCGCGGGGCGACCGACAGTTGCCACCACGTCCGGAGGATCTGGCTGCCCATCCCGAACACGTCCCGCACGAGGTCGACCTTCGTGTCCCCCTTGGGCGTCCACTCGACGGGGAACTCCCGGACGCGGTAGCCGCGGCGCTGGGCGAGCACGAGCACTTCCGTGTCCCAGAACCAGTGCTCGTCCTCGACGTCGTCCAGCAACTCGAACAGCGCCTCCCGGTCGAACGCCTTGAACCCGCACTGGTGGTCCTGCAGGTCCGACCGCAGCACCGTCCGCACCAGGGTGTTGTACACCCGGCTGGGGACGCCCCGCTTGGCGGGCCGGTCGGCCTGGTGGCCGGTGATCCATCGCGAGCCCGTGACGACGTCGTAGCCTTTCGTGCGGACGCTCTCGACGAGTTCCTCCAGGTGGCGCATGTCCGTCGCAAGATCCGTGTCGAAGTAGACCAGCGTCTTGCCGTCGGCCATCCGGAACGCCGCCTCCAGCGCCCCGCCGCGGCCGAGGCGCTCGTCGCTGTGGAGGTGGCGAACCCGCTCGTCCTCGGCGGCCAGGCGGTCGGCGATCTCCGGCGTCCGATCGTCGCAGCCGTCCTCGGCGACGATGACCTCGAAACTCCCGGCGGGCAGAAACGACGCAAGGGTCTCGATGGTCACCGCCACCGTGTGCTCGATGGTGTCCTCCTCGTTGTAGGCCGGCAGGACGACGCTGACCTCGACCGGGCGACTCATCTACCGGCAGTCGGCCCGTGGCGACCATGAACCTTCTGCTCCCGAAATCGGGCTCCGCCCCCGGTCGCGCGCGACGTCCCGCCCCAGTTGCCGTTACCGGTCCCGGGTGGCTGGCCGCTCGCCCGTCGACGACGTCGTTAACCGACCGTACCAGACGGGCTGGTTCCGCCCCTGTTTTCGGGCTCGCAATCCGAACAATCTGCAAGACTGCGGCGGTGTAGACGATCGTACCAAACCCACTAAGGACGCTCCACGACAACGCCCGTCCATGAGCACGAGTGCGACCGCCGCGACCGCGCGCTCGCTGACGGACAAGCAGGAGCGCATCCTCCGGTACCTCAGGGAGCACGCCGACGACCAGACCTACTTCAAGTCGCGACTCATCGGCGATGCGCTCGGGATGACGCCCAAGGAGGTCGGGGCGAACATGACCGCCATCACCGAGGGCGACTTCGACGTCGAGGTCGACAAGTGGGGCTACTCCTCGTCGACCACCTGGAAGGTCACCTGCTGAACCTGGCCGCGAACGCCGGGGAACGCGAAAACGGGGGTCCCCCATCCACCTGGCCTCGTCGCGGCCGTTCCCCCCATCGACTCATCCGCCCGACGACGTCTTGACTGTAACCGGTGTACCCATTTCGACCCCTGAAGTTTTGATCGGGGTTGATCGCCTCTCGCTGGACGCCACCTACTCGACCGGTTCGTCCGGGTTCCACGGCTCCGCGGCCGTCCGGTAGGACTCGTAGGTGGCTTCGGCCCACGAGCGTACGCGGTCGGCGTCCGACTCCGCGATGGCCCGCGGGATGCCGTCGTCGTCGGAGACCCCGATCTGGACGTCGCCGTCGACGAGGCCCAGGTAGAACGGGACGGCTCCGCCGACCTCGTACACCTCGAAGTTTCCGGTCGACCGGAGGTCAGTCAGGCGGTCCGTCAGGTCCGAGCGGAACGTGGCGGCCACCGAGGCCGAGACGACCAGTTCCATCTCAAGCGCCCCGTCGCGCAGCAGTTCGGCGGACTCGTCCATGAGTCGGGGACTGACGGCGGGCAACAGCATTCGTACCCGATCGGCGGCCATAACCGTCTCGCCGTGGCGGTCGACCGGCGCGTACGGATGTGCGGCGCTCGCGACGGTGACCCGCGCATCCGACAGGGCCTCGGGGTCCAGGTCAAACGCCGCCGGGGGAAGTCGTCGGAGCACGGGCGTGAGGTGGCCCGCGATGCCGGCGGTCTCGACTGCGGTCAGAAAATCCTCCGCGAGAAACGCCCCGAGCGGCGTCAGCCGCCAGACCCGCCCGGAGGCGGTCACGAGGCCCCTGTCGGAGAGTCGGTCGAGGTTCCTGCTCACGGTCACGCGTGCGGCGTCGACCCGCTCGACCAGTTCGTCTTTCTCCAGTTTGCCCTCCTCGAACAGGGCCGAAAGCACCGCTACCCGCGGCTCCGAGCCCGCGAGAAACGCGATGTCGTCGACGCCGTCCATGCCCGGAGGTGTGTCTTCTCCTGCCCGTCATATCAAGCCCCCGGTGGTGACGAACTCCGTGGGGCGCTGCCCGACCGGTCCGAAAACGTCTCCGGGCGCCCCGGTCGACCCAGGTCAGAGTTCGGACTCGGGTCAGGGGTCAGACCCAGGTCAGAGTTCGGACTCGGGTCAGGAGTCAGACCCAGGTCAGGGGTCGTAGCCCACCAGGCCGTCCGCCTCGTCAGCGAGGCGTGCGGTTCGCTCGTCGAAGGAGTCGGCGTACCGCACCGCGAGCACCAGCACCGTCTCCGGCCGGCGTGGCTCGTAGCCGTCTTCGCGTGCGAGGAGTCCGGCCTCTTCGAGTTCGCCGGCGTAGGTGCTGACCGTCGGCCGGGAGACGTCCAGCCGGTCGGCCAGTTCGCCGGCGGTGGCGTCCGGGTCCGCGAGCAACTCGACCAGCATCCCCCGCGGCGTCTCCCGCCGGAGATACCCCAGCGCGACCTTCTCGAACCCCGAGAACCGTCCGGCGGGGAAGTACCGGCGGTAGTCACCGTCCCGGTGGCTCTCGACGGCGCCGGCCTTCCGCAGTCGCCGCAGGTGGTGCTGGGCCTCGCCGGTCCCCAGCTGGAGGTCGTCCCGTATCTTCGAGAAATGTGCCCCGGGCGTCGCGGCGAGATACCCCGCGATGGCTCCGCGGACGTCGGGTTCGTCCCCCGGCTCCCGGTCGTCGACGAGTTTCGTCAGCGGCGTCGCCGCCCCCAGCACCGCGAACCGGCGGAGGGTCGCCCGCTTGTCCTCGTCGACCGGACGGCCATCGGTCATCATCCGGGGATAGCGCGAGCGGGTGTAAAACGGTGTCGGATGGTTCAGCGCCGTCGCGACCGGTACGGGCCGATTACAGCGGAAACAGCGCGAAAGCCCACGACTGCAGTCGTGGGAGAAGTCAGTCCTGTTCGGTCTCCATCTCCGCGTCCTCGACCGTGTCACCGTCGGCGGTTTCGTCGATGATCTCGTCGGGGTCCTTGATGTCGGCGCCGACGTCGCCCTCCTTGATGGCCTCGGCCTCCTGTTCCATCTCCTGGACGTCGACGTCGGCTTCCTCGTCGATCTGGCCGAGGATCTCCTCGATGTCGTCGAGGCCGAGCATCTCCTGGGTCTCGGCGTCGAAGTCCAGGCTCTCCAGGGTGCCGTCCTGGACGGAGACGTCGCTGCCGGTCAGGTGCTTGCTGTACCGGCCCAGCAGCGAGGATATCTCCTGAGGCAGTACGAACGTCGTCGACTCGCTGGCGCCGATGGACTCCAGGCTCTCCATGCCCTTGTCGATGATGGCGCGTTCGCCCATCGATTCGGCGGACTTCGCCCGCAGGACCGTCGAGATGGCGTCGCCCTGCGCTTCGAGGATCTGGCTCTGCTTTTCACCCTGCGCGCGGATGATGTTGGACTGCTTGTCACCCTGTGCCTCCTCGATGGCCGAGCGCCGCTCACCCTGGGCCTCCAGGATCATGGCACGGCGCTTGCGCTCTGCGGAGGTCTGTTGCTCCATCGCCTGCTGGACGTCCTTGCTGGGGTTGACCTCCCGGACCTCGACGGATTCGACCCGGACGCCCCACTCGTCGGTCGGTTCGTCCAGTTCCTTCCGGATGCGTGCGTTTATCTCCTGGCGCTTGTTGAGCGTGTCGTCCAGTTCCATGTCGCCAAGCACCGCCCGCAGCGTGGTCTGGGCGAGGTTCGACACCGCGCGCTTGTAGTCGTCGACCTCCAGGAACGCCTTCTTGGCGTCCATCACGCGGATGTAGACCACCGCGTCCGCGGTCACCGGCGAGTTGTCCCGGGTGATCGCCTCCTGGCGCGGGACGTCGATGGTCTGGGTTCGCATGTCGAAGGTGTACGTTCGGCTGACGAACGGGGGTATGAAGCTGATCCCCGGTTCCAGCAGGCCCCGATACTCCCCCAGGACCGTCAGTGCCTCCTTCTCGTAGGCGTCGACGATCTCGATCGCCGACAAGATGGTCACCGCGACGAGTCCGAGCAGCAGCAGTCCCACGAACGGCAGGATTGCGCCACCGAACGACTGCAGCGGGAACAGTTGCACCATGTAAAACAGGTTGAACTTCGAACGGTAAAGCGTTGCCCTTACCCAGTGGGGGCGCTCCGGTTTCGCTCAGGCGGCGTCCTCGGTTTCTCGCTCCGCCTCGCCCCGGGCGTCGGCCTCGCTGCGTGCGCGCTCGGCGGCCAGTTCCCGGTCGATGTCGTCCTCGCCGATGCCCGCGGGCGTGACCGTCACCACGTTGCCGCCGCCCGGATCGACGACGAGGACGTCG
>JAZKSB010000108.1:0-7089 GCA_036626315.1 Halobacteriales archaeon
GAGCGGCGACTTCTCTCCGGGCGTGTGGAGCGGCGACTTCTCTCCGGGCATGACGGACGGGGACTTCGGCCCTTTCCGCCACCCGGAGGTTGATAAGTCACGCCTCGCCACAGCTTGGCATGGCAACCGCCTACGACGACCTGCTCGACCGCTACGCCCGGATCACCTACGTCGGCGACGCCGCCGGGCTGCTGCACTGGGACCAGCAGGTAATGATGCCCGACGGCGGCAACCCCGCCCGGAGCAAACAGACCGCCGCGCTGTCGGCGATCCGCCACGACCTGCTCACCGACGACGAGGTGGGCGACCTGCTCGACGACGCCGAGTCGGCCGACCTCGACGACGACCAGCAGGCGGTCGTCCGGGAGATCCGTTACGAGCACGAGCGAAACGCGAAGGTGCCCGAGGACCTGGTCGAGGAGATCGCCGAGACCTCCGCGGCGGCCCAGCAGACCTGGCAGGACGCGAAGGCCGACGCCGACTTCGAGGCGTTCGCGCCGACCCTGGAGACCATCCGGGAGTTGCACGTCGAGCGCGCCGAGCACATCGACCCCGACAGGTCCCCCTACGAGGTGATGCACGAGGACAGCGAGCGGGACGTTCCCCTTGCCAAGGTCGAGGAGATATTCGACCAACTCCGCTCGGAACTCGTCCCCCTCATCGAGGACATCCGCGAGAACGGCGACGACCTCCCCTCGCCGTTCCACGATCACGCCCCCTACGACGAGGACGACCAGATGGCGCTGTCGGAGGCTGCCGTCGACCTGCTCGGCTACGACCGCGACCGCGGTCGGCTCGACACCAGCCCCCATCCGTTCACGTCCGGTACGCAGTTCGACGCCCGCATCACCACGCGGTTCCAGCCCGACGACCCCATCGACGCGCTGACCGCGACCGTCCACGAGTTCGGCCACGCCACCTACATGCTCGGTCTCCCCGACGACCACTACGGCAGTCCGCTCGGCCAGTCCCGCTCGTCGGGCGTCCACGAATCCCAGAGCCGGTTCTGGGAGAACCACGTCGGCCGGACCCGCCCGTTCTGGGAGCTGTTTCTCCCGACGATGAAAGAGCAGTTCCCGGAACTGAAGGGGGTCTCCGTCGAGGACGCCTACCGGGCGGTCAACCGCATCTACCCCGACAACACGATCCGCGTCGAGGCCGACGAGTTGACCTACCACTTCCACGTCATCCTCCGACACGAGATCGGCCGGCAGTTCGTCGAGGGCGACCTCGACGTCGAGGAGATCCCCGGCGTCTGGAACGACAAGATGGGGGAGTACCTGGGGGTCCGGCCCGACGACGCCGCCGAGGGGGCGCTGCAGGACATCCACTGGACCGGCGGGTTCGCCGCCTTCCAGGGGTACACGATCGGCTCGGTGCTGGCCGCCCAACTCGACGCCGCCCTGCGCCGCGAGGTCGACGACGTCGACGGGAAGATCCGCGAGGGCAACTTCGGACCGCTCCGGGAGTGGATGACCGAGAACGTCCACCGCCACGGAAAGCGCTACCCGGCCGACGAACTGATCGAGGTTGCGACCTGCGAACCGCTGACTGCGGACTACTTCGTCGACTACGCCCGCGAGAAGTTCGAGCGGCTGTACGGGCTCTGACCGGCCGAGCGCACGGCTGTCTGAGCTCCGAGCGGCTGGGCGCACGGTATACTTGTTCTGACCGGCCGGGCGCACGGTTGGCTGGACTCCGAGCGGCCCGCCGGCGGGCTCTCTCTGCGTCCCGGTCCGATGCAGGGCCGGTTTGCGATCAGCCTCGGCGGTCGTCCCGTCGCGGATCGCTCCTCGGGCGTTCTTCGGGAGCCCGATCGTTCCGCGAGCGGTCCTCCGGACGCTGGTCGTTGCCTCGACGTTCCCCCGGCCGTCGTCTCTGCTCTCCCGACTGCTGTCCGCTCTCTCGGTCGGGTGCCCCCTGTCGTCGATCAGTTCTCCGGTCTTCCGACCGCCTCTCGCTTTTTCGATCGTGTGGCCCCTGCCGGTCGTTTGCGCGCCGTCCGTATTCGGGCTGACGTCGGTCGGCAGTCCTGCCCTCGGGCACCCCCCGACCCCGGCTCGGCGGATCGAACTCCGTCAACTGCGGCCGGATGTCGACCCGGTCCCGACCCTGCAGCGCCCGCAGGGTGGCGGCATACCGGGCGAGTTTCCGGTACAGCAGCAGTCCGAACAGGCCGTCGTAGACCACGATGAACGCGACGAACCAGCCGAAACGTCCCAGGCCGGGAGCAGCGTCGTGCAGGAACGCCGGGACCACCCCGACCAGCGTGTTGTACATGCCGTGGATGAACGCCGCGATGACCAGCCCCTTGATGACGATGGGGCCCCGGTGTCGCGGGTTGAACCGCGCCAGCCCGAGGTAGTAGCCGGCGAACGCCGAGTAGATGACGTGGCCCGGCCCCGCCAGCGCCCGGACCGCGGCGGTGCCGCCGGCGGCGCCCAGGATGACTACTTCCCCCGCCTCGTTCAGGCTCCGGGAGATGTACAGCAGGTTCTCGATGGTCGCAAACCCCAGCCCCGCGACGGCGCCGTACACCGCGCCGTCGAACACGGACGTGAACGCCGCGTCCCGGTAGGCGTACACCCTGACTGCGGCGAGTTTCACCGTCTCCTCGACGGGCCCGACGACGAGCAGGAACGCGATCGGCAACAGCAGCGGGCTCAGTTCCCGCAGCGGGCCCAGGACCGTGCTGTTGACGACGGCGGCGAACATCGCAAACAGCACCCCCAGCACGAACGTCACCGTCATCGCGCCCAGCGGCTGGGGCGTCGTCGCGTCGGCGTACCAGACGTAGGCCGCCAGAAGCAGGGCGGGCACCACCGACAGGACGACGAGCGTCAGAAACTCCGGATCGAGCACCGCCTGCACGAGGCCGCCGGCGACGAACTGCACCACCAGAAGCGCCACCGCCAGCAGCACCAGCAGCCCCTTTCCGGCCCACACCAGAAGTGCGTACAGCGTCGCCGACGCCCGGTCCAGCAGCGTGCGCGGCTCCCAGGTGGCGACGTCGTAGAGGTCCTGGCGGGCGCCCGCCGCACGCTCGACCGGGTCCCGTCGCTCGGACATGGACCCCCGTTGGACGACCGGCCGGGTAACGGTTGCGCTCCCGGGGCTGGACCCCGAACACGACCGGCAGACGGGCGGTCCGGGACTGGAACGCTCAAAAGTCCGCGGCCCCAATCCGGCGACATGGAACGACCCTGTCGGGGTGACCTCGGGTGAACGTTCGGGTGCGCGGCATCTACGCGACGGCGCTGACGCGGCTGTTCGAGGCTGCCGGCCACGACGTCGTCCAGGCCTCCCCGTCGATCCGCGAGCGGTTCGACGCCGACCTGCCGGCGGCGCCCGCCGACGCCGTCGTCGAGTCGACGGACGACCACCAGGGGGTCGTCGTCAGCGGCGACCCGGACGCCGTCGGGGCGGCCCGGGAGATGCTAGTCGACGTCGGCATCGACGCGCTCGCCTGGACCGACCCCGCGCCACGGGGGGCTGTCTTCGACGCCACGGTGACCGAGACGCTGGGCGGCGGCGCGGTCGTCGACATCGGCGACCGCGAGGGCTATCTCCCCTTCGGCGCCGTCGAGGACCGCATCGAGGACGGGGACGACGTCCGCGTGCAGGTCCACGAACCGGAACCGGCCTGGACCGGCGACCGCCCGCTCGTGGGGACGGCCCGCCGCGCCAACGGCGGCCTCGCCACGCTCCGGAACGACCTGGACGGCACCGTCGTCGACGCCGACGAGGACGCCGCAAACGAGGTGGCCGGCCTGGCCGACCTGCTCGACGTCGAGACGCCGCCGTCGTGGGGCGTCGAGTGGGCCGGCGCTGCCGTCGACGCAGACCTGGACGCGATGGGCGACGCCCTGGCGCGGGCCGGCGACCGGGCGACCGACCTGATCGGGCTCCCTGACGATCGCGACCCGCCCCGCGGACTCGTCGCGCCGGAGACCACGGCCTGGGTCCGCTTCGGCCGGGGGTCGCGGTTCGCGCTCGACGGGACCCGCCAGGGGGTGACGGTGACGATGCCCGGCCACCACCGCATCAAGGCCGGCGGCGCCGGGGCCGGCAACGCCGTCGACTTCCTGGAGGCGGTGTGCCCGGACGGCGCCGGCCGGGCGGTCGACGGCGAGTTTCCCTTCGCGGCGGTGGCCGACCGCTTCGGTCCCCGGGAGGGCGACCGGGTCGCCATCGAGCACGGCAAGCCCGACGGGCGCGGGTTCCCGCTGGGCCGCGGCGAGGTCGTCTCGCTGGATTCGGACGGCTCGGTGACGCTGCGGCGGCACGCGGGCGGCCGGGGTACCTACGACGCGCTGGGGACCGAACGAGAGCGAGGCGACGTCGCGACGACTCGCCTGCAGGAGGGCCGCTGGTGGTACATCACCAGGTACGCCGGCGAGGACGGCACGGACAAGGGCACCTACGCCAACGTCTGCACGCCCGTCGAGGTGTTCCCCGACGCGGTCCGCTACGTGGACCTGCACGTCGACGTGGTGAAACACCCCGACGGCACGGTCGAGCGGGTCGACGACGACGAACTCGACGAAGCCGTCGCCGCGGGCCACATAGACGAGGAACTCGCGGAGAAAGCGCGGGACGTGGCCTCGCGGCTGGAGGGCGCGCTAGCGGACTAAGCGATTTTACGGCGCATCCCCGGCCTCTACGCCTTTGACGGGCACCTCCTCGCGGTCGGCGTCGGCCAGCAGGCGCTCGGCGTAGCGGGCCAGCACGTCGATCTCGACGTGGACGGGGTCGCCCGGTTCCTTCGTCGAGAAGTTCGTCAACTCGTAGGTCGTGGGGATGATCGCTATCTCGAAGGTCTCGGGGTTGCGCTCGGCGACCGTGAGGCTGATGCCGTCCAGCGCGACCGACCCCTTGTCGGCGAGGTACTTGCCGTAGCCGTCCGGGACCGCGAACGTGAACCGCCAGTCGTCGCCCACCTGGTCGACGGCGGTCACCTCCGCGGTCGTGTCGACGTGGCCCTGGACGACGTGGCCGTCCAGGCGGCCGTCGGCGGGCAGCGACCGCTCCAGGTTGACCCGGTGGCCCGCGCCGACCTCCCCGAGGTAGGTCACGTCGGTCGTCTCCTCGGCGAGAAACACCTCGAACCACGTGTCGCCGGCGTCCGTTTCGCGGTCGAGATCCGTGACCGGACCCCAGTCCTCGACGGTCAGACAGACCCCCGAGACCGCGATGCTCTGGCCGTGCTGGAGGTCGTCGGCGACCTCGTCGGCGGCGATGCGGAGCCGTCGGCCCCCGCCGTCCTCGCGGGTGTCGACGACTTCTCCCGTCTCCTCGACGATGCCCGTGAACATGGGCGACGGTAGGCGGGTGGCGCGCAAAACGCTGACGACTCCCGGCTACGCCCCGCTCGCTGGCCGGATCACGACTCCCGGCTACGCCTCGCTCGCTGGGCGGATCACGACTCCCGGCTACGCCCCGCTCGCTGGGCGGATCACGACTCCCGGCTACGCCTCGCTCGCTGGGCGGATCACGACCCCCGGCTACGCCTCGCTCGCTGGGCGGATCACGACCCCCGGCTACGCCTCGCTCGCTGGGCGGATCACGACGCGTCCGATCCGCGTGCCCTCCACGGCGGCGACCTCGAATCCGTACTGGCCGACGGTGACCTGGTCGCCCACGTCGGGGAGCCGACCGAGCCGCTCCAGCAGGAGTCCGCCGACGGTTCCGTACGCCTCGGGTTCGAGGTCGGTCCCCAGTTCGTCGTTGATCGCCTGGACGGACACCGTCCCGTCGACCAGATAGGTGCCGTCGTCGCGCGCCTCGATCGAGGGTTCCCGGGCCCGCTCGTCGAAGTCGTCCCGGATGTCGCCGACGACGACCTCGACGGCGTCCTCGACGGTGGCGATCCCCTCCAGCGATCCCCACTCGTCGATGACCGCGGCCATCTGGCGTTGCTCGCGCTGGAACGTCTCCAGCAGTTCGTCGATCCCCGTCGTTTCGGGCACGATGGGCAGGTCCCGTGCCAGGTCGGCCGCCGTGACCGACCGGTCGCCGTCCGACTCCGTCGCCGCCAGCACGTCCTTGACGTCGACGTATCCGGTCGGCTCGTCCGTTTCGGGGTCGACGACCGGATACCTCGTGTGCCCGTGGTCGACCACGACCGTCCGCAACTCCGACAGCGGCATGTCCGCCGGGACGCTCGCGACGTCCGGATGGGGCACCATCACGTCCCGCGCGAGCACGTCGTCGAGTTCGAACACCTGCTCGATCATCTCGACCTCGCCCGCGTCCATGTGGCCCGCCTGCCCGGCGTGGCTCAACACCATCCGGATCTCCTCCTCGGAGAGCGTCTCCTCGGACTCGGACGCCGGCGGGATGCCCAGGAGGGTGGTGAATCGGTTCGCCGTCCCGTTGAACACGACCAGTCCCGGGAGAAAGAGATAGTAAAAAGCCTTCATCGGCGGGGCGATCAGCAGTGCGAGCCGTTCAGCCCGTGCGATGGCGATCGTCTTCGGCGCCAGTTCCCCGAAGACGACGTGCAGGAACGTCACCACGCCGAACCCGACGCCGACGGCGACGAGGTGTAGCGTCCCCGCCGGCAGCACCGGCTCCAACACCGGTTCGAGCAGCGCGGCGACGGCGGGTTCGCCGATCCACCCCAGTCCCAGGGAGGCGACCGTGATGCCGAGCTGGGTCGCGGCGAGGTAGTCGTCCAGGTTGTCCAGCGCGCTCTGTAACGTCCCGGCGCCGGCCCGCCCCTCGTCGACCATCTGATCGACTGCGGTCGACCGGATGCGGACGAGAGCGAACTCCGAGGCGACGAAGAATCCGTTGAGAGCGACGAGAAACAGCGCCGCCAGCAGCCGCCCTGTCGAGAGCAGGAGGTCTACCATCCGTCTCCGCCTCCCGATCGACGGTCGGCGGCAACGGGGCCGGGTTCGAGACCGTCCGGCGAAACGTAATGGGACGTCTGCATGGACGGGCATGGAGCGGGCGACCTGATAAAAGGGGTCGGTGTGCCGGCGGTGGGGGCAACGACGTCGGAACTGGCTACTACCGGTCCTCAGGCGTGGTGGTCCAACGCGAAACCGGGACATCGGCCGGGATGGCGCTCATCGACGTAAT
>JAZKSB010000109.1:0-7001 GCA_036626315.1 Halobacteriales archaeon
GAGGACGTCGGTCCCCTCCGTGATCTCCTCGTCGAGCGACCGCGCCCGGTAGTAGGGGTTGAACCCGCCGCCACGGAGTTTCACCTCGCCCCCGCTCGCGGTCACCCGTTCGGTGACGACCCCCTCCCGGCCCTTCAGCGAGTCCGAGTCCATCGGCTGGCCCTTCGAGCGCCCTCCGTAGACGTCGAAGCGGCGATACGTCCAGAAGGTCACCCCACCGACGATCAGCGTGGTCGCCGCCAGCGCCAGCGGCGTCGCCAGCGCCGGCACCGCCAGCCCGAGCAACCCGGCCATCGTCAGCGCGATGCCCAGCACGATGAAGTTGGCTCCGGGGATGAGCGCCTCCGCGGCCGTCAGCAGGATGCCCGCCGTGAACAGAACCAGCGGCAACGAGTTGGCCAGGAGGTCTTCCATGGCCTATGGTAAGGCGTGGGCCCGATTAACGCTTTCCACTCCCCCGGTGGCCGGCGGTCGGCCTCCGCAGTCGCTTGCCCCATGCACTGACGCCCGACGTCGCCACCCCCCGTTCAGACGGTGCCCGTCAGCCGCATGACCACGAGCACCGCCGCCAGAATCCCCAGCAGCACGAACAGCACGCTCTCGGCGTCGGGCCGTCCCGGTTCGATCGGGCCGAAGTCGCCCGGCCCGCCGAAGACGTTGTCCCCGACCGCCTCCTCGTTGTCGGTCTCCTCCCGCTCGGACAGTGCGCCGTCTGCGGGAACCTGCGGGTCGTCCACGGTCCCGGACGCCCGGCGATCGGCGTCCGTCGACGTATCCGGGCCGGTCGGCGGCTCCTCCGGCGCGGTCCCGTTCCGGGACCCCGCTCCGCCCGTGGCGTCCTGGTCGGTCATGTCCCCCGCTTGCCCGGCCAGCCGCAAAAGTCGTCCGGGTTCACGGCCGCCGGGAGTCGCCCGTCGCGATGACGCCCTCGTAGACGACGCCGCGCTCCGCGTCGAGGGTCACCGTCTCGCCAGACGGGAGCGCGTCGACGTCGACGTCGCTGACCATCGGCAACCCCAGTTCCCGGGCGACCATCGCCGCGTAGCCGGTCACGCCGGAGGCGCCGGAGACGACGCCGGCCAGTTTCGAGACGTCGCCCGCGAACTCGCCATCGAACGTCGTCGGAACGACCAGGATTGACCCTGGCTCGACGTTCCGCAGGTCGCCGGCCGGCGCCCGGCCGACCGTGCCTGTGACCCGCCCGGCGACGACGCTTCGGCCGGTCGCCAGCGTCTCGGCGGCGACGTGGACCTTCAGCATGTTCGTGGTGTTGCGCCCCTCGAATTCGGTCATCATCCCCGAGAGCACGACCACCGTGTCGCCGCTCTCGGCGGCGCCCGCCTCCAGGGCCGCTCGGACGGCGTCCTCGACCAGCGCGTCGGCGCTGTGGTCGGTGTAGGGCACGTAGCGTGCGGTGACCCCGGAGACGAGCGCCAGTCGCCGCCGAACGTCGTCGTCCGGCGTGGCCGCGACGACCGGGACGCCGGGGCGGAACTTCGCGGTCTTCAGCACGGTGTACCCCGACTCGCTGACGGCCACGACCGCGCTGGCACCGACGTCCCTGGCGAGATACCGGGCCGACCGCGCCAGCGCCTCCGTCCGGGACTCGCCCGCCGCGGGGACCCGCTGCTCGCGGAGTTCGGCGTACTCGCCGCTGTCCTCGACCTCCCGCACGATGCGGTCCATCGCGGCGACGACCGCTATGGGGTGGTCGCCGATCGCCGTCTCCGCGGACAACATCACGGCGTCGGTCCCGTCCAGCACGGCGTTGGCGACGTCCGAGGCCTCCGCGCGGGTCGGCCGGCGGGCGGTGACCATCGAGTCCAGCATCTCCGTGGCGGTGATGACCGGCGTCCCCGTCTCCCGGCACAATCGGATGATCCGTTTCTGGATCATCGGCACGTCCTCCATCGCCAGTTCCACCCCGAGGTCCCCCCGGGCGACCATCACGGCGAAGGAGGCCTCGACGATCTCCGCGAGGTTTTCGACCGCCACCTCCCGCTCTATCTTCGCGACGACGGGAATGTCCGCGCCCAGTTCCTCGACGATCTCGCTGACCCGCAGGACGTCGTCGGCGTCGCGCACGAACGACGCTGCAACGAGGTCCGCGCCATGCTCGACGGCCAGTTCCAGTTCCCGGCGGTCGGCGTCGGTGGGCACCGCCAGGTCCAGTTCCACGCCCGGGACGTTGACGCCCTTGCGACTTCCCAGCGTGCCGTCGTTTTCCACCCGGGCGACCACGGTCCCGTCCTCGACCCCGGTGACCGTCGTCTCGACGTGGCCGTCGTCCAGAAGCACCGAGTCGCCGGGTTCGACGCCGTCGAGCGGATACGTGAGCCCGATGGTGTCCCCGGAGACTTCCTTGCCCTCGACGAATCGGACCTCCTGGCCTTCGGCCAGTTCCACCGGCGATTCGAGCGCCGGCGTCCGGACCTCCGGCCCCTGGAGATCGACCATCGTCGCGATCGGGTCGTCGGTCCGGCGGTCGACCGCCTGCACCCGCCGTACGATCTCCGCGCGGTCCTCGTGAGTCCCGTGGCTGGCGTTCAGTCGCGCGACCGACATGCCCGCCTCGGCCATCTCCTCGATGACGGCGGTCGACTCGGAGGCCGGCCCCAGGGTGGCGATGATCCGGGCGTTCCGCATGCCGAACGGTTCGGCGGGCAGCGGCAAAAACCCTCGCAGGGGCGCCGACGGTCAGGGCAACCGCTCGAAGGGGACCACCCCGAGCGCAAGCGACGCGATCGCCATCCCGAGCAGCGAGACGCTGTAACCGACCGTCAGCAGGTTCAGCGAGTAGCCGATGACGACCATCGCCGCCAGCAGAAAGCCCGTGAACCCCAGCAGCGCGTTCGCGGTCTCCTCGTCCATGGGCGGTCTTCGCCGGGGCGGGTGAAAACTGTCGGGGGCGGATGCGGCGACCGATTGCTGGATCGCTGCGCGCAGGGCGGACGACCGTCCTCCGGCTACTGGATCTTCTCGCCGGGCTCGGCGTCGCCGTGGGTCGTCAGGAAGTCGGCCTGGTCGCCGGCGGCAAGCAGCATGCCGTTGGACTCGACGCCGAACAGTTCGGCCTTCTCCAGGTTGGCGACGACGACGAGCTTCGTGCCGGGCAACTCCTCGACGTCGTGGAGTTGCTTGATGCCCGCGACGAGCTGGCGGGTCTCGACGCCGATGTCGACCTCCAGCCGGACCAGGTCGTCCGAGTCCTCGATCGGATCGGCGGTCTCGATCCGGCCGACCCGGATGTCGAACTCCTGGAAGTCCTCGAAACTGACCCGCTCGTCGGCGATGGGTTCCGGTTCCATGCCCTCCGGTTCGCCGTCGCTGCTTTCGTCGCTTTCGGTTCCGGCACCGTCACCGGCGTCCACCCCCTCGTCGGCGTCCTCGACCTTCGCCTCGAGCGTGGCGTTCAGTTCGTCGACCCGGTCGTCCTCGACCTGCTCGAACAGTTCCTCGGGCTCGCCGAACTCCGCCGGCGGCGTCTCGACCGCCTGCTCGACGGTGGCGTGGTGGACCGACCCGTCTTCGCCGAGCTGGGCCCAGAGGCGCTCGGCCTTCCCGGGGGCGAGCGGCTCGAACAGCACCGCGATGACCTTCGCGAGCTGGACGGTGTCCCGGATGACTGCGGCGGCCCGCTCGGGGTCGTCGTCGACGAGCTTCCAGGGCTCGTGGCGCTGGATGTACTCGTTGCCGAAGCGGGCTAGGTCCAGCGTCACCTCCCCGAGCGCACGGAGGTCGTAGTCGTTGACGGTCGCCCGGAACTCCTCGACGGCGGCCTCGATCTCACGTTCGACCTCCTCGCCCACCTCGGCGTCCGGCGTCCCGCCCCAGTTGCGGTGGGCAAACAGAAGCGAGCGGTAGAGGAAGTTGCCCAGGTCCCCGACGAGTTCGCCGTTGACCCGCTCGGCGAACTTCTCCCAGGAGAAGTCGACGTCCTGCTGGAACCCGCCGTTGGTGACCAGGTAATACCGCAGCAGGTCCGGGTGGAACCCCTCGTCGAGATACTCCCGTGCCCAGACCGCGCGGTTGCGCGACGTCGAGAACCCCTTCCCGTCGAGGGTCATGAACCCGCTGGCCAGCACCGCTCGCGGCTCGTCGTAGCCGGCGACCCGGAGCATCGCGGGCCAGAAGATGGTGTGGTGCTGGATGATGTCACGCCCGATGACGTGGATGATCTCGCCGCCCGACTCGGCGCGCGTCTCCGGGTCCTCGACGCCGCCCGCGCCCTTCCAGGCCGCTGCCCAGTCGTAGACGTCCGGACCGACCCGCTCGGTGTACTGCTTCGTCGAGGCGATGTACTCGATGGGGGCGTCGACCCAGACGTACAGCACGAGGTCGTCTTCGCCCGGGTAGTCGAACCCCCAGTCCAGGTCGCGGGTGATACACCAGTCCTGCAGGCCGTCCTCGATCCACTGGCGGGGCTGGTTGCGGGCATTGTCGGTCCCCTCGAGCCGGTCGAGGAAGCCGGTGAGATACTCCGACAGGTCCGAGACCCGGAAGAACTCGTGGGTGCGCTCGCGGTACTCGGCGGGATTGCCGGTGATGATCGAGACGGGGTCCTCGATCTCGCCCGGTTCGAGGTGGCGGCCACACCCCTCGTCGCACTCGTCGCCGCGGGCGGTCGCCCCGCAGTACGGGCAGGTCCCGCGGACGTACCGGTCGGGCAGCGGCTGTTCCTCCTCGGGGTCCCAGGCGACCAGGATCTCGTCCTCGTAGACGTACCCCTCCGCCTCCAGGGACTCGACGATCTCGTGGGTCACCTCGCGGTTGGTCTCGTCGTGGGTGTGGCCGTAGTTGTCGAAGTCGACGTTGAACTTCGGGAACGTCTCCTCGTACTGCTCGTGCCACTCCATCGCGAACGACTCCGGATCGACGTCCTCCTCGATGGCCTGGACGGCGATCGGCGTGCCGTGCATGTCAGAGCCGCTGACGAACGCCGTCTGCTGGCCCAGCGTCTCCAGGGCGCGGCTGTACGCGTCGCCGCCGACGTAGGTCCGGAGGTGGCCGATGTGCAGGTCGCCGTTGGCGTAGGGCAACCCGCAGGTGACCACCGCGGGTTCGTCGGTGGGATATTCCTCGTGGGTCATGGAGTTTCCTTGGGTGGTGTGTGTCGTGGGTGCGGTGTAAACTCGCCGGTTTGCGGCAAGCGGTCGGCGGACGGTGCGAGAAGACGCGGGGTTTCGCCGCCCCGCACGTCCCGCCGGCCCCCCGACCGGACGAGCGGCAGCGAACGCGTGACGGGTCCACCCGGCGCTATCGAGGCGGGCGCATACGGCGGCGCGGCGGACGGACCCGACAGGTCACGGTCGGGCATTCCGCTGCGGGGAGGAAAAACCTCACGATGCGACGAACATCACGGCAGGCAGCCGCTTGCCGGGTTCGGGGAGGCAGCCGCTTGCCGGCGGACAAACGGCCGAACGCGGCGAGCGTCGCCTCGACGACGTGACGTCTCAGATCGCAAGCGACGCGGTCCCGAAGATGCCCACGGTCACGACGAGCCGGCCGATGCTCCCGACGAACGTCGCGACCGCGAACAGCGGGTAGTTCTCCTCCAGCACCGCGAACGCGTAGATGGAGATGGTGTCGGGGAAGAACGGCACGCTCAGCGCCATCGCGAGGCCGGCGTAGCCGTACCGCTGGGCCATGTTCACGGTCCGGCGTTCGGACCACTCGACGACGTCGAACCGCGACCGCCGGAGCCACCGGATCACCGGCCCCGACTCTTTGGCCTCCTGGCCGATGTGGAACGCGAAGACGCTCCCGGCGGCCTTGCCGACGCCGCTGACGAGCATCACGACGCCAAGCTGTGCCCACAGCGGCAGCCCGAGTTGCAGCGGGGCCGCGAGCACCACCTCGCTCGGCCCCGGTAGCAGAAACGCAATCAGAAACGAGTAGACGAAGACGATCCCGAGCCCGATCGGTCCGGTCGCCGTCTCGACGGCCCGAATGCCCCAGCGTTCCCACTGTTCGAACCACCCGGCAGCCACCACCAGGTCGGTCGGCGGGACCACCGCGACCGGCTGGACCACACCCAGGGCCTCCACGGGGACCGGCAGCAAGCTCACATCCGGACGAAAGCGGTCGGTGCATGAAAACCTTTACACTATCGGTCGGGACATCGACCCCTCGCACACACTCGGCGTGCAACGAATGCAAGCCTGCTCACGGAAACGAACCGGACGAGCCCGCACTGTGGTCTTCGTCGTCGTCGGTCCCTGCGGCAAGTTGCACGATCTGGGCGACCGTCCCGAGGACGAACACCAGCCAGAACACGAGACCGAGCGAATCGACCGGGAGTGCACCCGGGTCGAGTGCCACGACTGCGTCGACGACGCCGTCGAGGTTGCCGCCCAGCGAAACCAGCGTTGCCCCGACGCCGGCCGTCAGCACGGCAACGACGACTCGAAACAGCGCCCACGCGATCGCCGCGCCGACCAGCCCGCCGAAAAGAACCACGAGCAACGTCAGCAGCTGGGCGTCTGCCAGCCGGCCCGGATCGAGTACGGCCACCGCAGTCCCCGCGCCGGCGAGAAACCCCGGCGCCATCACGACGAACTTGACGAACGCCCATGCGAGGCCGACCCCGACGATCCCCCCGACGATCACTCCGCCTGCCAGTTCGAGCGTCGACGGGTCGGCCTGCCCGCCGACGTACGTCGTTCCGATCAGCGCGCCGATGAGAAAACCGGTCACCGACACCGCGAGGTCGAAGAACCGCACGCCGGCGAATGCGAGCGCGAGCCCGCCGACCACGAGCGCCACTTCGACGAGTGCCCCCACGCTATCACCGTCCGTGTCTAATCTGTCGTGTGACTTATAGACTCTGGCGGCGGCGGGCGACCGCGGGCCGCGTCGCCCCGCCCCGCACGGTCTCTCTCCTGCCGGCAGCGGCGAGGCGGCCTTACCGCACCGAATCCAGCAGCAGCCGCTGCTCGACGCGCTTGACCTCGTGCTGGACGTCGCGGACGGCGTCGATGTTCGCCGAGATGGAGGAGACG
>JAZKSB010000110.1:0-6863 GCA_036626315.1 Halobacteriales archaeon
CGGGTCGTCGGCCAGCACCGTCCCGACGCCGACCATCACGGCGTCGCTGTCGGCCCGAAGCCGGTCGACCCGCCGGAAGTCCTCTGGACCGCTGATGGCGATCTGTTCGCGGCGCCGCGAGGAGAGTTTCCCGTCGGCGCTGATCGCGGCGTTGACGACGACCCGCATGGACGTGCTTTTCCGAGGCGTGGGCAAGCGCCTTTCGGTGTCCGACGCCGCCGGCTCTCGGCCCGGTCGCTCCCGCCGCGGCGACGTTCACGCTGGGCGTTATTTTTAATTGTCCGCCATGTGTCCGTAAGCCGGGATGCACGACGACATTCTGATCCCGACCGACGGGAGCAAACAGGCGTCGAACGCAGTAAAGCGGGGGCTACTGCTCGCACGAGACCTCGATGCGACGGTTCACGCACTCTACGTAGTCGAGGACTTCGAGAGCCGGATAGCACCCATCACCGGCGAACAACAGCGGGTGAGCGAAGAGCAGGTAGAACACGGCGAAAGCGTCGTCGAGGACGTCGCACAGGCCGCAGAATCGCTCGACGTCGACGTGGTGGCCGCCGTCGAGAAAGGAAGAGTCCACAAGGAGATCAAGGAGTACATCGAGGACAACGACGTCGACTTCATCGTCATGGGGTCGCGGGGTCGGACGAACATCGAGAAAGCCATCCTCGGCAGCACCGCTGACAGGATCATCCGGACGCTGGCCGTGCCGACGATGGTCGTCCACGAGCCGCCGGACTCCTTCGGCGACCTGGACGAGGAGATCCACCTCGCCGGGGAGTGACCGGCGAGTCCGGTTCGCCCCGAAACGTCCGCACGCCACCCCGCCTTTAGGCTCCCGTCCGGCGAACGCAGATCGGGTGAGGGGATGGGAAGCCGACTGATGCCACCTGATTCCGGGTGTTGGACGACATCACCTGATTCCGGGTGTCGGACGACATCACCTGATTCCGGGTGTCGGACGACATCACCTGATTCCGGGTGTTGGACGACATCACCTGATTCCGGGTGTTGGACGACATCACCTGATTCCGGGTGTCGGACGAACATTTTAACCGCAACGTGGCGTACCCGTCCCCATGGAGATCGACGACCACGTCGAGGAGCTCGCCTCCGACCTCGACGTCGACAAAGCGGAGGTCAGACGCGACCTGGAGAACCTGGTGAGTTACAGCGTCCCGATAGACGAGGCCAAGCGGAACCTCAGACGCAAGCACGGTGGCAGCGCCGGCGGGGAGCCCGAACCGACCGACATCGCCGACGTCACGCCCGAGAGTGGCAACGTCACCGTCACGGCCCGCGTGCTGACCGTCGGCAAGCGGTCCATCCGCTATCAGGGCGACGAGCAGGTCATCCGCGAGGGCGAACTGGCCGACGATACGGGCACGATCAGTTACACCGCCTGGGAGGACTTCGGCCTCGAGCCGGGCGACACCATCACGGTCGCAAACGCCGGCGTCCGGGAGTTCGCTGGCCAGCCGGAACTCAACCTCGGCGAGAGCAGTACGGTCACCTTTGAGCCGGCAGACCTAGAGGTGCCCTACCGGGTCGGCGGGGACGCCGACCTCGCGGACCTGGAGATCGGCGACGGCGGGCGCAACGTCGAGGTGCGGGTCCTGGAGGTCGACGAGCGAACTATCGACGGCCGCGACGGCGAGACCGACATCCTCGACGGCGTGCTCGCCGACGACACGGCACGGTTGCCCTTCACCGACTGGGACCCCCGCGAGGCGATCCGGGAAGGGGCCTCCCTCAGGCTTGAGAACGTCTACGTCCGGGAGTTCCGCGGCGTGCCCTCCGTGAACGTCTCGGAGTTCTCGACCGCCGAACCGCTGGACCGAGCCGTCGAAGTGGCCGAGTCGGGCACCCGGATGCGGATACGCGACGCCGTCGACGCCGGCGGCACCTACGACGTCGAACTTGAGGGCAGCGTCGTCGCCGTTCGGGAGGGCTCGGGGCTCATCCAGCGGTGCCCGGAGTGTGGCCGGGTCGTCCGGAACGGCGAGTGCCGGAGCCACGGCGAGGTCGACGGCGAGGACGACCTCCGGACGAAAGCCATCCTCGACGACGGCACCGACACCGTGACGGTCGTCCTGCAGGCCGACCTCACGGCGGACGTCTACGGCGGCGACCTCGAAGCGGCGCGCCAGCAGGCCCGCGACGCCATGGACCGGGAGGTCGTCGCCGACGCGATCCGGGAGCGCGTCGTCGGGCGGACCTTCCGGGCGCGGGGCCACCTCTCGGTCGACGACTACGGCGCCAACCTGGAGGCCACCGAGTTCGAGGCGGAGGCGAACGACCCCGCCGACCGCGCCGCTGCCCTGTTCGGGGAGGTAGCAGAATGAGCGCGCCCGGCCGCCGTGAGGTCGCCCATCGCGTGTTCGCCGCCGAGTACGACGCCGCCGACTTCGAGTACTCCGAGAGCGACGAGGAGCGCGCGCCGAACTACGTGGTCACGCCGACCGGCGCGCGGATCAACCGCCTGTTCGCGGTCGGCGTGCTGACGGAGGTCGAACAGGTCGGCGAGGAAGTGCTGCGGGCCCGCGTGGTCGACCCGACCGGCGCGTTCGTCGTCTACGCCGGCCAGTACCAGCCCGACGCGCTGGCGTTTCTCGAACGGGCCGACCCGCCGGCGTTCGTCTCGGTCACCGGCAAGGCCCGGACGTTCAGCCCCGACGACTCCGACGTGGTCTACACGTCGGTCCGGCCCGAGAGCATCAATGAGGTCGACGGCGAGACCCGCGACCGCTGGACGGTCCGGACAGCCGAGCACACGCTCGCTCGCGTGGCGACGTTCGACGCCGCGCTCGACAGCGGGTCGACGGGCGAGGATCTCCACTCGGCACTCGAATCCGCGGGCGCCGAGCCGGCAGTCGCCGCCGGCATCCCCGTCGCCATGGACCACTACGGCACCACCGAGCAGTACCTCGCGTCGCTGGCCGACGTGGCGCGGGACGCGCTTCGCCTCGTGGCCGGCGACGTCGACGGGGTCGAGGTTCCGAACGTCGCGCCAGACGCCACGGGCGACCGGACCGTCGACCGTGACCGCATCGCGGCGGCGACGGATCTGGCCGTCGCGACCGTCGAGGGCGGCGACCCGCACGACCCCGAGGCGGCGACGGAACGGAAGGCGGCCGCTGCGACGACGACCGACGGCGAGCGGTCCGTCGGGTCGACGGCCGACGAACCGGAACCCGCTGCGACGACTGCCGAATCGGGAGCGGCAACGGCAACAGACGAACCGGAAGCGTCCACGACGAGCGGACAACCGGAGTCCGCCGGCGATGCGGAGGCCGGTACCAGTTCGGAGGCCCCCGGCGACTTCGAGACGACGGCGGGAGGAACGACCGAAGCGACGGCTGCCGAGGGCGGTCCCGGCGACTTCGACGCAGCGGCTGCCGAGAGCAGCCCCGGGGATTTCGACGCCGGCGGGGGGGCGACTGACGATTCGGAGGCCGCCGAAAGAACTGCGGGCGACTCCGACGCCAGCGGGACGACGACCGACGGTGCGGACGCCGGCCCGGAAGCGGACGACAGCGCCGCCGAAACCGAGACGGTAGATGCCGGCGAATCCGACGGGGAGGTTCCCGAAGACGTGCTCGACGAGGAGGAGCGGGAGCGCATCGAATCCGAGTACGGCACCGACTTCCAGACCGGTACGGAGGTCGGGGACGCGGGCGAGGCCGGTATCGAACCCGAGGCCGACCCGATCGAACCGGCGGAGGCGACCGAAACGCCGGCGCCGACGGATGAATCTACCGACGAAGCCGCTGGGGGGGACCTCGGCGACTTAGACGCCGGCGGGGACGACGATTCCCCGGCCGGCCTGGACGACGCGGAACCGGCGGCGGACGAATCCGGGCCGGCGACCGGCGACTCGGCACGGGAATCAGGCGGCGCAGCGTCGGAGACTGACGCGGATGCGGAGACTGAGTCGGACGCCGGGGAAGCCACGGACGCGACAGATGAACCCGGCGACGCGCCGGCGGAACCCGACGACGTGGACCTCACCGGGGCCGTCCTCGAACGGATGGCCGAATTCGACGACGGCGACGGCGCCGACCGCGAGAGACTGATCGCCGATGTCGTCGACCGACACGGCGTCGCCCAGGCCGACGTGGAGGACGCCATCGAGGACGCCCTGATGAGCGGGCAGTGCTACGAACCCGCCGACGGCAAACTTTCGGCCATCTGATGGCCGGCGTCGATCCGATCCCGGGCGAGCCGGCGGCCGTGATCGAGACCGGCGAGATGCGAGCCCTGGGCATCGCGGACTACCACGCCGGCTACGAGTCCTGGTTGCGACACGAGGAGGGCGTCAACGCCGAGAGCCGCGCGTCGGCGCGCCGCGAGCGGGTGCTGCGGCTCCTTACGGAGACCGACGCCGACCGGGTCGTCTTTCTGGGGGACCTGGCGCACTTCTTCGGCGGCCCGCACGGCGCCGAGCGCGGCGAGATAGAGGTGCTGTTCGAGCGGTTGCCGGTCCCCGCGACCGTCGTCAAGGGGAACCACGACGGCGGCATCGAGACGGTCGCCGAGCCGGGCGTGACCGTGACCGACAGCGACGGGGTCCGGCTGGGCGACGTGGGACTGGTCCACGGCCACACTTGGCCGGCCCCGGACGTACTGGACGCGGAGGTGGTCTGCATCGGCCACGAGCACCCCTGCGTCCGGCTCCGGGACCGGGTGGGCGGGAGTCGGACGGTCCGGGCCTGGCTCCGGGGCCCGCTCCGGGCGGCACCCTTCGAGCGCCGGTACGGCGACCTCGACTGGTGGGACCCCGAACTCGTCGTGTTTCCGCGGTTCAACGACCTGCTCGGGTGCAAGGCGGTCAACGACGACCCCGGGTTCCTGGCGCCGTTCCTGCCGGAGGGGCTGCCCGAGGCCGACGCCTACCTGCTCGACGGCACGCGGCTCGGTCAGTACACGGAGATATAGCGACGAGGGCGAGTTCCGGAACCTGGAGCCATCCGCGGCGCTTAACCGGCCGTGGCGGTTATCGCAGTTCGATGACGGACGCGCGTGGCGACGCCGTCTTCGCCGGGCTCGGGCCCGAGGTCCGGGCGGCTCTCTCCGATCGGGGGTTCGAGGAGCCGACCGAGCCACAGCGTCGAGCCATCCCGCCGATCGCCGCCGGCGACCATGCGCTGGTGGTCGCACCGACGGGAACCGGCAAGACCGAGACCGCGATGCTGCCGGTGTTCGACGCCATCGTCCGGCGCCGGGCGGACGGCGGAACGCCCTTCGGCATCTCGGCGCTGTACGTCACCCCGCTGCGGGCGCTCAACAGGGACATGCGCCAGCGCCTGGACTGGTGGGGCGACCGGCTCGGCCTGGAGATCGACGTCCGCCACGGCGACACCACCGACTACCGGCGGAACAAGCAGGCCGAGAACCCGCCGGACGTCCTCGTGACCACGCCGGAGACCCTGCAGGCGATGCTGACCGGCGAGCGACTCCGGACGGCGCTGTCGTCGGTCGCCCACGTCGTCGTCGACGAGGTCCACGAACTGGCCGCCTCCAAACGGGGGGCCCAGCTGTCGGTCGGTCTGGAACGCCTCGTCGAACTCGCCGGCGATTTCCAGCGGGTGGGGCTGTCCGCGACGGTCGGCGACCCCGGTGAGGTGGGCGCGTTTCTCACCGGCGGGCGGGACTGCACGGTCGCGCAGGTCGACGTGGGCAGCAACCTCGACGTCCGCGTGTGGGCCCCCGAGGTCACCGACGAGGACGAGGCCCTCGCCGGCGAGTTGATGACCCGCTCCGAAGTCGCCAGCCACGTCCGGGCGATCCGGGAACTCGTCGCCGAGAACGACTCGACGCTGATCTTCGTCAACACCCGACAGACGGCGGAGGCGCTGGGGTCGCGATTCAAGGAACTGGACGCCGACGTCGAGGTCCATCACGGCTCGCTGTCGAAGGAAGCCCGAATCGACGTCGAGGACCGGTTCAAGGCCGGCGCGATCGATGCCCTGCTGTGCACGTCCTCGATGGAACTCGGGATCGACGTCGGGCGGATCGACCACGTGATCCAGTACAAGAGCCCCCGGCAGGTCGCGCGACTCCTCCAGCGCGTCGGGCGGGCGGGCCACCGGATGGACCGTCTCAGCGAGGGCACCGTCGTCGCCTCGGACCCGGACGAGGTGCTTGAGGCGCTGGCGGTCGCCCGCCGCGCGACCGCCGGCCACGTCGAACCGGCGGCGATCCACCACGGGAGCCTCGACGTGGTCGCAAACCAGGTCGCCGGACTGGTGATGGGCCACGGGGAGGTGCGTGCGATGCGTGCCTACGAGGTGGTGACGCGGGCGTACCCCTTCCGGGACCTGGGAACGGAGCAGTTCCGCGAAGTCGTCGAGGAACTGTCCAAAAACCGCGTCGTCTGGCTCGACCGGAACGCAGACCGCCTGGAGAAGTCCGGCGGCACCTGGCAGTACGTCTACTCGAACCTCTCGATGATCCCCGACGAGGCAACGTACGACGTCGAAGACATCGCAAGCGGCCGGCGGGTCGGGACCCTGGACGAGCGGTTCGTCGTCAACTTCGCCTCGCCCGGCGAGGTGTTTATCCAGGGCGGGGAGATGTGGCGGATCACGCAGGTCGAGGAGGACGACGAGGCGGTGAAGGTCACGCCCATCGAGGACCCCGGCGGCGAGGTGCCCGCCTGGATCGGCGAGGAGATTCCCGTCCCCTACCACGTGGCTCAGGAGGTCGGCGAACTCCGGGCCGTCGCCGCTGAGCAACTCCGGGCGGGCGGAACCGTCCAGTCGGTGGCCCGCGACCTGGCCTCGCGCTATCCCGCAGACGCCGACACGGTGGCGACCGCCATCGAGCGGCTTTCGGACCACGTCGAGGTGGGCCATCCGGTC
>JAZKSB010000111.1:0-6839 GCA_036626315.1 Halobacteriales archaeon
GGCCACGTCTGGGTGCGGGACGCCAATCCCGCCGACTGCGCCGACGTCGACGGCTACCTGATGGCTTACGCCCGCGAGGCCGACCGCGACGACGGCGAGCCGAAGGGCGAACAGGAGGGGCTGGAACTGTTCGGCGTGGAACTCGTCACGGACCCCCACGACAGCGAACAGGTGCCGCTGGAGCGGTTCGAGCTGGAGTAGCGCCGGCGCGCGGTCTCTCCTGACGGTCCCGACGGCCGGCGGGTCATTTCCTCCCCGAGACCCCTCAGGAGTGCCCCAGAACCGGCGTCGGTTCGTAGGGTTCCTCCAGCCAGTCGACGTCGTTTGCCGAGAGGTCGACGTCCAGGGCCTCGACGGCCTCCTCGAGGTGGTCGATCGAGGACATGCCGACGATGGGGGCGTCGACCCAGTCCTTGTCGAACAGCCACGCCAGGGCTATCTGGGCCATCGAGACGCCGTACTCGGCGGCCAGTTCCTGCACCCGGTCGTTTATCTCGTCGCCGCCGCCGGCCCGATAGCCCGCCAGGCGGTCGGACTCGGCGAACTGCTCGCCGCGCGGCGTGGCGGCGACCGCCTCGCGGGGTCGGGCGAGAAAGCCCCTCGCGAGCGGGCTCCAGGGGATGACGCCCACGCCCTCTTTCTGCGTGAGGGGGAGCATTTCGCGTTCCTCCTCCCGGTAGACGAGGTTGTAGTGGTTCTGCATGGAGACGAACCGTTCGAGGCCGAGTCGGTCGCTTGCGTGCAGTGCGTCGGCGAACCGGCGGGCCCACATCGAGGAGGCGCCGATGTAGCGGGTTTTGCCGCGGCGAACCGCGTCGTCGAGTGCGCCCAGCGTCTCCGCTATCGGGGTGGTCTCGTCGTAGCGGTGGATCTGATAGAGGTCGACGGTGTCCATGCCCAGGCGTTCGAGTGAGTTGTCCAGTTCCTGCTCGATGGCCTTCCGGGACAGTCCCGAGGCGTTCGGATTCGAGTCGTCCATCTCGAAGTACGCCTTCGTCGCCACGACGGGGAAGTCCCGGTCGTAGCCCGCCAGGGCGGCGCCGAGGATCTCCTCGCTGTCGCCGCCGGCGTAGGCGTTGGCGGTGTCGAAGAAGTTGACGCCCAGGTCGATCGCCCGGTCGATCAGGTCCGTGGCGGCGTCGTCTCCGAGTTTCGTCTCGTCGCCGCGGCCGAACCGCGCGCCCCCGACCCCGATGCGACTCACCTCGAGGCCGGTGTCGCCAAGCGTGGTGTACTCCATGCAGGCCCCACCGGGCAGGCGGGCAAAAGCCTGGGGGTCCCGGAAGCCCTGGTCCGGCAGCGCGTGCCGGCGGGTCTTCCATTCCCCCGCGGCCCACGAGCGGGATCTCCGATCGACGCCGTCCCCGCCCGGCACGGTGGGCCGCCGCTCAGTGGAGTTTCAACTCGACCCGGCGCCCGTCGGGATCCCGGACGTAGGCCGCCCAGGCCCGCCCGTAGGCGCCGTAGCGCTTGCGCGGCTCGCCGTCCTCGATCGCGACGCCCGCCGCCCGGAGGTCCGCGAGCAGCGCCTCCAGCTCCTCGCGGGCGTCGACCGCCGACGACTGCACGAGCAGACACAGGTGTTCACCGCCGACGTCGATTTCTGCCGCGTCGTCGGGCACGATGTGGACGTGGCGGCCGCCGGCGACGACGGCGACGTACGGCACCTCGCCGGCCGCGTAGCGGTCGCGGTCCCGCACGGGCAGCCCCAGCAGGTCGTGGTAGAACGCCAGCGCGCGGTCGAGGTCGGTCACCCGGATCGCGACGTGGTCCAGGTCGACGACGTCTACGTCCATGTCCGCCTTCGGGGCCGCCGCGCCCTAAGGGTTGGCGCCGCCACGCGTCGGCCTCGCGGGTCGTCGTCGCCGCTGCCGCCTTTGGCCGCTTGCCGCCGCTCGCTGCCTCTGGCGGCTTGCCGCCGCCCTGGGGTCCGGATACCACCGTACTATAACAGGTTTGAAAACGCTCATTCAGGGACGTTCCTTATTTAAATATTTTATAAATATACTTTAGAAAAATTCTTTGCAGTTGCGGTCGCTGGAAATAATATGTCCGATGGACGCGACCACGGGCGAACCGCCGAATGGCTCGCAGAACACCCGCGGATGATCGGTGCCGTCTTCACCATGCTGTTGCTGGTGTCCCAGGCCGGCAACGCCGCCGCGAGCGGGTCTAGTTCGATCGTCGGCCCCTAGGGCGGGTCGTCCCCGGTCGGGTCGAACTCGGAACTCCACCGGAGGGTCCCTTCGGTCAGAACGGGCACCTCGTCGAGCGCCAGAAACGTCCGGAGCGACTCCGGGGAGACGGGCGCCGGTCCGACCGTCTCCAGGTCGAGGTAGTGGCCGTCAAACGCCGGCAGCGAAAGCGACACCAGCGACCCGATGGGCCGGCGCAGCGTCGGGCGGTACTCGACGGCGACCTCGCGTTCGGCGGGGTCCCGGCCTCGCGCGACCGACACGTAGTACGGCGTCCCGCCTGCGGCCTGCACCAGTTGCAGGCCGCCGTCGCCGATGACGCTGTAGCGGTGTCCGAGCAACGACTGTTCCTGCAGCACCGCCAGCGCCGACCGGAAGGTGAACCCGGCGTTCAGCAGTTTGGCGAACTGGTGGCCGGCCTCGGTCGCGGTGGCGTCGTCGACCGGACTCAGCGTGACCACGCCGGCGCCGCTGCCGCCCTCGACGAGTGCTCGGCCCTGCTCGTAGGACTCACACGAGTTCAGGAAAAACGAGTCGACGGCCACGGTATCGAGCGTCCGGGCGTCGAGCACCGTGTCCTCCGCACACTGGATGCCCTCGGGCGTGGTGTGGCCGACGTAGTGCAGGAAGTCGTAGGGCGTCTGCAGCAGTTCTCGAAGTTCGTCGGCGGTCACTTCCTCGTGGAGGGCGACGTCGAACTCCAGGAGATCCCGGGAGCCGTACATGGCGTCGCCGATCTCGTCGGCCATCGCGGGGTCGTTGCAGACGATCCCGATCGAGATGCGGTGGTCCTCCGGCGGTGCCGGCTCGCGGTCGCTGCGGCGCTGGTAGCTCTCGACGATGGCCTTCGTCGCGCCGGCGGGCACCCCATCGCCCACCCACTGCAGGCTCCGGGCCGCGACGTCCACCGGCGTAAACACCTCCTCGTCGAGCAGGGTTCCGGCGAGCCCCGGCTCGTCGCTCCCCCGGCGGCGGGGCCGGTCAGGGTCCTCGCTTCCGGCGTCGCCGGCCCCCCGGTAGAAGTCCGCCAGTTCGCCCGGCACCCCGGTGACGTCGAGGGGCTCGCGGCGTCCTTCGGTGCGGACCAGCGAGAGTTCGTCGGCGACGTAGGGCAACATCCGGACGGCGTCGCCGGTCGGGGCAAGATCGGTCGCCAGGTGCCACTCCGGCAGCAACTCTTCGACGGGATCGAACCGCGGTGCCAGGTACGCCGCGACCCGGTCGGCGATCGGCAACTCGTACAGTCGATCGAAGTTTGGAGCGAACGGCAGTCGCGCCTCCAGTCGTTCGCGGGCGTGCAACTGCACCGGATACAGGCCCTCGGTGCGGGTGATCGCATCCAGCATGAACACCCGGCGCAGCGTGTCGGTGACCGTCTGCTCGAACCCGGCCTTGCCGGCAAGCGGGTGCTCGCTGTCGCCGGTCCGGAGCACGGGCTCTGGAGCGGGGACGAGTTCGGCGCCGAGATAGTACGCCAGACTCGCGGCCGGCAGCACCCGCGACAGCGTCGCCGGCACCCCGATCTCGATGCCCGTCTCCGGCACCGACAGCACGTCCGGCACCGAGAACCGATCCCCGAGTTCGACGGCGGGAGGATGGCCACGCAGCGACCCGAACGACCGCTCCGGCGATTCCGTCTTCAGCGCGCTGCCGAAGTGTGAGACTGCCGCCATCACGTCCTCCGGGTCCTCGGTCACCTCGATCGTCGCCGCCGGCTGACGGTGGAACGACCGGACGCCGACCACCACCTCCGTCGGCGAGTCGAACGCGATCCGGAGGTGTTCGCCGTCGCGGACGACGTCGAACGCGGCGTCGGGGACCGCATAGATCTTCATCGGCGCCGTCGAGAATTCGATTATCGTGTCCGCAGGCACCGACTCCGCGAGCAGCCGCCCATCGGTTCCGTCCGTGCCCCCGGCGGTGACCGTCGACCGCAGGTCGAACGTCTCCGCCCGGAGCAGGAGTTCTGGAAGTTTCGGGACGACCAGCGTCGCGGCGGTGACCGCCGCCGCGGCGTCCAGGGGGACCGGAACCGCGAGCGAATCGACCGCGACCGGGTCCGGCGTCAGGGGCCCGTCGGCGTAGATGCTGAACGCCACGCCCTCGATGGGGTCGACGAGCCGGAGGCTCTCGCCGTCCGCCCCCGCCAGGATCGCCGGCCCGTGCTCAGCCATCGGTGGACCGTCGCCGGGCAGTGTGGGCGTTGTTGCGACCGGAGCGGTCGGTGTCGGCCACGACGGGGCCGCCGGCGGGCGTCGATCTCGGCGTCTCCGCGGTGCCGGGGCGACCGGACGCTCCGCAGCGAACGCCGCGCGCTGCCGGCCGATCCGGCGGCAGTCGGGGGGACGGTGGGACCATTCGTCGTCAGTGTCAGTTCACTTCCGACGACAATAAATGCCACCGACTGCGGGTCCGTCGGGTGGTCGACGGACGCAGTCGCGGGCGGTTCCCCGCCGATCACGCCGGGGGTGTTAGGTCCGCAGTTCCTTGCACCGCTTGACGTTCCAGGCGTAGCCCTTCTCGTCCTCGGGGGTCTCAAGCACCATCGGCAGGTCCCGGAACGCCTCGTGGTTGATGAGGTTCCGGAACCCCTCCGTGCCGATCTCGCCCTCGCCGACGTGCTCGTGTTCGTCCTTCTCGGACCCGAGCGGGTGCTTGCTGTCGTTGAGATGCAGGTAGCCGACGTTGTCGACGCCGACGGCCTCGTCCAGTTCCGCGACCATCTCCTCGATGCCGTCCCCGGTGGTGAAGTCGTAACCTGCCGCAAACAGGTGACAGCTGTCCAGACAGACCCCCAGGTCGCCGTAGCCGTGGTCGGACTCGGTGACCATCCGGTCGAGCTGGTCGAAGCTCTTGCCCAGCGTTGTTCCCTTGCCGGCGGTGTTCTCCAGCAGCAGGGTCACGCCGTCAGGGACGTCGAGTTCGGAGAGCCGGGCGGCGATGTTCTCGATGCCGCCGTCGATGCCGGCGCCGGTGTGGGACCCGGGGTGGAACGTGTAGTAGTCGATGCCGAGTTCGGCGGTGGCCTCCAGTTCCGCCTGGACGGTCTCGACGGAGCGCTCCCCGAGGTCGTCTTTCGGCGTGGCGAAGTTGATGAGGTAGGTGCCGTGGACGATCCAGGGGCCGACGTCTTCCTCCTCCGTCGCTTCCCTGAAGGCGGCGGCGTCCTCGTCGTCGACCTCGCTGACTGCCCAGGTGCGCGGCGAGCCGACGAATATCTGGCCGGCGTTGCCGCCGACGTCCAGTTCGCGGTCGACCGCGTTGGCGACGCCGCCGCTGATCGAGACGTGCGCGCCGATTCGGAACTCGGTCATCGACCACCCGTACCCGCTCCCGGGTCAAAAATCCGGGGCTTCGGGGGGTGCCCGGGCGCGATTATGGAATTCGTGACATGATTGAAAAACTTAGAAAAGCTTATTATGTGGGGCGGTGTATTACCAATTCCCCACGGAGGGCGTGGGCGCACACGGTGCGTCTCGGGTCAGATCGGCTTGCGTCGAGATGGTCCGGGATGGAGGCCGCAACCGACACGTTCGTGACAGAACGTGAAGGTCCAGGGCTCGAAGGAGAACCGTACCGGTCCATGGCTCGACCGCCATGGTGGCCGAGGAGGAAGGCCAAGTAGCGGACGACCCGCAAGGGGCGTTCGCGAACACGACGGCAACGCCAGCCTCGCTGACTACCGTCGTCTTGCGACGGCAATGCCGGTGAAATGCCGGCTATCGCCGGTCGAGGGCAGCGGTGGCAGGTCGGCTCTGCCGACCGAACTGCCGGTGCCCGTCGACGCCGGCAAGACCCGGTGGGAACCCGGGCAAAGCCAGGCGAGACGGCAACAGGCGGTGAAAGCCCGCCCAAAGCTGTCACCGGCCGCGCGGACCGGGGAAAACGTCTCCCGCGTCGGTGCCAACCCGCGTCTTCCGTGGGACTTTCACATTCATCAGCCGCGGGCGTCCGCGGCGGCATTCAGGTTATGGCCGTCCCGCTTGGTGGCGTCACCTTCCACCGGCTTTTCCACTTTCCGCCGGCCACGTGTCCAGCGTCTCGTCCCGGGCCACCCGGGTGTCCGGACTATCGCGTCCACCCGATTTCGGCCCGTGTAGCCCGATCTTTATAGCGGTCGGTTCCCGCCCAAACCGGTGCCCCTCCGTTTTGCCGTCGTGCCAGCGGGATAGCTGAGAGTCGGCGGTCGGCGTCGGGAACCGGGGATCGCCGGGCATGCTCGTGTGGGGCGGCGGATACTCGTTTGGAGCCGAAACCGGGACGCGTGACCGCGACATGCTGTCCTGCGAAGTCGGAGATGTCGTTCGTGAATCGACACCGGGACGCGATGACTGATGCGGGTGCCTCCGTGTCGAGATGCGATGACTGATGCGGGTGCCTCCGTGAGAAGCGCAGGTGCCTCGGTGAGGAGGCCCCTTCCGGATCGTTCCGGTCATAGCGGCGGGTGGTCGTCCGTCACTCCGGGAAACCGACCGTGGCTTGCCCGTTCGCGAAGCGGCGGCCCGGGGCCTCCGCAGTCCACACGGCGTGCGTGGTACCCCCGTTCACGAACCCCTTGATTTCGGATTCGCAACCTCTCGTCGTCTACCGACAGGTTTCGGGGCTAGTCCCCCGAGTTAAAGGATGATGATAGTTATAACTACC
>JAZKSB010000112.1:0-6801 GCA_036626315.1 Halobacteriales archaeon
TGTCGAATTCGTCCCGGAACCGTTCATTGCTGTCGTGGGCCTGTTCGGCAAGGTGATGGAAAGTCGGCCAGACGGCGGAGTGGAAACTCCGGAGGACGCCGACGATGCGTTCGCGCTCCTGCTGGGAGGGGAGCCGGTCCTCCTCGAAAAGGTGGACGACTGCTTCCAGAATTTCGGAGGTCGCGTCCCGGAGTCGGCCGTCTCGGAGGTCAAGGTAGTAGAATTCAATGTCGGAAATCTCGGGGTCGCCGCGGTGGTCATAGAGGAAGAAGTCGTTTGCGTTGCAGGTGGCGAAGAAGCCGGCGTCGACGGCATGGGCGTAGTCCTGCGCCCGTTTGACGACCGCCGCGGACCGCGGGTCGACGTCGGGGCGCACCACTTCGATGGCCGCCGAAGCGCCCCGGTGGGTTTCGAGGACGAGGTCGGCGCGTCCCCGCTCGGTTTGCTCTTCGACGCTCACGTCGGCAAACGGAATCCCGGGATCGTCGTCGAGATAGTCGCTCAGTCGAACGAAGAGACGGGAGTGGAAATCGGCCTCCGGGCCGGACATACTCGACTGCGTTGGGCTTGGGGGCCCTTCAAACCGGCTGTCGCCCGGGTGAACGGTGGTCACGGAAGCCACGCCGCCCTCGACGTCCCGGATCGCCGCGCGGTCTGCTGGCCCGTTCAGTGTTCCAGCCCGTGCGGCGTTCCCCGTATCTGCGCCCGACGGACGACCCCGATCGGCCACCGCAGGAGGCCGACCGCGACGAGGCCGACGACCAGCGCGTCGCCGATGACGCGGAAGGCCGGTTCGTAGCTGTCGGTGGCGCCGACGACCTGGGCGACCAGCGTCGGCCCGGCGACCCCGGCAAGCGACCACGCGGTGAGCGTATAGCCGTGATCGCCCCCAGCTCCTCGGTACCGAACAGGTCGGCCAGGTACGCCGGCAGGCAGGCGAATCCCCCGCCGTAGCAGGTGATGATGAGAAACAGCACGCCCGCGAACAGCCAGACTGCGGTGACCTGGGAAGCGCGAAGAACGCGAGTATCTGAATGACGAAAAACGTAGCGTAGGTCCGAATTCGGCCGGGATAATCCGAACGGCTCGACCGGCCGATCCGCCCGGCGCCGTTGAACACGCCGATCAGGCCGACGACGCACCCATCCGCCGTCCCGCTACAGGGCGTACGCCATCCGCTCGCCGACGTCCAGGCCGTTTGCCAGCGCGGCGTGCAGGCGGGCCTCCCCGGCGACCCAGTCGCCGACCAGATACAGCCCCTCTGACCGGGCCGACTGCACGGGCCCGCCGGCCACGCCCGTCTCCGGGAGCGCGTACCGCCAGCCCTGGTGGTCGGTCCAGTCCGGGTCCCGGAGCCGGTCGTCGCCGACGACGTCGGCGGCGTGGTCGGAAAGCGCCCCGACGTTCGCCGCGGGGTCGTCATCGAAGTGCTCGACCGACCACTCGTGGTTTGCCTGGACGACCAGCACCGACTCCCCGTCGGGGACGTGACCCGGCTTGCGCTCCTCGCGGGCGATCCAGCCGACCTCGTGGTCCTTGTCGGTGTTCACGAGCGCGTAATAAGGCACGTCCAGTTCGAAGGGGTAGTGCAGGACTGCCGTCCAGATGGTGCGGTAGTCGACGTCGGCGACGGCCTCGACCAGCGGGTCGCGGAGGTCGCTGTTCCAGTCCGCATCGCGCAGCAGCGCCGCCGTCTGGGGAGCCGGCGGGTTCAACAGCACGGCATCGAACGGGCCCCACGACCCGCCGGCGGCGTCGACCAGTTCCCAGCCGTCGTCGAGCCGCCTGACCTGCTCGACTCGCGTGCGCCGGTGGATGGCGGCGTCGGTCCCCCCGAATAGACGCTTTGCTATCTGGGTCAGGCCCGCCCGGTAGGTCCACTTGTGGCCGTCAGGGGGCCGCCCCGGGGAGACGCTGCCGGACTCGTCGAAGACGTAGATGGGGTCCTCGACGTCGACGAGGCAGTCGTCGTCGAGCGCGTCGGTCAGCAGGTCGGCCACGCGGTCGTTCTCGGATTTCACGTAGTTGGCGCCGTAGTCGTAGGTAACCTCGTCACGCCGGCGGGTCGCCGCCCGCCCACAGACGCCGCCGGATTTTTCCAGCACGGTGACCGTCGCGTCCGGAACCGCGCCGTCGAGGACGTACGTCGCGGCGGCGGCCGCTGCGCCCGCGCCCACGACGCCGAGGTGTGACATGGCCGCCGGTAGGAGCCGAGCGCCCAAAACGGGCCCGACCCGACGGCAGGCCCACGGGGTCGACGTTCGAGTTCCCGCCGATTGACTCCGTCGACCCGCTAACCGGGAGCCGGCACAGCGCCCGACCCCGACGAATCGCTGTCTCGGCCACCGGGCACACTCGCCGACGCGTCCGCATCCGGGTTACTCCGGTCCTGCCCTATTTGTCCGCCCGGCCCCTTCGATGTGGCATGTCCGATAGGGAAATCCCCGTCAGCGCCGACCCGCCCGACAGCCCGTTTCGGGTCCGCGGCACCGACCACGTCACCGTCACCGGCAGCAACCCCGAGGAGACCATCGCGTTCTACCGGGACACCCTCGGAATGCCGCTGGTGTTGCGCCAGCCGAACCTCGACCAGCCGGAGGTGACCCACCTCTTTTTCGACACCGGGGACGGGCGACTGCTCACGTTCTTCGTGACCGACGACCAGCCCTCGAACCGCGCGCCCGCACAGGACGTCGGCAACGTCCACCACCTCGCGTTCTCCATCGACGCCGAGGACCTGCCGGAGGTGAAGGCGAGCCTGGAGGACGGCGGCCACCGGTACAACGAGTTCGACCGCGGGGCGTTTCACTCGGTGTACACCCGCGACAACAACGGCCTCACGGTCGAACTGGTCGTCGACAAGTGGGATATCCCCGACGGCCGCCGCGGGGAGGTGCTGGCGCTCGCACAGAAACACCGCGTCGAGACCGGCACCGACTTCGTCGACGACGAGCACGTGCGGGCCGCCGTCGACGAACTGGGGATCGATGCGGAACTCACGGAGGTCCCCGACGCGCCGGCGGGCGTCGGCTACGACGAGTGAGCACTTCGGACCGCTAGCGGGCGCCGCTCCGGCCCCGGCCATCGGGGACCGTCGGCAAGCGCCACCGCCCCTGGCGGTGTCAGGAACCGTCGGCAAGCGCCACCGCCCCTGGCGGCGTCAGGTATCGCCCTCGTCGGGACGCTCCGACAGGCGGTCGAACCGCGACCGTGCAGTCTCGGCGCGTCGCTCGGTCTCGCCGGGACGATACGTCGCGGCGGTCACCTCGCCGTCTGCCACCTCGACCCGGAGCACCGCGTCCTGCTCGCGGGCCGGTTCCGGCAGGTCCGTCGCGGGGACGGCCAGGTCGCCGACCGTCTCACCCGCCGCCTCCAGCAGGAGGACCGCCAGTCGCTCGTCGGTCGCGTCGACCTCGAACCGGTCCAGGACCGCCGTGTAGGTGCCGTCGTCGACCATCAGTCGGGAGTAGCGGTCGGGAGCATCTTCAATACGACTCCTGGAGCACCACGTCGCCGTCGTCGGTCCGGACGACCACCGTGTCGCCGTCGTTGTTCCAGACCGGTCCGCCTGCCCCCCAGTAGAGGTCGGTCGCGGTGTCCGCGCCCGCGCCGGTGTGCAGCGTCACGCGCTCGCCGGGGGCGAGTTCAAACCCGTCGGGGAACGTGTACGTGCGGCCGGCCTCGTCGCTGACCGTCCACCCGGAGAGGTCAAGCGGTTCGTCCCCCGCGTTCTCGAAGACGACGTACTCGTCGTTCAGGTTCTCGCGGTCGTCGCCCGCGGCGTCCTCGTGGATCGCCGAGACTTCGAGGGGCCCGACGGGCGTGCCGCCGTCGGTCGCGGTGGCCGTGCCGGTCGGGGCATCGACAGTGGCGACGCCGCCGCGGGCGTCGATGACGGCGCGGAGGTCGACGGGGTCGCCCGTGCCGGGAGCGACCGGGTCACCCTCCCGGAGCCGGAGCGGGTCGGTGGGGGCGGCCCGCTGGGTCCGCACCTGGACCTCGCTGCCGTCGCTGACCAGAACGACGTCGCCGTGGGTCGCGGTCCAGTAGGTCGGGACGTCGCGGTCGGCGAGCCGCCGGAGCGTCTCCTCGTGGGGGTGGCCGTACTGGGAGTCGTAGGCGCTCGAGACCAAGACCGCCTGCGGGTCGGCGGCGGCCAAAAGCGCGGCCCCCGTCGAGGAACTGCTGCCGTGGTGGCCGGCCTTCAGGACGGTCGCGTCCAGGTCCTCGCCGTACTCCTCGACGAGGTGGGACTCCCCGTCGGCCTCGGCGTCGCCGGTGAACAGGAACCGGCTCGCGCCGAAGCCGACCCGGAGCACGAGGCTGTTCTCGTTGCGGTCCCCGCCGTCGAGGTACGGGTCCGGCGGCCCGAGCACGTCGACGTCGACGCCCGCCATGGGGATGGCGTCGCCCTCGCGGGTCTCGTACAGCGTGACGTCGTGGCGCTCGACGGCGTCGAGGTACGCCGCGTAGGTCTGCGTCGAGGACGTGATTCCCGGGTCGTAGACGGCGCCGATCCCGTCCGCCTCGGTTTCGAAGTACTCGATGACTGCGGCGTGGCCGCCGACGTGGTCGGCGTCGGCGTGGGAGGTGACGAGGTAGTCGATGCGCTCGACGCCGCGGGCCTGCAGGTACGACAGCACGTGCTCGCCGTCGTCGCGGTAGTGCCCCGAGTCGATCAGCATCGTCTCGCCCTCGGGGCCGACGACCAGCGTCGCCACCGACTGGCCCACGTTGATGAAGTGGACCTCGAGGGTGCCGTTCGGGGCCGCCGGAGAGGCGGTGCCGACGGGCGTGTCGTCGCCCGCCGCCGGCCCGTTGCCGGAGGTGGTCGGAACCGGCGCCGTCGAGCAGCCGGCGACCACGACCACCACGACCACCGCCGTCAGGAGCCGCCCCGGAGCCATTGCCCCCGCTTCGGGGTCCGCGACAATGGTCCTTGTGGGCGGGTCAGCGATCGCGACAGCGGTCGGGGGGCGGGCCCGCGCCACGGCGGCGGCCACGGAGCAGGTGTTCGAGTCCGCACCGGCTGTCGCGGTCGGATCGTCCGTCGTTGCCGTCGTGGTCCGGTTGACCGCCGTCGCCGTCGGGGTCCCGGGCCAGTCGGTCGAACCGGGACCGGGCAAGCTCGGCCCGGCGGGCGGTCGCCTCGGGCAGGTAGCGGGCCCGTTCGAGGTCGCCCGCATCCACGACGACCGAGAGGACGGCGTCTACGCGGCGGGCCCCAGCGGGCAGTCGGTCCCACGGGACCACGAGGGTCCCGCGGCTTTCGCCCGCGCGTTCGAGCACGAGGACCGCAAGGCGGGCACCGTCCGGACCGGATTCAAACCGGTCGAGGACGGCGAGATACCGGCCGTCAGGGGGAGTCGCCGCGAGCGCCGGCCGGCGGTTCGCGAGCAGCGCGAGCGCGACCGCGAGCAGCGTCCGTCTGGTGATCACGAAGCGAGTGGTCCCGGCTTCGTACGTAAACGTTCGTGGCGGGCGACCGGGGGCCATCGGACGGCAGGACGGACTGCAAAGTGCGAGCACTGTCAGGGGACGGGAGACGCGCCGCCGGAAGGACGGACGACGGCCGGCGCATCGTCCGCCGGAGCGGCAAACGACGGTCGGTGCCGTCGCTGTCGGCCACGCCGGCAGCAACGCCGGCGCGACCGCTGTTACGGAAACGGAAAGCGACTGCGGATGGCAGACACGGAATCGGGAAGCGACTGCAAATGCCAGTCGCCATCGGAACGTGGACGCGACCGCGACGGCGGTCGCTGTTCGGTGTGAAATGAAGTATGAATGGTAGGCGGCGAACCGACGTTCCCAGAGGCTCGCGCACTCCAGTAGTTGCCGGAACGCAGGCGGGCTTATCTTCCGTGTTCGGGATGGGTACGGGAGTGACCCCGCCGCTGTGGCCGCCTTGATGCCGACTCGCGGAATCGAACCGCGACGGTACCAGGGTCGGTGGGTGGCCGACGCGTGCGTGCGATCCGGGTTACGCCTGGATCCGTCTCTCGGAGACGGACCTGAATGCGGATGAGTGTGTGGCTTGCCCTGTTAGTGCTCGCGGGCTCAACGCCTCGTTGCCTCGACGCGTACACCCCGAGTCTATCGAACCCGTCTTCTACGGGTGGGCTCAACGGTGCCTCTTTTCCAGGTGGGTTTCGGGCTTAGATGCTTTCAGCCCTTACCCCGCGGTGCGTGGCTGCCCGGCATCTGCTCTCTCGAACAACCGGTAGACCAGTGGCACCCAGCCGTAGTTCCTCTCGTACTATACGGCCGTTCCCGTCAGGCACCTCACACCCCCAGTAGATAGCAGCCGACCTGTCTCACGACGGTCTAAACCCAGCTCACGACCTCCTTTAATAGGCGAACAACCTCACCCTTGCCCGCTTCTGCACGGGCAGGATGGAGGGAACCGACATCGAGGTAGCAAGCCACCGGGTCGATGTGTGCTCTTGCCGGTGACGACTCTGTTATCCCTAAGGTAGCTTTTCTGTCATCAACGGGCACCATTGAGGAGCCTCGTTGGTTCGCTAGACCACGCTTTCGCGTCAGCGTCGGTCGTTAGGCCCGACACTGTCAGACATCCTTTTGCTCTTGCACTCTTCTTCGGGTTCCCGACCCGAATGAGGATATCTTTGGGCGCGCTCGATATCTTTTCGAGCGCGTACCGCCCCAGTCAAACTGCCCGGCTACCGGTGTCCTCCTCCCGGAGTGAGAGTCGCAGTCACCGACGGGTAGTATTTCACTGTTGTCTGGGTGGCCCGCTAGCGCGGGTACCTCTGTAACGACTCCTACCTATGCTGCACATCG
>JAZKSB010000113.1:0-6670 GCA_036626315.1 Halobacteriales archaeon
GGCGGGCAGGCGGGTGCTCGGTTAGCCCGGCAGTCACCAATCTGGCGGGCAGGAGCCACGACGGCGAGTCGGGCGTGCGCGACGCCGACACGTCCGGACGACGATTCAAGCCGGTCCGGCGCCAACGCCGGGCGTGTCCGGCACGCGCCTGCTCGAACCCGCTGCCGTCGACTGGGCCATCCTGGCGAGCCTCGTCGCCGCGCTGGCGACCGGAGCCGTGGGGCTGGTGACCGGCCGGCCGGGCGGCGCCTGGGTGATCGACGCCCACGCCGTCGCCGGCGTCGTGCTCGCCGGGTTGCTCGTTCTGAAACTCCGCCGGGTCGCCGATTGGATCACCCCCCGGCGGCTGAACCGCACGCGGGCCGCGTCGGTGACGCTCGCCGTCGTCGCCGTCGGCGCGGTGGGCACGGGGATCGCCTGGACGTTCGGCGCGACCCTCCCGGTCGCGTTCTGGACGCTGCTGAACGTCCACATCCTGCTGGGGCTGGCCGTCGCGGCGCTCGCCGGCTGGCACCTGCGGGCGCGGCTTCGTTCCCGGCAGTCGCTGGCCCGGCAGGCCAACCGCCGTACCGCGATCCGGTATCTCGGCCTCGTCGTCGGCGGCGCGCTCATCTGGCGGATCCAGCAGACCGTCGCCGTCGCCCGCCGGTTCACCGGGTCCCGCGAGGAGGGCAGCGACGACGGCAACCGGTTTCCGGTGACCTCGTGGGTGGCCAACGACCCCGACCCGCTCGACGTCGACGGCTGGACCCTGCAGGTCGGCGGCCGGACCGACCGGACGCTGGAACTCGCCCTCTCGGACCTTGACGCGGGCGCTGCGCCGGGCGGCGCTGCGGCCGACGACGGCGCGAGCAACGCCGGGGCGGGCAACGACGCGGGCGACACCAGTAGGGGCGGCGACGTGGAGACGGGGGGCGCCGACGGTCCGCACGCGGCCCTGCGGGCGACCCTGGACTGCACCAGCGGGTGGTACTCCGTCCACGACTGGGGCGGGGTGCGGGTCGGGGACCTGCTCGACGCCGCGGGAGTCGGGGAGGACGCCGCCTGGGTGCAGTTCCGCTCGGTGACTGGCTACCGGTGGAGCCTCCCGCTGGCGGAAGCGCGGGACGCCGTGCTGGCGACGCGCGTCGACGGCGCGCCGCTGGCTCACGGCCACGGTCGGCCGGTGCGACTGGTGGCGCCGGGGCGACGCGGCTTCCAGTGGGTCAAGTGGGTCGACCGCGTCGTCGTCACCCGCAGACGCGACCGCAGCGAGTGGGTCGCCATCTTCGTCAGCGGGATCGAGGAGTGAGGGCGTCTCTCCGGCATCCAGGAGGATCGGCCACACGACGCATCGAACGAGAACGGAGGTGGTGTCGCGGAAAAGTTAACTGCGTATACACCAAATTGGCTCGTCATGTCGAACCGGATCGGACGCCGACAAGTGCTGCGGGCTCTCGGCGGATCGGTTCTGGGGGCATCGACCGCGCTCGCGGGGTGCTCGTCAACCCCCGGCACCACCACTGCGACCGAGACGAGCAGTGCGACCGGCGGGACGACAACGGCCACCGACGGCCCGACATCGACCGCGACGCCGCCGCTGTCGGAGGCACCCCTGGATCGGCAACTGGCCGTCGTCAGGGCGGTGACGGAGCCGTACAAGGGGAGCGAGGGCATCGACCGCGCGTTCGAGGAGGGGTTCGTGCCGGCGGCCAACGCGGGGAGTTCGTGCTCGCGCGACCGGAGCCCGTCGAGACCATCGACCTCAGGGAACCCCTCAGTCTCACCTACCTCCGGCGGGACGGCACGATGCAACTCGCCGCGGTCGGGTACGGCGTCCACGACACCGAACGCGAGCAACCGGACGTGTTCAACGACGAGGACGCCGACGTCGAACTCCCCGAGTCCGAGGGGTGGTTTCACGCCGAAAACACGCTGTGGGCCGCCTTCTCGAACGGCGACGACGCCGTCGACGACGTCACGTCGCTTCCCCACGACGTGATCTTCGACCCGCAAAACTGGCAGTGGGCGCGCGAGAAGCCGGGCGAACCCGGCGACCGCTTCGACGTGGACGGCGACGGCACCGACGAACTCCTCGACTACGTCTACGAGCGACCCTCCGTCTGGGCGCTGCACGTGTGGGTCCACGTCGAGAATCCCTGCGGCGTCTTCGACTTCGCGTACAGCGACGACATCTGCGGCGTCCCCGAGTAGTCACGCCAACGCCCGCAGGGTCGCCCAGAAGTCGGGGCCGTCGCCGTCCTCGTAGTGGACCGGGACGAACCCCGCGGCGCGAGCGCCCTCGACGTCGGCCTCGTAGTCGTCGCCGACCATCGCGTACTCGTCGGCGGGCACGCGCTCGCGTGCCAGGTCGAACGGCGCCCGGTCGGGCTTGTGCGCGCCGGCCTCGTAGGAGGTGACGACGGCGTCGAACCGGTCGGCCAGGCCGTGGTGGTCGAGTTTGCCCCGCTGCCAGTCGGGGAGGCCGTCGGTGACGAGCGCGAGCGCGGCCGCCTCGTCGAGTTCGGCGAGGCTCTCGCGGGCCGCCGACGGCACGGTCCCGGCCTCGTACTCCGCCGTCCGGAGGGTCTCGACCATCGCCCCGGGGTCGGCGTCGGCGTCGATGCCCGCCTCGTCCGCGGCCTCAAGCGCCGCCGCCATCCCCCGGCGGTACGGCTCGGGGTCGAGATTCCGGAACGCCTCGAAGAACGCCTCGTCGTACGCCTCGGTCAGCGCCGGCGCGGTCTCGCCCACGTGGCGCTCGAAGACGTCGGCGAGGACCGCCTCGTAGGGACGGTCCAGTTGGACGAGCGTCCCGTCGAGGTCGAAACAGATGGCGGTCGTCATGGCGCCCACTCGTCGTCGACGGGCCTGCCGTCCTCGGTGGCCGGCGCCAGGCGGTCGATGAACGCCTCTGCGGACGGCTCGTTCACTCGGACGCGGACGTGGATGTCGCCGAGTTCGTCCGGGTCGCCGACCGCGAAGTTGACGACGCCGACGAACGCCGGCTGTTTCGCCAGCGCGAACGAGAAGGTGTCCCCCCGGAGCGAGTCCAGGAACGCGCCGCGGGCGGTGTCGAGGATCTCCCGCTCGCGGAGTTTCTCGGCGAACCGCTCCAGCGAGTGGGTGGTCGCGAGCAGTTCCCCGTCCAGGCGCTCGACGTCGGCGTTCGGAAACAGGTTCGTAACCGCGTCGACGACCCGGTCCTCGACCTCGGTGTCGTAGACCGGCACCGTGATCTCGACGTCGATGCTGTAGACCTCGCTCATCGTCGCTCCCGGACTGCGGCGGGTCCATCTGCGAGCAGCCGTCGGACCGTCTCCCGGAACGATTCGAGGCTGCCGGTATTGTCGATCGTCAGGTCGGCCATCGCCATGGCCTCGCCCATGCCGAATCCGAGTTCGCGCTCCTCGCGGTCACTGAGCGCCTCCTTCGAGAGGTCGCTCTCGTCGCGCCCGCGGGCGCCCAGCCGCTCGGCCCGGACCTCGAACGGCGCCTCGATGCTCACCAGCACGAAGTCTTCGCCGAACGCCTCCCGGAAGCGCTCGACCTCGACGTCCGACCGGAGGCCGTCGACGAGCACGGCTTCGCTGTCTTCGAGCGCCGTCCGAATGTGCGGCAGCGAGCGGGCGGCGATGGCGTCGGGGCCGTCCTCCTCGCGGAGCGCCCGGGCCACCTCGCCGTGGTGCTCGGCGGGGTCCAAACCGCGCTCGCGGCAGGCCTCGCGGACGACGTCGCCCATCGTGACGACGGGGACGCCCGCCTCGCGGGCCACCTCGGCGGCCTCCCCCTTGCCGCTGCCGGGCAGCCCGACGGTGCCGATGACGGTCATCGGCTTGTCGTTGTTTCGTGGGGCGTTTAACGGTGCTGTTTTCCCCGCGCTCGGCAGGCTTTTCGGCCTGCGCCGCCGACGGGCGGCCATGACCGAACGCTCCCTGCTCGTGCGTGCCCTCTGGTTTCTCGTCGTCGGCTGGTGGGCGACCCCCCTGGTCGTCAACGTGGCCTGGCTGCTGAACGTGACCGTCGTCCTGCTGCCGCTGGGCATCAAACTCATCAACCTCGTGCCGACCGTGCTGAGCCTGGCGGAGCCCCGCTCGATTTCGGACCCCGAGCGGACTCGCGGCCAGCACTCGCTTCCGGTCCGGGGCGTCTACTTCCTGGTCGTGGGGTGGTGGCTCAGCCTCATCTGGGCGAACGTCGCCGCCGCCCTGGCCATGTCGGTCATCGGCCTGCCGGTAGCGTTCTGGATGTTCAACCGGCTGCCGTACGTCACCTCGCTGTACCGGTTTCACGGCTGACCGGGCGAGGGTCGCCGGTCCGACCCGCAACGTCTTTGCAACCCGACCGGCTACCACCCCCCAGGGCACGTAGCTCAGCCCGGATAGAGCGGCAGGCTTCTAACCTGCCGGCCGTGGGTTCGAACGCCGTCGGTCCGTTCGACGCGCAAGCGCGTCTCACTCCCCGACGAGGCCCCGCTCGGTTCGCTCACGGCTCCCGCCGTCGCCGTTCGCGCGTTCCGAGGCGCTCACGACGTTCGCGCCTCGCGGGGCTCGCGGGACTCCCACCGTGCCCGAAACGAAAGACACCCACAACGTCTTTGCAATCCGACCGGCTACCACCCCCCAGGGCACGTAGCTCAGCCCGGATAGAGCGGCAGGCTTCTAACCTGCCGGCCGTGGGTTCGAATCCCACCGTGCCCGTACAGCGAGGAGCGAAGCGACGAGCGAACCGGCACGTAGGGGATTACGAACTGCCCGAGACGAGCGGGACATGTCTCGCCATCGAATTCGAACCCCATCGTTGCCGTCAATCGGGTGGTCTCCCGCTACATTCCGGACCGCCCCCATGCGTTGAATTCGGTATATGATACGAACTTTTAAAAATCGTGATTATAACCGTATATTCAAGTTCTAGCCTAACTGACCTAGTTTCATGGTCACGCGAACAGTGCTCCTCGGAGACGTCGTCGGCTCGCTACAGATCGACGACCGGGCAGCGTTCCAGGGCCTGATCCGTGGCGCTCTCGCGACCGCAAACGAGACAGACACGGTCGAGGCCCCCTTCGTGCTCCAGAAGGGCATCGACGAGTTCGCGGGCGTGTTATCGACGCCGGAGGGCGTCTACGAGGCGGTGCGAACTATTCAGGAGCGCATCCGCCCGCAAACGGCCCGGTTTGCAATCGTCCACGGCGAGGTCGACGTCGGGTCGGAACGCATGGACGCCCGAGCGATGGACGGTCCCGCTTTTCACCGGGGGGACGAACTTCTGGAGGAGGCCGCTTGACGGGACCTGTTCCTTCGTCTTGCCGTTGACGGGTCACCGCTGGAGCGCGCGCTGGAGGACGAGACAAACCTGCTACTGGCCCGGCGGGTCGACTGGACCGAACGACAGGCAGAGGTCGTGGCGGCCTACGCGGACGCGGAGACCCAGCGCGAGGTCGGCGCCGCCCTGGACATTGCGCCGTCGACGGTCTCCGAGACGCTGGCGGCGGCCCGGGGCGAACAGACGCTATGGTTCGAGGGGCGATTGAACGACGGCTTCGAAATGTTAGGGTCCCGGGTAGCCTGATTTTTTTAGCGATCGGCCGCAAGGATCGCCGATGCTGCTCGAGTCGCAAGTCGTGACGACCCCGGGCATCCGGTATGCCCTGCTGGTCGGCTCGTATCCGGTACTCGTTCTGACCAGCGGTCACGTTGTTCGGCACGCGCTCGACATCGCAGGCCAGGACCCCGGCGAAGAGCAAGCCGACACCGGCCAGGTCATCGGCAAACTGGAGAACGTGCTGGTCCTGACCGTGGTTCACTTGCACGCGTTCACGGCGCTCGGACTCATCTTTGCAGCTAAATCGCTGGTCCGCAAGGAGGACGTGGATAGCGGCGACACGACCTACTACCTGACGGTCACCCTGGCCAACTTCACCTGATCGGTGCTAGTCGGCGTGATAGTCCAGGAGGTCGTCTGATCGGGCGTGAGAGCCGAGCGACACGCTCGCCATCAGCTCCATTGGGGGCATCCAGCCCGATATCCACCGGTTACGCCGGTCAAACCAGGTGCTCCGTAGCATCCTCGAAGTCTGCCCGACAGAACGGACACCGGTAAACCGTCGAGAACCCCTGACGCTGGGCCACCGTATTAGTTTCGAGCCGATGGACCGGAACGTCCCTCCCACACTGTGGACAAGATATCTTCGGCACACCGATTCATTGTGGCACGATCACCATAAATAATACGAATTATGATGTTGATCAGATTCCTGATATTTCAAAGATGGTTGGAACGATATAATACACCCACGGACCGATCTCCGGCCGACGCATATAGTGTACAGTAATTTCAATTATCTGATTACTTATTCGAAAATATTGAGATCGAGTCATGAAATAGCGGTCTCCGTCCGATATCGCGAGTTCGTGGCTTTCTGCTCGGAATCGAGGCGTTCGCTCGCGATGCTCGCTCGTTCCCCACCGCCGTCCTCGCGGGTCGTACCTCCCCGCTCGGAATCGAGGCGTTCGCTCGCGATGCTCGCTCGTTCCCCACCGCCGTCCTCGCGGGTCGTACCTCCCCGCTCGGAATCGAGGCGTTCGCTCGCGATGCTCGCTCGTTCCCCACCGCCGTCCTCGCGGGTCGTACCTCCCCGCTCGGAATCGAGGCGTTCGCTCGCGATGCTCGCTCGTTCCCCACCGCCGTCCTC
>JAZKSB010000114.1:0-6528 GCA_036626315.1 Halobacteriales archaeon
TACGACGACGTGCTCGAAACGGCCCGCGAGAGCCTCGACCGGCTCGGCGTCGACTACGTCGATCTGCTGTACGTCCACTGGCCGGCTCGCACGTACGACCCCTCGGGGACGCTGCCCGCCTTCGACGAACTCCGCGAGGAGGGGCTGATCCGTCACGTCGGCGTCTCGAACTTCGAGCCCCACAACCTCGACCGCGCTCGCGAGGTCCTGGAGGCGCCCATCTTCGCCAACCAGATCGAACTCCATCCGATGCTTCCCCAGCGGGAGTTGCGGCACTACTGTGCGGACGCGGGCATCGCCTGCGTCGGGTATTCGCCACTGGCGCGCGGTGCCGTCCTGGCCGACGAGACGGTCTCCGCCATCGCGGAGGAGCGCGATGCGAGCCCCGCACAGGTCGCGCTGGCGTGGGCGCGGGCGAAGGGCGTGACCGCCATCCCGAAGGCGACCGGTCGCGACCACATCCGGGACAACTGGGCGTCGCTGTCGCTGGACCTGACCGAGTCGGAGGTCGACCGGATCGACGCCATCGAGCGCCGGGACCGCCGGGTCGACCCGGACTGGGCAGCCTGGCGATAGGCGTTCGGCGGTCGGGCGGGTGGCCGGTCGTTGTGACCGGCGGTCGGTCAGTTGAGCTATCGTGGCGGCTAACTCGCCGCCGGCACCCATCAGCCCTCCGAGTCGGCGTCCTCGTACCCGTCCCTCACGACCTGCATGTGGAGGTCCCCGCGATCGTCGTCCCGGTTTCTGGGCAGGACGATCCGTGCCCGACAGCCCTGATCGGTGTCTTCGAGGTGCAAGCTCCCCCCGGCACGGGTGACGATGCGGTCGACCAGCCACAGCCCCATGCCGCTCGCGTGCAGCAGGGCGTCGACCTCGACGTCGCCGGCGATGACGGCCCGCTCATCGGGGGGAATGCCGGGGCCGTCGTCCTCGACCTCGATCGCGACCGCCTCCCCGGCGTCCGCCACGGTGACGGTCACCGTCGGCTCCTCGCCGGCGTGGACGACCGCGTTCTCGACGAGTTCGGCGACCGCCCGCTCGATCTCCGGGACCGTCTCCAGCTCCGGGTCTCCGCCCGGGTCGGCGCCGACGTCGGCGTCGGGGTGGCGCATTTTGACCTCCGCGACCGCCCGCTCGACCGTCGTCCCGACCGAGACGGCCTCGACCGTCGGCGGCCCGGACAGCAGTTCCACGATCTCCCGCTCCTTGTCGGCCTGTGCCAGGAGCCGGTCAGTTGCCGCCCGGATCTCGGTCGCCCGGCGCGTGACCGCCTCGTCGCCGGCGTCGGCCAGCAGTTCGGCCTGTCCCAGCACCAGGTTCAGCTCGTTGCGGAGGTTGTGCCGCAGCAGCCGGTCCAGGGTGCGGAGGTGTCGATCGCGGGCCTCCAGTTCCGTGACGTCGTGCATCGTCGCGACCACGCCCTCCACGTCGCCGTCGTCGGTCTCGAGGGGATAGTACCGGATGTCGAACGTGTGGGTCGGCCCGTCCGGCAGGGACCGTCTCATCCGGTAGCGGACGGTTTCGCCCTCGCGAGCCCGCTGGAGGTGCGGGACGACGGTTCCGAACGTCTCCGGGCCGAGCACCTCCGGGAGCGTCCGGTCGGTGACGGCGTCGGCGTCAAGGCCGTGAAACGCCCGGTAGGCCGGGTTGGCGAACAGAAACCGGAGGTCGTCGTCGACGGCGGCGATGAGGTCGGTCGCCTCCTCGATGGCCCGCCGGTAGATGCGGAGCCGACGCTCGCGCTCCTTGCGGTCGGTGACGTCCATCTGGAAGCCGACGTAGTGGGTGACCTCGCCGTCGTCGCGGATGGGCGCGATGGTGACCTGGTTCCAGAACTCGGTGCCGTCCTTGCGGTAGTTGCGGAGTTCGACGGTGACCGGCTCCTCCTCGTCGACGGCCCTCGCCATCTCGGCGATCGGCTCCTCGCGGGTGTCCTCCCCCTGGAGAAACCGGCAGTTGCGCCCGATCACTTCGTCGCGGTCGTAGCCCGTGAGCGCGAGAAAGTGGTCGTTGACGTATGTCAGCGGGTTGTCCTCCCGGTCGGGGTCGCTGATCGTGATCCCGACCGGTGCCTCGTCCATCGCCCGGTTTTTCAGCCACAGCTGGCGCTCGCGCCGTTCGCGGTCGCTGACGTCCCGGACGACGAGCACGACCGCCGGCATGTCGGCCCACTCGACGCGGGTCGCGGTGACCGCGACCGGGATGGTGTCGCCGTCGGCGGCGTGCAGCGTCGCCCCGGCGCGGTCGACGGCATTGCCGCCGGCCTGCACCGCGGCGAGCACCCCGTCGATCGGGTCCCCGTCCCGCCGCGAGAGGAGGTCCCCGACGGCGGTCCCCGCGAGCGCCTCGCGGGCGTCGACGCCGGCCAGGTCCAGCCCCGTCTGGTTGACGTACTCGACGGAACCGTCCCGGGCGACGACGATGGTGTCGCGTGCGGCGTCGAGCACCGTCTTCGCCCGCGCCGCCGTGTCGATGAGATCGCCGTACTTCCGGCGGTACTCGACCGCGTCCGCGACGAGCGTGGCGAGTCCCTCCCACTGGTCGCCGTGGCGCTCCTTGATGAGATACTCCGTCACGCCGGCGGAGATCGCGCGGCTTGCGATCTCCTCGCTGCCCTCCCTCGTGAACAGGACGAACGGCAGCGTCGGCGCCTGGGCGCGAACCGTCTCCAGGAAGGCCACGCCGTCGGTGTCCGGCAGCTCGTGGTCGCTGACGATGCAGTCGACCCGCCGGTCGCTCGCGAGAACCTCGACCGCCTCCTCGACGGTGGCGGCGGTGTCGACGTCGATGCTCCCGTGTTCGGGGAGGTGGCGGCTGCAGCCCTCGGCGAATCCCGCGTCCGCCGTCACCGCAAGGACCCGAATCGGGTCCTCTGCCGGGTCCGGGGTCACAGTGACGGGCCTTCGCGGGGGGCTCAGAAATACCCCAGGGGTCCCGACCGGGCCGTTCGAGAGGGGAGGACGACCGCCGGGCGGCGTTCGGGGATGACGGGAGGCGGGTCGCTGCGTCGCGTTCGATGGCGACGACGAGCGGAGGACCGTCGCGTCGCGAGCGAGGGGGAATATTGAAATCGTGCGCCCTCGCAGGCATGTGTATGGCAACCGGGCGCGACCGGAGCATCGTCGGCGACCTGAAGGTGGACCTGCGGCGGTTCCACGACCACTGGATGGGTATCGTCTTCCCCCGACAGGTCGACGCCCGGGGGACGGTGCTGGGCAAGTGGCAGCCACGGACCGCCGGCGAGCGGATCAGCTACGGGATCTGGTCGGTGCTCGGCGCGGTCGTGGTCGCGGTGCTGTACCCCGTGGCGCTGTTCGGTGCCGTGATCCGGTTCGGAACCCGCCGGATCGCGGGCGCCGCGGGCTGGCTGGGCGTGCTCGGCGTCGTCGTCGTCTCCGCCGTCGCGTGGGGCGCGCTGGCGGTGGCCGCCCGCGTGCGGTTCCCGCTGGAGGGCTTTCTCGCGGTCGTCGCGGCGGCGGTCGTCGCCACCGTCTCGGCGGTCGGGGCCATCGCGTTCGCGCGGATCGGCGGCCGGAAAACGACCGTGGTCGTTGCCTACCCGCTGGCGACGACGGCGATCTTCCTGCCGCCCGTGGTGGCCGCGCTGTCCTCCCCGACGCTGGCGGCGGTGGTGTTCCCCGGCAGCCAGTCGCTGGCGGTCTGGCTGCTGGAGCGGATCCCCGCCGCGCTCGCGGAGCCGCTGACCGACCGGTTCGACCTGGTCGGGGTCGCGTACGTGGGCATGTGGTTCGGCATTGCGGTCCCGCTGGGCTGGCTGCTGGGGGCGCTGGTGACGCTTGCCGACGTCGTCCGGCCCGCCGAGTAGGTCGGATCCGAACGCGGGGCGTCCACGGACCGCGGAACACGGAGCAGATCGATCGGCGCTACGGAGCCGTCCGTTCGTCGGGCCGTCCCCGGCTTACATGTAGCCCAGGTCGCGCAGCCGCTCCATCAGGTCCTCCTTGTCCTGGGCGCGGCCGGCGCGCTCGACGGTGTTCGCCATGTCCTGCAGCCACGCGGGCTCCTCGGCGGCCTTGTCGGTGCTGACCTGGCTGCCCAGCGAGCGGAATCCGGCGAAGTACTTCGGACTGACCGGGAGGTCGTCCTTCGTCAGATCGCCGGGGATGTCGTCGTCGCTCTCGGGGACGTAGCCTTCGTCGGGATAGTCCTCGACGGTGTCCGGGACCACGAAGTTCCAGTAGGCCTCCCAGACGTCCGGTTCGGCGAACTGGAGGATGGGCTGGATGCGGTCGTGGGGCGGGTAGATGTCCGGGTCGTGGCGCGGCGAGAAGAACGTCTCGTCGGCGCGGGCCTCCTGCTCGTCCCAGCGAACGCCGGAGATGACGCCGTCGATGTCGTGTTCCTCCAGGCCGTCGTTCAGCGCCACCGTCTTCAGCAGGTGGTTGCCGACGTAGGTGTCCAGCAGAAACGGGAAGGTGTCGTCGTCGTACTCCAGGATGTCCCGGATGTGGTGCCGGTTGTGCTCGTCGAGTTCGTCGACGGGAATGTCGTCGCCCGGTCCGAGGCCGTGCTCGTCGACGTAGTCGCCGACGTCCTCGTTGCGCGCCCAGATGACCTCCAGGTCCCACTCGTCGGCCCAGAACTCGACGAAGTCGAACAGTTCGTCGAAGTGCTGGAAGTGGTCGATGAACACTGCGGGCGGCATCTCCAGGCCGTACTTCTCGGCGACCTCCTTGACGAAGTACAGCGTCAGCGTCGAGTCCTTCCCGCCGGTCCACATGATGGCGGGGTTCTCGTAGGCCTCCAGGCCTTCGCGGGTGACCTCCAGGGCCTTCTCGATCTTGTGCTCGATGCTGGGGTAGTCCTCGGGCGACTCGCCGTCGCCACCCTCGTAGTCGACGTCGACGTAGTCGGGGAAGTCGTCGCGGGTCATTTCGTAATGACATGTAATTAGTCACCGTTGAAAACCTTGTGGTCCGCGCCGGCCCTGGGAACGGGTCGCATTCGCCGGGGGCGTCTCCGCAGCGGGGCGGAGCCGATACCTCCCGGCTGCACAACAAAGAAGTGGACGGCCCGAGAGGGTTCGGGCATGACGACGGGATACGACTGGCCGCGCGGGTTCGACCGGACGCCGCAGGAGATGCGCGAACCGTACCCCCACGGGTTTCAGGTGAGCCTGCGGGACGCCTTCGAGAACGTCATCACGCAGCTTGAGCGGCTCGGCGTCGAGGAGTATCACATCGAGACCGACGCCGACCACCAGACCCGGAACCCGGACTTGCCGTACGCCGACGCCAGTCCCGGCGACCCGACGGTGGTGGTCCGCTACCGGAAGGACGGCGACAGTTACGCCATCCCCTGCGACCGGTGGGACAGCCTCCGGGACAACGCCCAGGCCATCGCGAAGTACGTCGACGCGAAACGGGCGCTGGACCGCTACGGCATCGAGACCCGGACGACCGAGTGGGAGACCCAGATCGTCGGCGACGGCGGCACGGTCGACGGCGATGCGGTCGCCGAGCCGGCGGAGACGATCGCGGCGACGGACACGGAACTGTACGACGCCGGCGGGCCGGCGACGTGTTCGGACTGTGGCGGCTCGCTGCCCGACGCCGAAGGCGTGGCGTTCTGCCCGCACTGCGGGACGGAACTGCCCTGATTTCGATCGGCACTCCCTCCACCGCTCGGGTCCTGGCTCGGAGTTCCGTTTCGCGTTCGATCTACTCGGTGATCTCCCGGAAGATACCAAACACGACGGACCTGTCCTGGATCGATACCGTGTCGACGCTGATCTCGACCGGGAGTCGCTCCCCACCGCTTGTCTCGACGAATATCTGGGACCCGTCGGGAAGCCGCCGCCTGGTCCCGCCCGCCTCGCCGTGTTCCTCGAACAGTTGGCGGTACTGCTCGGGACGGTCTGACGGATGGAGAACGGATTGGTGCTGGCCGATTAGGTTCTCGCGGGACTCACCGAGCAACGTTTCGGCAGCCTCGTTGACCTCGGTGATCCTTCCGGAATCGGAATCCGCAACCAATATCGGATCCGGGGCCGCGTTCAGCATTGTTTGGTACTGCTCTTTGAGCGTTTTTAACTCGCGTTCCCGCTCCTTGTGTTCAGTGACGTCGGTGACGATCCCGACCATCCGGTTGGACCCTTCATCGGCGACCACGTTGCCGCGGGAGCGTCCCCAGATCTGCCTGCCGTCGTCACGCTGGATCCGGTACTCGGCTTCGAACCGCTCCTCCTGCTCGATGGCCGTCCGAATGGCGTTCTCGACCATTTCACGGTCATCCGGGTGGATGCGCTCGACGAACGCGTCGAAGGTCCCTTCAAACGCCCCCGATTCGAGGCCGAACAACTCATGAATCGTCTCGTCCCAACTTATCTCGTCGGTTTCCAGATCCCGGTCCCACACGCCGGTATCGGATCCTTCGAGAGCCAGGTCAAGCCGCTGTTTCGTTCGTCGCAATTCCTGCAGTCGTTTCCTTCGGTCGGTGACGTCCCGACCGACGAAGAGATGTTGACCGGGGATGATATCGACCGTCGCCGAAAATGCGAGTATCTGC
>JAZKSB010000115.1:0-6524 GCA_036626315.1 Halobacteriales archaeon
GGGACAGCGCCCTGAACGCTGCGCCGTTGGCCTGACTTGGCTATCCCTGCGCGCACTCTGCCGTACTGGCTGCCCCGTAAAACCAGTTTCGGTCGCCGCCGTGTGGTCGGGCGCAGGGACGCCCGCGTCGCGGCGAGCGCTCCGGGAGGGTCCACCGGGGCGCGTCGGGCCGAAACTGCGGCGGGGCAGCCGCCTCATAGCGTGACTGCCTCCTGTAGTTCCTCGGCGCGGTCGTGCAGCGAGTCGACCGCGCGCGTGACCAGTTCCGTCACCGACATCGAGCCGTCGGATTCGACGTGGAAGACGAACGCCTCCGGCACGTCCTCCACGGCCACCTCCTTGCCGGGGTAGCGGTTCGTGAGGTCGTGGTCGAACGACTCCGTGGGGACGAGGTCGCCGTTTTCGGCGTCCTCGTCGGCGGCGTGTTCCGCCGCCCGTTCCTCGATGACCCCCCGGAGAACGTGGGGCTCGTCATCGTCGAACTGGCCCCGGTCGCCGATGACCTCGACCGTCTGGAGGTGCCGATAGCCGACCGCGACCCCACCCTGGTGTTTGGCGTGGTCCCGACCACGATCGAGCACGGCGTCGGCCTCCAGTTCGATCCGCTGGCCCTCCTTGAGTTCGATGATCGGGATGTTCTCGTCCGCCGGACGGACTTGCTCGTCGCTCGTCTGCAGGTCGCCGGAGTAGGCAGTCGCCGGCCCCTCCACGTCGAGGCTGAGGGTGACGGTGTCGCCCTCCTCGAACTCGCCGGCGGGGGTCGTCAGCGGGACCAGCCCGAGCCGGAGCCCGATGACCTCGTCGAACATGACCGAGGAGTTCTCGACCACTCGCAGCGTGTCCATGGCCATCGTCGGCACGTCGGCGATGATGGCCCGTCGGACGCCGTTGGCGAACGCGGGAGTGGCGCCTCGCACGAGGAACCTCGCCTCCCGGTCGCCGCGGTCGATGAACTCCACGTCGAAGTCGTCGGTCATGTTAGCGGCCCGCGTTCTTCGGGGCTTTCGTCCCGTCGTGGGGGATCGGCGTGACGTCCTCGATGCGACCGATCTCCAGCCCCGCCCGCGCCAGCGCCCGGATGGTCGCCTGGGCGCCGGGACCGGGGTTGCCCTGCTGGTTGCCGCCCGGCCCCCGCACGCGGACGTGGACGCCCTCGAAGCCGGCCTCCTGAACGTCCTCGGCGACGGTTTCGGCCATCTGCATGGCCGCGTACGGCGACGCCTCGTCGCGGTTCTGCTTGACGACGGAGCCGCCCGAGGACTTGGCGATGGTCTCGGCGCCGGTCTGGTCGGTCACCGTGATGATGGTGTTGTTGAACGATGCGTGCACGTGGGCGATGCCCCACTTTTCCTGTTCGCTCATTCCTGACCCTCCGCGCGTTCGGGATGGAGTTCGTCCGCGAGCGGACTGCGCTCGTCGAAGGAGATGTGGTCCTCCTCGTCGACGTCGACCTTGTAGGCGGGAATCGAGACGCGTCGGCCCTCCACGAAGACGTGGCCGTGGTTGATGAACTGCCGCGCCTGGCCGGGAGTGTTCGCCAGCCCCTGGCGGTAGACGACCGTCTGGAGACGGCGTTCCAGCACGTCCGAGACGTCCAGCGACAAGATCTGGTCCAGACCGTCGGTCTCGTCGAGCACGCCGATCCGCTTCAGGCGGGCGATGAACTCCTGGCCCTCGCGGGCGGCGACCTCGGCGTCGCCCTGGGCGCGGCCCAGCAGTTCCCGGGCCTCCCGCCGGAACGACCGGAGCTGGGACTGGGCGCGCCAGAGTTCCTGTTTGTTCTGCAGGCCGTACCGGGAGATGAGTTCCGACTCCTCGGCGATGCGCTCGCCCTGGTAGGGGTGGTTCGGCGTCTCGTAGTATTTGGTGTTGCTGCCGAGCGCCATCATTCACCCTCCCCTTCTTCCTCTTCTTCCATCTCCTCGCGGATCTGCTCGACCTGCACGCCGACGGTGCCTTCCGTCCGCCCGGTCGACTGGGTGCGCTGGCCGCGGACCTTCTGGCCGCGCTGGTGGCGCTGGCCCTTGTACGACCGGATCATCTTCATGCGGTTGATGTCGTGGCGGCGGCTCATCTCCAGGTTGTTGCCGATCTCGTGGGTGGTCTCGCCGGTGTAGAAGTCCCGGCGGCTGTTCGTCATCCAGTCCGGCACCTCGTCGCCGAAGCCCTCGACGAGGTCGACGATGCGGTCGATCTCGTCGTCCTCCAGGCGCCCGAGAGTGGCGGTTCGGTCGACGTCGGCCCGCTCTGCGATGATGCGGGCCGCTCGCCGACCGATGCCGTTCATGCCGGTCAGCGACCGCTCGACGGACTGGGTGCCGTCGAGGTCGGTCTGGCCGATCCGGACGAAGTACCGAAGATCTTCGTCCTCGTCCTGTGGTTCTTGCTCGCTCATGTGTCGTGCACTCGTGGTTGTCGGGGATCCGTGACGTCGCGGCGGGGATTCGAACCCCGGAGGCTTTACGCCACATGGTTAGCAACCATGCGCCTTGGACCGCTTGGCTACCGCGACGCGGTGCGTTCGTTTCGTACTGTCGCCCTCTCGGACTCGGGACCGGACGCCCCTGCAGCGTATCGCGGATGGTCATACAGTACTGGGATATAAAAACACAACGGAACTGCCGCGCCGCGGGCGACGGCCCGGGGGCGGGTGAATGGGCGACGGCCGGGGTCGTCCCCGGCAGCGGGGTGGACCGACGAGACCCCTACGACTCCCGTTCGCGGAGCGTATCGAGAAAGTCCTCTGCCTGCTCGCGCGACTCCGCCGTGGTGACCTGGTAGGCGTCGTCGCCCTCGCCGTGGCGTTCGAACTGCATCTCCATGATGACCGAGTCGCCCACCACGCGGGCCACGGCGCTCGCGCCGGCCTCGGCCAGCAACCGCTGTCCGCGTTCGATGGCGTCGGTCGCCTCCTGGGAGACCGGCTTGGCCTCGGAAACGTCGTTGACGACGTCGAATCCCGGCCGGAGCTTCTTCGCCTCCGCCTCCATCCGCTCGGTGACCGCGAGCGCCTCCTCCTCGTCGAGCATGCCCGACAGGCGCATGTAGAGACGGTTCTTTTCGGGATCCGCCTCGACCCGGAACTCCGAGTCCTGGCTTGCCATGCGGAGAACTGACACGTGGTGTGATGAAAATTCTGATGGTTTTTCGGACGACGGGACCTGCCAGCCGCCACGTCCCCGAGTCGTCGGCGTCCCGCCGTCGAAGGCGGGCATAGTAAGCCTCTTATCCGCCAGCGGTCGTACTTTTTATATGGACGAAAACGAGGTGCGAGAAAAACTTCGGACCGTCGACGATCCCGACCTCGACGACGACATCGTCTCGCTGGGGCTGGTCAACGACGTCGCCGTCGAGGACGGCGTCGCATCCGTCTCGCTGGCGCTGGGGGCACCGTACTCCCCATCCGACTCCGCCATCGCCGACGCCGTTCGCGAGGCGCTCGCGGATCTCGACCTCGAAGCGGACCTGACTGCTGAGACTCCCGTCGAGGACCGGGAGGTCCTGCCGGACGTGAAAAACGTCATCGCCGTCGCCTCCGGGAAGGGCGGCGTCGGGAAGTCGACCATCGCGGCGAACCTCGCCGCCGGGCTCTCGGAACTGGGTGCCCACGTCGGCGTGTTCGACGCCGACGTCTACGGACCGAACATTCCGCACATGTTCGGCGTGGAGGGCGCGCCGAAAGCCACCGAGGACGAGACCATCATCCCGCCCGAGCGAGCGGGCGTCAAACTGATGAGCATGGGCTTTCTCGTCGGCGACGACGACCCGGTCATCTGGCGGGGGCCGATGGTCCACAAGATGCTCAGCCAGTTGATCGAGGACGTCCAGTGGGGGTCGCTGGACTACATGATCGTCGACCTCCCGCCGGGAACCGGCGACGCCCAGTTGACGCTTTTGCAGTCGGTGCCGGTGACCGGCGCGACCATCGTCACGACCCCCCAGGCGGTCGCGCTGGAGGACGCCCGGCGTGGTCTGGAGATGTTCGGCCGGCACGAGACGCCGGTGCTGGGCATCGTCGAGAACATGTCGACCTTCGTCTGTCCGGACTGTGGCAGCAAACACGACATCTTCGACTCCGGCGGCGGCAAGGCGTTCGCCGAGCAGCGGGAGATGCCGTTCCTGGGTGCCATCCCGCTGGATCCGTCGATCCGGGAGGCCAGCGACGGCGGCCCGCCGCCAGTGCTGGGCGAGGGCGAGACCGCGGACGCGTTCCGGGTGCTCACGGAGAACGTCGCCGACAACGCCGCCATCATCCACCGGCGTCGCGCGAGCAACTGAGAAACGATGACCGACGGCGACGACCGCTCGGACCCCGACACGCGCGACCTCCTCCGGGAGGTGGCCGAGGAGATCCGAGGCGAGTCCAGCGAGAGCCGCCAGGTCGCCGCCATGGTGTATCGCGTCTCGGACCTCTACGACGACGCCGAGGAGACGACGCCCCGGGACGTCTACGTCAACATGAAGAACATCCTCCAGGTCAAAGAGCAAGGCGGGAAGGACCCGGACCCTGAAGGGCTCTGAGCAGGCGATAGTCGAGGCCGTCGGAGTCGCCGGGATTTTGCCGCCGCGAAGGACCGACAAGTGCTCCGGACCACGAGTCGGTGGGCTTGGGATGATGGGTCGGTGGGCTCCGGACCACGAGTCGGTGGGTACCGGTTCGGGAGTCATCCTTTTGACCACGCGCGAGGACGTGGCGAGCGTGGATCCAAACCAGGAGACCCGGCGGAACCCGTTCGGCATGGACGAGGCCTGCGAGAACTGCGACGCCCTCCAGGAGACGCGGGAATCGGTCGTCCACGGCTACGGGGACGCGGGCGCGGACGTCCTGTTCGTCGCCGAGCGGCCGACAGAGGGAGCTGACGAGACGGGCGTGCCGTTCGGCGGCGGCGACCACGTGTTCTACGACCTCCTCGACGAACTCGGCTTGGTCGACGGCGAATCCGACGAGGGGCCGGCGGTCGAGAACGCGTTCGTGACCCACCTCACCCGGTGTCGCCACCCGGACCGCCCGCCGACCGACGAGGAGGTCCGCAACTGCGATCCGTTCCTGAACGCCGAACTCCGGATGATAAACCCCGAGATACTGGTGCCGGTCGGCGACCGGGTGCTCGCCGCGCTGGCGGCGGAACACACCACGGATCCCGCCGACTCGTTCGCCGTTGCGGACGACCACGCCACGACGATCCGCGGGCGTGGGTTCAGCCTCGTCCCGATGCTGGCACCCGCCGAAATGAACGATTCCGAACGGGAGACGTTCCGCTCGCACTTCGAGGAACTGCTGTCGTCGGATTACCGCCAGACGAAGGGCCGACGCGGTCGTTAAGGTTGGAGCACAGGGGTCGACGCGAGAGCGGTCGGACCGCCTACCAGTAGGTGGTGTTCCAGGCGAAGGTGTTGCCGTAGCCGGCCAGTCCGACGACGACCAGCACCACCAGTCCGACCACGACCAGCGCCGCGACGTCGCTCGCTATCGTCGTCGCCACGCCGGCCAGCGAACCGACCGCGAGCACGGCGGCCAGCAGGACCGCGAGTCCGCCGAGGAGTTTCAGCCAGACCATGCTGGCCGTTCGACGCCGTCCGACTTCAAGCCACCGGGGACTCGCCGTGCCGGCGACGATCCGCCGCCACGGCACGGCGGGCGACGACGAATCGGAATCACGGGGTTCAAGCCGGCGAGCGAGCAACGATCCCCCATGAGCGTCATCGTCGTTCCCGCCGCACCGCCACGCGAGGGCCTCGTGCTGCCGAGGCTGTCGGAGACGTCGCCGCTGTCGGCCGCCGAAGCCGCCGACCTCTACGAGGTGATGTTGCAGGACGTCTGTCGCACGGTCGAGGAGAGCGGCGGCGACCTGCTGGTCAACTACCTGCCCGACGACCGGATCGACGAGCGCCACCGGCAGGACACCCCGGCCGAAGAGGCGGTCCGGGAGACGGTGACAGAGGCGCTGGACGACCCAGAGTTCCCGCGGTTCGAGGAGCAGGTGGGCTCGAACTACAGCGCCCGCGTGGGGAACACGGTGACACACCTCCTCGAACGGGAGGGCGCAAAGAGCGTCGAGGTCGTCCGGCCGACCGCGCCGGCGATCGGACGGCCGGGCATCGACGAGACCGCGATGAAACTCCGGCGGCGGGACGTGGTGCTCGGCGCGTCCACGGGCGGTCGAGTGTATCTCGCGGGCTTCAGCGACACCATCGACTTCGAGGACGCGTTTGCGCCGCCGCCGGTCGAGACGCTGGCCGCCCGCGGTCGGGCCGCCGGGCTGGACGTGGACTTCATCGAGTTCGGGACGCTCGTCGAGACCGGCGACGACCTGGCGTCGCTGACGTCGTTGCTTCGTGCGCATCACGAGGCCGGGCGGATCGTCCCCGAGCGGACCCTGGCGATGATCGACCAGCTCGGCCTCGTCGTGGGGGACGGCGAGTTGCGGACCGAAGACTCTTAGCCTCCGCCGCTGATAGCTGCGGGCGCGGTGGGATAGCAAAGTGGCCCAATGCGCCTGCCTTGAGAGCAGGTGGCCGAGAGG
>JAZKSB010000116.1:0-6439 GCA_036626315.1 Halobacteriales archaeon
GCCGCCGAAGAGACGTCCGCCCCGGCGACAGACCGCCGCCGGGGCGGGTGTCCGCTACTCCTGCAATGGGGGTCCGGGCTGTCCGCTACTCCAGCAACAGGAGTTCGGGGTTCTCGACGTACTCGATGAACGCGTTGGCGAACTGCGCGGCGTCGGCGCCGTCGACGATGCGGTGGTCGATCGTCAGCGAGATCGGGAGGGTGTACCTGGCGACGACCTCGCCGTCTTCGACGACCGGCCGCTGTTTCAACTCGCCGATGCCCAGGATCCCGACCTCGGGGTAGTTGAGGATGGGCGTGGCGTACTCCCCGCCGATCGCGCCGAAGTTAGTCACCGAGAACGTCGACCCCTGGAGTTCGTCCGGCGCGATCGAGCGCTCGCGTGCCTTCTCGACGAGTTCGTTGACCTCGGTTGAGATCTGCAGCAGCCCCTTCCCGTCGACGTCCTCGACGACCGGGACCATCAATCCGGCGTCGGTCGCGGTCGCGACCCCGACGTTGTAGTACTTTTTGCGCAGGATCTCGCCGGCCTCCTCGTCGAGTTCGGCGTTCAGCACGGGGTGTCGCTTCAGCGCGGCGACGGCGGCCTTCATCACGAACGGCATGTACGTCAGACGGACGTCCTGGGCCTCGGCCTCTGGTTTGAGGCGCTCCCGGGTCTCGACCAGGTCGTCGACGACCGCGGTGTCGTGGTGGGTGACGTGGGGGGCCGTGAACTTCGACTCGACCATCGCGTCGCCGATGGTCTGCCGGACGCCCCCGTACTCGATGCGCTCGACCCGCTCGCCGGCGGCTTCCTCGCCCGCTTCGGCCCCCGCGGCCGCCCCCTCCTCCCGGACCCGCTCCGCCTGGCGGGCCTGGGCCTCCTGCTGGACCCGGGCGTACTCGCGGACGGCGGCCTCATCGACGAAGGCCTCGCTGTCGCGCCGTTCGGCGGCGGGCACGGCGTCGAGGTCGACGTCGAGTTCCTCGGCAACCCGCCGGGTCGCCGGTGCGGCCAGGCTGCGCTCCCGGTCGGCGGACTCGACCGCCGCCGGTTCGGCGGCGTCGACGGGTTCGCCAGCCGGTTCCCCGGCCTCGGCTTGTTCGGCGGTCTCGGCTGGTCCCGACTCCTCTGCCGTCCCGCCGCTCTCGGCGCGGGCCCGGACGTCCTGCTCGGTGACGCGGCCGGCGGGACCGGTGCCCTCGACTTCGGCGATGTCCACGCCGAGTTCGCGGGCCAGCCGGCGGGCGCTCGGGGCCGCGAACACCCGCCCCTCCGGGACCGGGGCATCCTGTGCGGCGGCTTCGGTGCCATCGCCGGCAGGTCCTGCCGCGGCGGATGCAGGCTCCGCCCCGGCGTCCGTCGCGCCGGTCTCCGCTTCGGCAGTCTCCGATTCGCCGGCCTCCCGGAGTTCGGCGTTCTCGACTTCGCCGTCCCGCTCGATGATCACGAACACCCCCCCGACGGGCACGATGTCGCCTTCCTCGTACAGTTTCTCGGTCACGGTGCCGTCGACCGGCGAGGGCACGTCCACCATCGCCTTGTCCGTCTCGACCTCCGCAAGCGGCTGGTCCTCGGCGACCGCGTCGCCCACGTCGACTAGCCAACTGACCAGTTCGCCCTCGGCGATCCCCTCGCCGACGTCGGGTAGCTCGAACTCGAATGCCATTCGTCAGACCTCCGTTCGTCCGGTCATCGTTAAAACTCCACGACCTCGCGGATGCCGTCCTTGATGCGGGCCGGTTCCGGCAGGTAGTAGTCCTCCAGGGCGTACAGCGGGAACGGGGTGTCGAACCCGGTGATCCGCTCGACCGGCGCCTCCTGGTACAAAAGTGCCTGCTCCTGGATGGTTGCGGCGATCTCGCCGGCGAGGCCGCCGCTTTTGGGCGCCTCGTGGACGACCGCCGCCCGGCCGGTCTTCTCGAAGGACTCGACGATGGTTTCCTCGTCCAGCGGCGAGACCGTCCGGAGGTCGACGACCTCAGCGGAGATGCCCTCCTCCTCCAGTTGCTCGGCGGCCTCCAGGGTCTGGCGGGCCATCGCGCCCCAGGTGAACACCGAGACGTCCTCGCCTTCCTTGCGGACGGCGGCCTCTCCGATCGGCACCTCGTACGGTTCGTCCGGGACATCCTCGCGGAACGACCGATAGATTAGCTTCGGTTCGAGGAAGATCACCGGGTCCGGGTCCCGGATGGCCGAGATGAGCAGCCCCTTAGTGTCGTACGGCGTCGAGGGCATGACGACCTTCAGCCCGGGCATGTGGCTGAAGAACGCCTCCGTCGACTCGGAGTGGTGTTCCGGCGCGCGGATGCCGCCGCCGTAAGGCGCCCGCACGACCAGCGGCGCGGAGAACCGGCCCCGAGACCGGGTCCGCAGGCGGGCGGCGTGGGAGACGATCTGGTCGAACGCGGGGTAGATGAACCCCATGAACTGGATCTCCGCGACCGGCCGCAGTCCGTAGGCGGCCATGCCGACGGCGGTGCCGACGATGCCCGACTCCGCCAGCGGCGTGTCGATGACCCGGTCGGAGCCGAACTCCTCGATCAGGCCGTCGGTTGCGCGGAAGACGCCGCCGTTCTCGCCGACGTCCTCGCCCATGACCAGGACGCTGTCGTCGTCGCGCATCGCGTCCCGAAGACCGTCCCTGACTGCCTGTACGAGCGTGAGACTTTCCGTTTCCTGTATGGTTTCGCTCATCGTCAGTCCTCCAGGAGCGCTTCGTCCCCGTGGTGTTCGCGAAGCGATTCGAGGTCGGCCAGCTGGCGCTGGAGCCGTTTTGGCAGCCCCTCGTAGACGTGTTCGAACATGGCCTCGGGGTCGGGGTCGGCGGCCGACTCGGCGGCGTCGATGGCGTCTGCGACCTCCCCTTCGACCTCCGACTCGATGGCGTCGACCCGCTCGTCGTCGAGCAGTCCCCGGCCGCGCAGGAACGTCTCCAGCCGCGGGATCGGGTCCTTCTGCTTCCACCGCTGGACCTCCTCCTCGTCGCGGTACACCGTCGGGTCGTCGGCGGTCGTGTGGGCGCCAAAGCGGTACTGGACCGCCTCGATGAGGGTGGGCCGGCGTTCGCCCTCGCCGGGGTCTTTGGCCTTCTCGACGGCCTCGCGGGTCACCTGGTACACCGCAAGCGGGTCCATGCCGTCGACCTGGACCCCCTCGAAGCCGTACGCGTCCGCCTTCTGGGCGATGGTGTCGCTCGCGGTCTGGTGCTCGCGGGGCATCGAGATGGCCCACTGGTTGTTGTTGCAGAAGAAGACGCCGGGCACGTCGAAGACGCCGGCGAAGTTCAGTCCCTCGTGGAAGTCCCCCTCGCTGGTGGCGCCGTCACCGAAGTAGACCATGAACGCCCGGTCGTCCTCGTCGCGGAGTTTCGAGGCCCACGCCGCGCCGGTCGCGTGTGGGATCTGGGTCGCGATGGGCACCGCGACGGTGAACAGGTTGGCGTCCTCCGGGGTCCTGTTGCCCTCCTCGTCGCCCATCCAGTACTGGAGGGTCTTTTCCAGCGGCAACCCCCGGATGTAACTGGCCATGTGTTCGCGATAGCTGGGAAACAGCCAGTCGTCCGGATCGAGCGCGAGGGCGCTCGCCACCTGGGCGCCCTCTTGCCCGGACAGCGGGGAGTAGGTCCCCATCCGCCCCTGGCGGTTCAGCGACACCGCCCGTTCGTCGAAGTGTCTCCCGATCTTCATGTGTCTGTACATCTCGACCAGTCGGTCGTCGTCGAGGTCGGGTATCGCCGCCCCCTCGACTACCTCCCCGTTCTCGTCGAGTACCTGCACGCGATCGTCGGGGTCGCGCTGCAGTACGCTCACGAGAGAACCCTCCGTGGCATGTCCATTTGGAAGCCTTCTCGCGTTATAGGAGTTTCGTAAATACTCCGGTAACCAGTCCCTTTTGCGCGGGCGATTCACAAGGACGTGCAGTTACGTTGTCGTAAGATGTTCGAACGTCCACAAACGGGCGGCACTCGGGACGACAGTCACAACTCACCGGGCGTTTCCCGTCGTTCCCTGGACGTTCGGGCAGTTGTCGGGACTCCGAGCGATCCACGGCGGGCCCCTCGTTCCGTCGCTTCGGTTCCTGCCGTGGACCCCGCCGGCTACCCGAGCCCGTCCCACTCCTCGTAGTCCACATCGACTCCGACCTGGGCCAGCGCCCGGGCGGCGGTCCGGGAGACCAGTTCCTCGACGGAGTCGGGGCCGTGATAAAACGACGGCGAGGGCGGGAAGACGACGCCGCCGGCGTCTGTCACCGCGAGCATGTTCTCCAGGTGAATGCGGTTCAGCGGCATCTCCCGGGGCATCACCACCAGCGGACGGCGCTCCTTCAGCGTGACGTCGGCGGCCCGTGTGATCAGGTTCCCGCTGCGCCCGCGAGCGACGTCCGAGAGGGTCTTCATCGAGCACGGCGCGACCAGCATCCCCGCCGTCTCGAAGGAGCCGCTTGCGATGGATGCGCCGACGTCGTCGTTGTCGTGGACGACGTCTGCCAGGTCGCGCACCGCCTCGACTGACCGGTCGGCCTCCTGCACGAGGTTGACCTTCGCGGCGTCGGAGACGACCAGGTGGACCTCGTAGTCGGTCTCCGCGAGGAGTTCGAGGGCGGCGATGCCGTACAGTTGGCCCGACGCTCCCGTCACCCCGACCACGATGCGTTCGGTCATCCCTTGATGTGGGTCGCGGACCGGGCGTTAATCCTTTGGTGTGGACCCGGGGCCGAAGGTCGTTTCTTCGCCGAGGGCCTGACAGAACGTCGCGAGGCCGTCGCGGTAGTCCCCGGTGCCGACGGCGTCGCGCTGAACCAGCAGCCGTGCCCGCAGGTCCGCGCCCAGGTCCTCGAGGCGGTCCGCGAGGGCGTCGGCGTACCGCTGCTCGTCGAAGCCCCCGTACGTGAGAACGAGCCCCGTCGGGACCCCCGCCAGGTCCGCCTGCCGGAGGAACTCGGTGACCGGCGGACAGGACAGCGTCCACTTTGGCGTCCCCAGGACGACCGCCCCGGCGTCCCGCAGGTCGGTCGCCATCGACTCGACGGGGACCGTCGACCCCGGAAGAAACGACCGGGCGAGCCAGTTCCAGTAGGACCGCTCGGTGCGCGGGCGGATGGGCCGCACCGCGGGCGACTCCAGGCAGTCGGCGACGTCGGTCGCGACCGCGCGGGTGGTGCCCGTCCGAGAGTAGTAGACGACGACCGCACGGCCGTCTTCGATCGGGAGACCCGTCCCTTTGCGGGACCCGCCCGATGGTTCCCCGGCGTCTGCCCCATTCCCGTTCGAATGTCCCGCCATCGTAGAGGCGTTATTCGCGAAGTTTCTCCTGCAGCGTCGCCGAGAGCCCCTGCAGGATCTGCTCGCCGGAGACCGACGCGACGTCGTCCTCGGAGACGTCGACGTAGTAGCGGGTCTTGAGATCGTCGTCCTCGTCGGCCCAGTCGCTGCCGAGGTTCGCCAGGACGTCCGCGGCCGGCGAGACGATCCGGCCGTCCATGCCCCCCGGGACGACGTAGGCGTGCTCGACGCTCCCGAAGTAGTAGGTCGTCCCCTCGAACGCGAACGACTCCATCACGCTGCACTCGATGTTGCCCGCGGCGTCGGCCAGAAGCGGCACGTCGACGCCCTGGCCGGGCACGGTCTCCAGGCCGAGTTCCTCGAACTTGTCCACGTCCGCGCCGCTGAGTTTGCCGGCGACGGTCAGCACGTCTACCATCTCCGTCGTCGGCACCGCGAGCACGAACTCGGGGTTGGTCTCGATTATCTCGTGAGTGTGGGTGTACTGGTCGACCGCCAGCAGGAACCGAAACGGCCGGTAGCCGGCGACCATCCACCACGACGCCGCCATGACGTTCGGGTCGTGCTCCGGACTGTCGCTGACGACGATCATCGGCACCATCGGGCGGGGGATCGAAGAGGAGTCCATCTCGGAGACCTCCTCGAAGACCCCCGTTGGGTCGGTCTGGCTCATCGAAGGGAACGGAGCGGCGGCAGTCCAAGTAGTTTTTGGAGGGTTCGGGGGGAACGCCGGCCCGCCTCCCGACCCCGGGCCGGGTCACTCCCCGTCGTCGCCTTCGAACTCCGATCTCACGTTCTCGAAGTAGTCTTCGACCTGCGAGCCGATCACCCGGCCCACGAGTCTGGCGCCCAGCGAGGCGACGCCGCCGGTGAACGACAGGTCGGCCATGTACGCGAGTTCGACGGTCTCGTCGTCGACGTCGGTCATCTCCATGGCGGCGACGCCCTCGAAGGTGCTGCCGGTCGTGTCGTCGTAAGCGCTGCCGTCGGCGACGATCCAGTCGGGTTCGTTCATCTCGACGAGTTCGACCTCGCCGTCCAGATCGACCGTGAACCGGCCCAGCCCCTGCTGGATCTCGAAGGCGTATTCGCGCTCCGAGCGGCGCTGGATGTCCCGTGCGCCGGGGACGCAGTCGACGAGGTTCCCGGGCTGTGAGATGAACGCCCAGAGTT
>JAZKSB010000117.1:0-6432 GCA_036626315.1 Halobacteriales archaeon
ACCAACCGCCGCGAGTCGCCCCGAATCCACCGACCCGTTTTTTGTGTCCGCCGGGCGTCTATCCGGGCATGTTCGACCGACTGCTGTTCCCGACCGACGGCGGCGAGGGGGCCGAGGCCGTCCTCGACCACGTGCTCGACCTCGCGAGAGCGCACGACGCGACGGTGTACGTCCTCTACGTGGCCGACACCACGCGGGACAGCGCGACGCGGGTGGGCGGCGAGGTGATCGACGTCCTCGAACGCGAGGGCGAGGACGTCGTCGAGGCGGCAGCCGACCGCGCCCGCGATGCCGTCGTCGACGCCGAGACGGAGGTGCTGCAGGGCCAGCCCTACGAGACCATCGTCGGCTACGCCGACACCGTCGACGCCGACCTGATCGCGATGCCGACCCGGGGCCGGACGGGGCTGGAACGGCTCCTGCTGGGCAGCACCACCGAGCGGGTCGTCCGCCAGTCGGAGGGCCCCGTGCTGACGATACGACCGGACGCCGACTTCCGGCACCCATTCGAGAACGTGCTCGTGCCGACCGACGGCAGCGACCCGGCGCGAGCGGCGCTGGCCAGAGCCGTCGACCTGGCGACCGTCGAGGGAGCAAATCTCAAACTGCTGTCGGTCGTCGACGTCGCGGGGCTGGGCGTCGACGTCCGCGCAGCCGTCGGGACTGAGGCGCTGATCGGGACCGCCGAGGAAGTCCTCGAGGAGGCGCGGGAGTTCGCCGCCGGCGCGGGCGAACTGGAGCCCACATCGGCGACCGTGGAGACGGGCGCGTCGGTCCACGGGACGGTCCTGGAGCAGGTCGAGGACCGGGACGTCGACCTGATCGTCGTCGGCACCCACGGCCGGACCGGATTCGACCGGTACCTGCTGGGCAGCGTCGCGGAGAAGTTGATCCGGACGTCGCCGGTGCCGGTGATGACCGTCCGGGGATCGAGCGGTTCGGAGTCGGTGTGACCGCCGGCAGGTCCGCGGCCCGACTGCACCGGATTCCGGGAATGGCGCCCGTTACTCGGACATCCCGGTGATTCGGCCGTGGGCGTCCATCTCGCCCTCGCGGATGCGGGTGCTGCTGATCCGGGTGCCGTCTTCGGCGATGACGAACGGCGCGGTGTGGATCTCCAGCGGTTCGAGTCCGTCCGCGACGCGGTCGCGGTTGATCCGGTGGGCGCGCCGCTGGGCTTTCGCCTCCGGGGAGGCGACCAGCGCGTCCAGGTCCTCGCGGGTCGCCGCCGGGCCGGCGGTGTCCTCGATGCGGACGATCTCGTAGGACGCCGAGTACGCGCGACCCATCCGGGCCAGTTCGTCCTCGAGCGATTCCCGTCGCTGCTCGAAGGGGCCCAGCAGGTCCGCGTGGTCGCCGCTGCGGGACGACCGGGCCAGTTCCGTCGACGTCAGGCCGACGATGACGTGGCCGTCGCCCTCGCCGTCGTGGCTCGCGGTTTGGAACGACGCGTGCAGCAGCGCCCGGTGCCCGTTGTGGACCGGGGTGAACGTTCCGCCCAGGATCGCAGTCCGCTCGTCGCTGGCCATACCGGGCCTGGGAACCAGGTACGGGTATAAGTCCGGGTTTCGTCCTGCGGCGGTCGGCCCAAATTTTGACCCGACCGATCGGGCTTTTCCCGCGGTCCCCGTTGCCGGTCTCATGAACGCGGATCGAGCGGTGCTGGACTGCCTGCTGGAGAACGCTCGCTACGACGCCGAGGCGATCGCGCGGATGACCGACCTGAGCGCCGCCGAAGTCGATGCCGCGATAGAGCGCCTGGAGGAGGACGGCGTCGTGCAGGGCTACCGGCCGGTCGTCGACCGGACTCACATGGATCGAGAGCGCGTGACGGCCCTTGTCGAGGTCGACGTGGACCTCGACAGGGAGACGAGTTACGGCGACGTGGCAGATCTGCTGTCACAGAACAGGGCCGTGCGGACGCTCCGGCTGGTCTCCGGGGACTTCGACTTCCTGCTGTCGATGGAGGCCGGCTCCGTCCGGGAGATCGGTCGGTTCGTCGCCGAGGATATCGCACCGATCCCGGCGGTCGCCGGGACGGCCACCCACTACGTCATGGAGACCTTCAAGGAGGCCGGCATCGAGTTCGACCGCGAGGACGACGACGACAGGCCCCCACTCTCGCCATGAACCTGGCTGAACGCGTTCGGGCCGTGCCGCCGTCGGGCATCCGCGAACTGTTCGAGATAGCCGACCGCCGCGACGACGTCGTCTCGCTGGGCGTTGGCGAACCGGACTTCGCGGCCCCGTGGCCGGCCCGCAAGGCCGCGATGGACGCCCTGGAGGCGGGCCGGACATCCTACACGGCGAACCGCGGGATGGCGACGCTGCGGGAGGCGATCGCCGACCACGTCGCCGACCGGTACGACCTGACCTACGACCCGGCGGAGGAACTGCTGGTCACCGCCGGCGCGAGCGAGGCCATCGACCTGGCGTTTCGCGCGCTCGTCGACCCCGGCGACGTGGTGGCGCTGGCCCAGCCGTCGTATCTCTCCTACGAACCGGGGGTCACGTTCGCCGGCGGGGAGATCCTGCGGATCCGGACTCGGGAGGCCGATCGATTCCAGTTGACTCGCGAGCGCCTGGCCGCCGCCGGCGCCGACGGGGCGGAGGTGCTCGTGCTCTGCTATCCGAACAATCCGACGGGCGCGGTGATGACCGACGACCGACTGGCGGAGGTGGCGGCCTTCGCCCGCGAGCACGACCTGACCGTGCTGTCCGACGAGATTTACGCCGACCTCACCTACGAGGGCGAGCACACCTCCATCGCGACGTTGCCCGGCATGCGCGAGCGCACGGTGGTCTTCAACGGGTTCTCGAAGGCCTACGCGATGACCGGGCTCCGACTCGGGTACGCGATGGGTCCGCCCGAGGCCATCCGCGGGATGAACCGCATCCACCAGTATTCGATGCTGTCGGCGCCGACGACCGCCCAGCACGCGGCCCTGGAGGCGCTGCGGTCCTGCGACGACGACGTCGCGGAGATGCGGGCGGCCTACGACCGCCGGCGCAAGTTCGTCCTCTCGCGGTTCGAGGAGATGGGCCTCGGGGCGTTCGAGGCGACGGGTGCGTTCTACGTCTTCCCCGAGATCCCGGGCGACGACGCCGGGCAGTTCGCACAGGACCTCCTGGACGAGCAGGGCGTCGCCGTGGTTCCGGGCGACGTGTTCGGCGCCGGCGGCGAGGGCCACCTGCGGGTGTCGTACGCCACCGGGATGGACGACCTCCGCGAGGCCACCGACCGCATCGAGGCGTTCCTCGCGACGCGGTAGGGCCGTCGTCAAGACGCGGTAGGGCCGTCGTCAAGACGCGGTAGGGGCGCAGATCAGCGGACGCCCAGTCGCGACCCGGGTCCCGCTATCGTTCGGGGCTGGCCGCCGGACCGGAGAATCTCGAACGCCCGCATCAGGTCCGTCCGGGAGACGATGCCGACCAGTTCGCCGTCCTCGATGACCGGGAGCCTGCCGACGCCGCGGCGCTGCATCCGCTCCAGGGCCGACATCGCGTCGGCGTCCGGCGTCACGGATTCGAGGTCGTCGGACATCACGTCGCCCACGCGGATGGCGTCCCGCTCGACCTCCGTGACCTCGGCGGCGTCGTCGAGGGTCACCATCCCGACGAGTTCGCCGCCCTCGACGACGGGATAGCCGACGTGGCGGTCCTCGAACATCCGCGAGAGCAGTTCCGACACGCTGGCGTGCGTATCGACGGTCCTGAGGTTCTCGCCGGTTGTCATCACGTCGCTCACGGTCACGCCTTCCAGGGCGGCCTTCAGCGTCGTTTGCTGGGCCTCGCCGGAGGCGGCGACGTAGATGAAAAGCGCTAGCAGAATGAAAAACCAGTTGACGAACACCCCGACCAGGCCGAGCACGAACGCGAACAGTTTCCCGACCTCGGCGGCCTGCCGGGTGGCCTGGGCGTGGGTGCGGTTGCGGGCGAGCAGCGCCCGGAGGATGCGCCCGCCATCCATCGGAAATCCCGGCAGCAGGTTGAACACGGCGAGCACGACGTTCAGGATAGCGAGATAGCCGAAGACGAACCGGGCCGGGTCCAGCGAGGTCGGGAGCGACGCGAAGACCGCATACGAGCCCGCACCCAGCACCAGGCTGACGACGGGCCCCGCAGCGGCGATCCACAGCTCCTGGCGCCAGTCTTCCGGCATCTCCGCGAAGCTTGCGACCCCGCCAAGCAGCCACAGCGTGATGGAGTCGATCTCGTAGCCGTACCGCATCGCGACCAGCGAGTGACCGAACTCGTGGAGCAACACGCCCAGAAACAGCCCGACCGCAGAGACGAGTCCGAGCACCCAGGGGGTGGATCCCGCGGTCAGCGCGTCGGCGTCCAGCGTCGACCCGTACGTCGCGTTCATCACCTCGATCAGTTGACCGACGTCCCAAGCGATGAACGCCGCAAACAGCGGGAGCACGATCAGGAACGTCCAGTTGAGCTTGATCGGTATGCCGAACGCGGACCCGACCTTGATGCCTCGCATGTGCGAACGAAGGCGGAGCAGACCCTTAAATCCGGCCAGCGGGCCGACCGGCGTGGTGCGTGCAGGCCCGTTGGTCGGGCCGCCGCCCGGAAACGGACCTGCGATTTCATGGGCCGTCCCCGCCAATAGCCGAGCGGTGGACCGGGATGAAGAACGCGAAGGTCGCGGAGATGTTCAGGGAGATCGCCGACTTCCTGGAGATTCAGGAAGTAGGGTACAAGCCCCGCGCGTATCGCCGGGCGGCCCGCAACGTCGTGGCCCTCTCGGAGGGCGTCGCGGAAATTCACGAGCGGGGCGAACTCCAGGAGATAGACGGGGTCGGGGAGTCGATCGCAGAGAAGATCGCCGAATACCTCGAGACCGGCGAGATGTCCTACTACGAGGAGCTGAAAGCCGACCTGCCCATCGACATCGAGGCGATCACCCGCGTCGAGGGCGTCGGGCCGAAGACCGCCAAAACGCTGTATCTCGAACTGGGCGTCGAGACGCTCGACGACCTCGAAGGCGCGGCGGAGGCCGGCGAGATCGCGCAGCTGGAGGGGTTCGGTGAGAAGAGCCAGCAGAACGTCCTCGACCACATCGACCTCGCGCGGGCCGGCGAGGAGCGGCTGTTGCTGGGGCGGGCGTTCCCCGTCGCCAAGGACGTCCGGACCCGCCTCGCCGGCGCGGACCCGTTCGACCGTGTCGAGGTCGTTGGGTCGTTCCGGCGGCGCCGCCCGACGGTCGGCGACATCGACGTGCTGGCCGCCTCCGAGGAGCCCCACGCGGCGATGGACGTCTTCTGTGACCACGAGGACGTCGAGGAGGTGCTGAACCGCGGGGAGACGAAGGCATCGGTGCTGGCGTCCGGGGACCTGCGAATGGACCTCCGGGTCGTCGACGCCCACGAGTACGGGGCCGCACTGGTGTACTTCACGGGGTCGAAGGACCACAACATCGCGCTTCGCAACCGCGCCATCGACCGCGACTGGAAACTCAACGAATACGGCCTGTTCGACGTGAGCGACGTCGAGGATGACGGCGACCCGCGGGCCGGCGAACGCCTCGCTGGCCAGACCGAGGAGGAGGTCTACGCGGCCCTGGATCTGTCCTGGATCCCGCCGACACTCCGGGAGGACACGGGCGAGGTCGAGGCCGCGGCGACAGGGACGCTCCCGGACCCGGCCGAGGTCGACGACGTGAGAGGCGACCTCCAGGTCCACACCGACTTCTCGGATGGCACCGCAAGCGTCGCCGAGATGGCGGCGGCCGCAGACGAGCGCGGCCTGGAGTACCTCCTAGTCACCGACCACGGCCCGAACGCGCCGATCCCGAGCCGACTCGACGGGGACGCGTTCCGGGAGCAGCGAGATGCCGTCGCGGCGGTCAACGACGACCCCGACGTCGACGTCCGCGTCCTCCAGGGCATCGAGGCCGAGATAACCGCTGACGGCGTCGACGTCCCCGACGACTGGCTGTCCGAGATCGACCTCGTCGTCGCCGGTTTGCACGGACGACTCGACGACCCGACCGACCGACTGGTAGCGGCGATGGAGTCGGGCGTCCTGGACGTGCTCGCGCACCCCTCGAACCGCCTGATCAACGAGCGGGAACCGCTTGACCTGGACTGGGACGCCGTGATGGCGACCGCCGCGAGCGAGGGCGTCGCCGTCGAGATAAACGCCCAGCCGAAGCGGCTGGACCTGGACTGGGCGCGGGTCAGGGAGTACCGCGGGGACGTGTCGCTGGTGGTCTCGACGGACGCCCACGGAACGCCCGAACTCGATTACTTGCACCTCGGCGTCTCCCAGGCCCAGCGGGGCTGGTGTGAACCTGGAGACGTGCTGAACACCCGGCCGGTGGAGGAACTGCTCTCCTGGTTCGGGTGAGACGGCGGGCCCGGGGGGTCCTAATCCGCACTCGGCTCGCCGTCCACGTTCGGGCCGGTACCCCTGTTCGTG
>JAZKSB010000118.1:0-6399 GCA_036626315.1 Halobacteriales archaeon
ACGACCAGCGGGAGCGCGACAGGAAATCGCGGGGCGGCGCCCCGACGACCCAGTTGCTCCACGACAAGGGCCTGTCGACGATGATCGGCTGGCAGGACCGGGACGCGAGCGGGCGGGAACTGGACCCGGGGCGGCGCCGCAAACTCGCCCGACTCCGGACCTGGAACGAGCGGTTCAGGACCAAAGGATCGGCGGACCGGAACCTCCGGCAGGCACTGGGGGAGATAAACCGGATGGCGTCGGCGCTGGGGCTGCCGGACTCGATCCGGGAGACGGCAAGCGTCATTTACCAGCAGGCCCTGGAGGAGGACCTGCTGCCCGGCCGGTCCATCGAGGCGGTCGCGACAGCGTCGCTGTACGCCGCCGCGCGCATCGGCGGGGTCGCGCGCTCCATCGACGAGGTCGCCGCCGTCAGTCGCGTCGACGACCTGGAAATAAAGCGGGCCTACCGGTACGTCGACAGGGAACTCGAACTCGCCATCCCGCCGACCAACCCCATCGAGTACGTCGGCCGGTTCGCCTCGGACCTGGCGTGTGGCGACGACACCGAGCGCACGGCGAGGGACCTGATCGACGGGGCGACCGAGAAGGGAGTCCACAGCGGAAAACACCCCGTCGGCATCGCAGCGAGCGCCCTGTACGCCGCCGCGAAACTGAACGGCGAGCCGATCACACAGGCCGACGTCTCCGAGGTCGCAAACGTCAGCGAAGTCACGATCCGCAACCGCTACCGCGAGGTGCTGGAAGCCACCGGCTACGACGTCGCCTGACCGCCCGCTGGTCGCGGCTCAGACCACGATGATGCGGGCAACGAGGCCCTCGATCAGGAAGTACAGCGCCTGGTAACTCGCGTATCCCACCAGAAGCAGCGAGGCGGTCAAAGCCCCGTTTGGCCTGTCCAGCGGGTCGCCCTTGCGTGCCTCGACCTTGCGGGCCTCGAACTCGAAGAAGTCAGTGATCACCAGCCCCATCGCGAGCATCGACATCACCGTGCCCCCGTGGTAGGCGACGGTCGCCATGTAGAACGCCGACAGCAACAGCAGGACGTTCGTCGCCTGATGCAGCGGGTGGCGGGTCAGCGCCTCCGCATCGTCGGACCGTTCGGCCTGGCGTGCGTGCTGGCGGTGCGCGAGCAGTCGGGTGCCGACGTTGGCGATCGCCAGGCCGAAGACGAGGTAGGTGACGTTCGTCCCCAGTGCGTCCAGCGGCCCCAGCAGGGACAGTGGTTGCATGTGACTACCTCTGGAGTTTCTTCCATTAGAGTTTTTCCCAGTCCGTCGGTAGGCGAGTCGGGGTCGGCCACCCGGAACGAACGACGACGGTGCCGCGGGTCAGCGGGCGGGGCCCGCCTCCGGGACGGAGAGGATGGCAAGTCGTCCGTCCGCCGCCATCGAGACGGACTCGCCGGCTCCGATCACCTGACGTTTGCGCCCGTCGACGACGACCGCGACCGCCTCCTCGCGGTGGGGGGCGGCGACGACCGACTCGTCGCGGAGGACCCAGTGGTCGGCCTCGGTCGCAAAGGGGGAGATGGGCACCACGCCGACTGACTCCGTTCCGGGAGACAGGATCGGGCCGCCGGCGTCGCGCGCGTAGCCGACCGACCCCGCGGGCGTCGCGACGACGACGCCGTCGGCGCGGAACCGGGCGACGGGGTCGCCGCCGGCCTCGACGCCGAACTCGGAGATGCGCGCCGGCACGTCGGTCACCAGCGCCACGTCAAGTAGCGCCCGGCCCACGGGGTCGTGGTCGACCGCCACCGAGAGCAGCGTTCGCTCGCGCGTCGTCGCGTTCCCTGCGAGGACCGACCGGATCGCCGCATCCGCGCGGTCCCTTGGGACCGGTCGGACGGCGGCCGCGACGCCGACCGGAAGCACCGGCCGGTCGACGCCCGCCGCGACGAGGTCGACCAGCGCCGCCTCGCCCACGGCGAGGACCCAGTCGGGCGCCGCTTCGCGAACCGCCTCGGCGGATCCGCGGACGACCGCCCGTTCCGTGTCCGTCAGGGAGTCCTCGACGGGGTCCGCCGGGCCGACGACGCCGACGGTGCCCTGCTCGCCTCCAGCAGCCATACCCGCGTGTCTGCGGGCGACCGGCAAAAGGGTATGGGGATTCGCCCGGCGGTCCGACGGTTCGTCGGTCCGTCGTTCCCGGTTGCGGCTCGGCGAGCAGTCGTCGTACGGCCCGCCGGTCGGGTCCCGCATCCGGCGGATCCCGTCGGTTACGGTCCGACGGTCAGTCGTCGTAGGGCCACTCGTCCATCAGCTTCATCGCGGCGTCGTGGTCCTCCGCTTCCAGCGCCGCCGCGATCTCCTCGGCGTCCTTGTGGTCGATCTCGGTCCCGTCGTCGGCGATGTCGACGACTAACTCCGAGAGCAGGACGGCCTGCTCGCGGAGGTCCCGGCTTTCCAGCTTGTCGATGGTGTCGGCCTCGGTGTGACCCCATCCACGCCCGTCGCTGCCGGTCTCGCTCATCACGTGGTAGCCCGGGACGCCCCAGCGGACGAACGGCCAGTGGTCGCTGTGGGGGCCCTGCTGTGGGTTGGTTCTGACCGGGTGGTCGAACCGCTCGCCGACTGCCTCGGCGGCTGCCGCCAGCGTGTCGAAGCCGTGGCAGGCAAACGACAGCGTCCGTCCGCGGACCACGCCGTCGTTGTTGACGACGGCTTTCACCGTCTCGAAGTCGGTCTCCTCGGCGTGGTGCTCGGAGCCACACAGTCCCACCTCCTCGGCGCCGTACGCGACGAAGTGGACACGGGTGTCGAGTTCGTCCTCGCGGGCAGCGAGTGCCTCCGCGACCTGGACGACCATCGCCGTGCCGGCGCCGTTGTCCATCGCGCCCTCCGCGATGTCGTGGGCGTCGACGTGACTGGTCACCAGCACCTGCTCGTCGGTCTCCGGGCCGAGTGCGGCGTGGACGTTGTAGCTCTCGGCCTCGTAAATGTCGGCGTCGACGGTCACGGTCACGGACTCGCCGTCGAACCGGCGGGCGAGTCGGCTGCCGACCTCCGTGCTGACGCCGACGGCGGGGATCTCGCCGATGGGTTGTTCGTCCCGGCCGACGCTGCCGGTTGGCGGGAGGCCGCCCTCGACGTGGTTGCGATAGACGAACGCCGCCGCACCGGCCTGGACCGCGCGGTAGTACTTCTCGGTGCGGTGGATGTACCGCTCGAACCAGTCGGGGACGAAGGTGTCGGCCATCACGACCTTGCCCTCGAGGTCGGCGTCCTCGAAGTCTTCCGGAAGCCCGTAGCCCACGTCGACCAGTTCGGCGGTCACCTCCCCTTCCGGACTGCGCGGAAGTGCGATGCTCTCCTGGGTCGTCTCGTCGGCCTCGATCGCGGAGTCGACCCGCTCCCACCCCTGGATGTCGAACGGCTCCAGGCGGGCGTCGCGTGCGCCCGCCGCTTCGAGCGCGTCGCGGGTGAGTTCCGCGCCCTCGCGTTCGCCCTCGGTGCCGGCCATCCGGTTGCCCAGGTCGACAAGCTGCTCCAGGTGCTTCCAGCCCGTTTCGCTCGTGAACGTCTCGCCGATCCACTCGGTCATCGGTCCAACTGGGTCGGGCGGTGACCTAACGATTTGGGAACCCCTGGCACCCTGCCGCCGTCGGACCGCCCGGGTCCCGAGCGTCGGTCCGTTCGAGTAGAGTGCCAGTCGACTGCCGGGAGCAAAACCCGAAACTGTAGAGCGGCGTTTCGAAAATATTTCTCGTTTTTGGCGGTCAAAACCGACTTTTTATTGGTGAAGAGCCAAATTTGGTGACGAAAGGTCGATCCAGGATGGCGAGCGAACTCCGGGAGGTTCACGGCGTGATGGCGTCCGAGCGCAAACAGCCGCCCCGCGGGCGATTCGTCGACCTCTATCGGCAACTGGTGCTCGCACGGCGGTTCGACGAGAAGGCCGTCCGGCTCAACCGCCAGGGGCGACTCGGCACGTACGCCCCGCTGGCGGGCCACGAGGCGATACAGGTGGGCGCCGCCACCGCCCTCCGGGACGACGACTGGCTGTTTCCCACCTACCGCGACCACGCGATGTACCTGACGCGGGGGTTCGACCTCGTGGACGTCATCGAACACCTCGACGGCCGGGGCAACTACCACGAGAGCGGCGGCGACCGGACGCTCCCGCCGGCCATCCCGGTTGCGACCCAGTTGCTGCACGCCGTGGGGGCAGGAATGGCCGCCGACTACGCCGACGACGACGCCGCGGCGGTGGTCAGTTTCGGCGACGGCGCCACGAGCGAGGGGGACTTCCACGAGGCGATGAACTTCGCCGGCGTGTTCGAGGCGCCGGCGGTGTTTCTCTGTCAGAACAACCGGTACGCCATCAGCGTCCCCTTCGAGCGGCAGACGGCGACCGACACCGTCGCCGAAAAGGCCCGCGCCTACGGCTTCGACGGCGTCCGCGTGGACGGCTCCGACGTCCTCGCGGTCCGGGACGCCGTCCGGGAAGCGCTCGGTGCCGCCAGGACGGGCGAGGGCCCGACCCTGATCGAGGCGGTCAACTACCGCCGGGGCGCCCACACGACCACCGACGATCCGGGCCGGTACCGCGAGGAGGACGAACGCGAGGAGTGGCCCGACCCGATCGAGCGCACCCGCGAACACCTCCGGACGGAGTACGGCTGGACCGACGAGGAGGAGCAGGCCGTCGTCGAGTGGGCCGACGACCGCGTCGCGGCGGCCGTCGACAGCGCGGAGTCCGGCGCCGATCCGGCTCCCGAGTCGATGTTCGACCACGTCAAGGCCGCCGAACACCGGCGGCTGGCCCGTCAGCGCGGACGGCTCGTCGACGAGCCCGAACTCCACGACTGAGCGGCGGGGCCCCGCGGCGTCACGCGCCGGGACGGCCACATTGAAACACTTTTCACGGTTCCCGGTCACGGTCCGGCATATGCGGGAGGTACTTGACGAGTGGAAGCCCATCGTCGACGACGCCATCGAGGACATCGTTCCCCGCGAGATGAGCGAGACGTACCTCCGCGAATACTTCGGGCCGGCCCGCTACCAGTACGACCTGGAGGCTATACAGCGGACCATCTCCGACCCGATCTGGGATCTGCTCGACCGAGGCGGCAAGCGCTGGCGGCCCGTCGTCTTTTTGCTGCTGGTCGAGGGGTTCGGCGAGGACCCGACCGACTACCTGGAGTATGCCACGATTCCCGAACTGCTCCACACGGGGACGATCATCGTCGACGACATCGAGGACGACGCGAAGATGCGCCGCGGCGAACCGGCGCTGCATCACGTCTACGGCACGGACATCGCGCTGAACGCGGGCAACGCCCTGTATTTCGTCCCGCTGAAGATCATCACGCACGACCCCGGCAACCTCGACGACGCCACCCGCCTGCGTGCCCACGACATGCTGATGTACGAACTCAACCGCACGCACCTCGGCCAGGGCGTCGACATCTGCTGGCACGACGACCCCACCAGGGAGGTCACGGAGGCCGAGTACCTCGAGATGTCGGCCTGCAAGACCGGCTGTCTGGCCAGAATCGTCGCCCGCCTGGCGGCCATCGTGACCGGCCAGGACCGGGAGACCGAGCAGGCCGTCGCACGCTACGCCGAGCGGATGAGCATCGCGTTCCAGATCGGTGACGACATCCTCGACGTCGAGAACTCCCTGGACCGGGCCGGCGAGTTCGGGAAGGCGTTCGGCAACGACGTGCGGGAGGGCAAGAAGACGCTGATGGTCATCAACGCGCTGGACACGGCCGACCCCGAAGACGCGACCCGGCTCCTGGAGATCCTCGATGCCCGGGACAACACCGACGAGGAGATCCGCGAGGCGATCGACCTCATCGTCGAGACCGACAGCCTGGAGTACGCACGCAAGCGGGCGCTGGATCTTGCCGCGGAGGCCCGCGACCACCTCGCGGAGGTCGACCTGGAACCCGAACCGGCGGAGCAACTCGCCGAGTTCACCCGGTTCGTCATCGAACGAGACGCCTGACCGACTGCTCCCCGTCCTCCCGCCTATTCCCCCGCACGCTTCCGGTGGGCGTATCTTTTTGCCCGCAGGGCGGCCACGTGATACCATGGAACCTGGCGACCCCGACTTCGACTTCGAGTTGCTCGCGGAACTGACCGAGACCGGGGGCGTCCCCGGCTACGAGGACCGGATCAGGGACCTGGTGCGCGAACGGTTCGACGGGGTGGCCGACGAGGTCCACACCGACGCGATGGGCAACGTCGTCGGCACCGTCACCCCGGGCGCCGACTACGCCGTCGCCGTCGCGGCCCACATGGACGAGATCGGGTTCATGGTGCGACACGTGAACGACGAGGGGTTCCTGGAGTTGGACCCGCTGGGTGGCTGGGACGCCCGGGTGATGCGCGCCCAGCGGGTCACCGTCCACGCCGAGGACGGCTACCTGCCAGGCGTCATCGGGTC
>JAZKSB010000119.1:0-6378 GCA_036626315.1 Halobacteriales archaeon
CCGGCACACAGGCCCGCTGGCAGACCCGGTCGGTCGCGGCCGCGACGGACCTGCAGGCGGTCCGGATCTACTCCCCGAGCGACTCCCGCCGGCGGTGTGCCCGGGACCTGGCGGCGGAACTCGGCGCCGACGTGCGCGCGGTCGACTCGCCGGCCGCGGCGGTCGAGGGCGCAAACGCCGTCGTGACCGCGACGACCGCGACCGAACCCGTGTTCCCGGCGGACCGACTGGCTCCGGGCGCCGTCGTCGTCGCGGTCGGCGCCTACACGCCGGCGATGCAGGAACTGGAACCGGCGACGTTCGAGCGCGCGGACGCCCGCTTTGCCGACGTGCCGGCGGGAGTCGCCGAAACCGGCGACGCCGTCGCCGCCGGCCTCGACGCCGGCGACTTCGCCCCGTTGTCGGCCGTGCTGGCGGGTGACGAGGCCCACGAGGGGGAGACGGTCGTGGTCGAAAGCGTCGGCACGGCGGTGCTGGACGCCGCAACCGCCGAGCACGTGTACGAGCGGGCGGTCGCGGCGGACGTCGGGACCGTCGTCGAGTTGTGAGCGGTCAGACGTCCGGGGCTGCGCCGCCGATGGACCCGTCACGCCGGGAGAGCCCGTTGCACACCTTCGAGATGTCGTCGTCGTCGAGGCGCTCGAAGGCGTCCTCGACCGACGACCTGGCCGCGGACACTTGCTCGCGGAGCTGCCGGTAGGCTGCCTCGTCGGTCGGATCAATCCGACCGGCCTCCATGGCGGCCTTTCGCGCGGCCAGCTCGTAGAACCTGCTCAGGCGCTGCTCGTACTCGGCGCGCCGAAATCCCCGCTCGACCGCCCCGACCAGCGCGTCGCGGGTGACCGGCTTCACGAGGTGGTCGTCAAACCCGAGCCGGACGGGTTCGGGGCCGGGCTCGACGGGCGTCAGCATCACGACCTGGCTGTCCAGTTGTCGCTCGTTTGCGATCCCGAGCAACCGGTCAGGGTGCAAGCCGGAGGCGTTGCGGTCCACGACGAGTACCGCGGGTTCGGACTCCAGCAAGGAGAGCGAATCGTTGCCCGATTCGGCCCCCTTCACCGGCCAGCGGACCTGGAGCCAGTCGACGTACCGGTCGACGGCGGTCCCGTCGGCGACGACGGCCACTCGTCGCTCTGTTCGCGTCTCCCCGCTCAAGGACGACATCGGGTAACGCTCGTGGCGCCTGCCATATCAATATAGCGGCAAGAATTTTAAATAAAAACAAGTTAGTCTCTCAGTCGAGTTCGCGTACAAGTACGTCCCGGAGTTCGACGAGATCGGCCGCCCCGTAGGCCAGCGTCCCGTCGGGCGTGGCGACTTCCAGTGCACCGTCGTCGGTCGCCGTGCCGACCTCGGCGACCGACGCCACGCCGTCGAACGCCGACCGGACGGCGTCGGGTTCCGTCGTCTCCACGACGGCCCGGCCCGGCAGTTCGTGAAATAGCGTGCCAGCGACCCCGGTGGCCCCGTCCGCCGCCGGCAGTTCGACGGCGGCGCCGGCGTCGTCGGTGACCATCTCCGCGAGCGCGACGGCGAGGCCCCCGTGGCTGGCGTCGTGGACGGCCAGGGTCGAGGACTGCCGACCCACTGTCGCCAGCGCGTCGAGGAGGACCGCCGGATCGGACGGCAGGTCCGGGAACCGGTCGCTGCCGCCGAACTGCGCGAGGTACTCCGACCCGCCGAGACGGGCCGGCGTGCCCTCGAGCACCGGGTCGCCGACGACGAGCAGGTCGCCCTCACCCGAAAGCGCCAGCGGAGGTGCGTCGAAGTCGGGGCGGGTCCCCACCATCGTCAGCGTCGGCGTCGGCGGGATGGGACCGCTCGGGGAGTCGTTGTACAGCGAGACGTTCCCGCCGACGACGGGCACCGACAAGGTCGAGAGCATCTCCGAGAGGCCGTCGACGATGCCGGCGAACCCGCCGTACACCGCCGGCTTCTCGGGGTTGCCGCCGTTGAGACAGTCCACCGCCGCCAGCGGGTCGGCCCCCTTCGCGGCCAGGTTGGCCGCGTTCTCCAGCGCCACGGCGCGGGCGCCGTCCCGGGGCGCGACGTCGGTCCACAGGGGATTCGCGCCCGCCGAGACGGCCAGGCCGACGCCGGCCTCCCGAATCGCGAGGACGGCGGCGTCGTCCCCGGGTTTCGTCGCCGTCCGGGTGCCGACCTCGTGGTCGTACTGGCGGTACACCCAGCGCTTGCTTGCGGTGTTCGGACTGGCGACGACCGCCTCGAACGCCTCCGAAAGCGAAGTCGAGGGCAGCTCGCGCTCGGGGGTCGGGCCTGTCTTCGTGGGGAGGTCGTTGGTCGGCGCACCGTCGGCCAGAAACGTCGCGGGCGCGTCGACGACCGTTTCGCCCTCGAAGGTGGCGACGTACCGGCCGGTGTCGGTCGTCTCGCCGATGACCGAACACCCGACGTCGAACTGCTCGCAGACGGCCTCGACCGCCGGCACGTTCTCCGGACGGACCTCGTAGCACATCCGCTCCTGGGACTCGGCCAGCAGGATCTCCACGGCGTTCATGCCGGGTTCCCGCTGGTGGACGCTGTCGAGTTCGATGCGGGCGCCCAGACCGCCCTTCGCGACCATTTCGCTGGTGGCCCCGCCCAGGCCGGCAGCGCCCAGGTCTCGCGCCGACTCGACGAGGTCCCGTTCGAGCAACTGTTCGTTGGCCTCGATGAGGAGTTTCTCGGTGTAGGGGTCGCCAACCTGGACGGCGGGCCGGTCTTCGGTTTCGCTGTCCTCGTCCAGGTCCTCGCTCGCGAACGACGCTCCCCCGAGGCCGTCCCGGCCCGTCGAGTTGCCCACGAGGACGAGTTTGTTGCCGGGTCGCTGTGCCTCCGCAGTGACCAGTCGTTCCTCCGGCAGGAGGCCGATGCAGGCGACGTTGACCAGCGGGTTGCCCTCGTAGTCGGGGTGAAACGACACGCTGCCGCCGACGGTCGGGACCCCGATGGCGTTGCCGTAATCGCCGATGCCCTCGACGACCCCCTCGAAGAGGTACCGGGAGTGTTCGCGGTCGAACGACCCGAAGTACAGCGAGTCGGTCAGCGCGATGGGGTAGGCGCCCATCGACATCGTGTCACGGACGATCCCGCCGACGCCGGTCGCGGCGCCGTCGTAGGGGTCGACGTAGGATGGGTGGTTGTGGCTCTCGATGCCCATCGTGATGTACGTCTCCTCGCCGTCGTCGGAGGACGGCAGCGACACCACGGCGGCGTCGTCGCCGGGGCCGACGACGACCTGCTCGCCCTCCGAGTCGAACGACGACAGCAGTGGCTGGGAGGAACGGTACGCGCAGTGCTCGCTCCAGAGGTTCTCGAAGAGGGCCGCCTCGGCGGCGGTGGGCGCCCGCCCAAGTTCCGCCTCGACGAGTTCCCGGTCCGAATCGGCGAGAGGCATTCAGTTCCATGTTGAAATAGGCCGGATAAAGGGCTTTCCATGTACACGATCGTGTCACCGGAACCGGCCCGTCGCGACCCCCTCGGCCCGTACCGAGCGGTTTTTTGTCGCCCGCATCGAACGACGGCCCGTGCTCTCGGTCGAGCTTCACACTCATTCGGCGGCGTCCTACGACGGCCGGGACCCGGTCGACCGGCTCGTCGAGCGGGCGGCGGCGATCGGGCTGGACGGTCTCGCCGTGACCGACCACGACGAGATCGGGCCCAGCCTGGAGGCCGTCGACCTGGCCGCCGAGCACGGCATGGTCGGAATCCCGGGCATGGAGGTCACCAGCGAGGCAGGCCACGTCCTCGCGCTCGGGGTGACCGAACTCGTGCCGGCGGGACTGTCCTTCGAGGAGACGCTCGACCGCATTCGCGAACAGGGCGGCATCGCCGTCGTCCCCCACCCCTTCCAGGAGTCACGCAGCGGGGTCATGGCGAACATCACCCGCGAACAGCTCCGGCAGGCCGACGCCATCGAGGTGTACAACTCCCGGCTTCTCACCGGTCGGGCCAACCGCCAGGCCGAGCGGTTCGCCCGCCGCAACGGTCTCCCGACGACCGCCGGCAGCGACGCCCACATCAGCGAGATGGTCGGGCGGGCGGTCACCCACGTCGACGCCGAGGAGCGGACCGCCGAGGCGATCCTCGCCGCGATCCGGGACGGCAGGACCACCGTCGAGGGTAAGCGCACCCCCTGGATGGTGAGCTTCCGGCAGGCCGCCGGCGGCGCCAAGCGGAAGATGAAAAACAGGCTCGCCGAACTGTTTCGATGACCGGCGGGCGGTTCCGGGGCGCCGATCCCGCCCTCGCCGAACGGGCGCTCTCAAGGGCCGACCCGCTACCGGGTGCGACTGCCGATGCCGCCGTTCGTGGCTTCGCCGGGGAGCTACCGGACGGCCGGCTCGTCAGGGACGTGCTCGGGCGGGAGCCGCTGTACGTCGACGGCGACGAGTGGGCGTTCGCCCCGGACGACCTCGACGACCCGAGGTTGCTGCCTGCCGGCACCGTTCGCGACGCCGATGGGACCTCGGGCCGGCTTTCACTTTCGGCTCCGGACCCGGAGACTGACGAGCGGGCCGCAGTTGACCGACTGACCACCGTGCTCGACGGGGCCCTGGAGGCGACGCCGCCGACCGCTGTCGCGTTCTCCGGCGGGGTCGACTCCTCGCTGGTCGCTGCCGGGACCGACGGCCCGCTGTACGCGGTCGGGTTCCCCGGGAGCCACGACCTCGTGGCAGCCCGCGACGCCGCCCGGGCGTTCGACCGTGACCTGCGGGTCGTCGAACTCGACGCCGACGACCTCCGGGAGGCGGTCCCCGTTGTTGCCCGCGCGACGGGTCGGACGAACGCGATGGACGTGAGCATCGCGGTACCCCTCTACGCGGCGGCTCGCCGGGCCGCCGCGGACGGCCACGACCGCATCGCGCTCGGTCAGGGGGCCGACGAACTGTTCGGCGGCTACGCGAAGGTGGCAAAGGCACCCGGCGACCCCCGGGTCGATGCTGAGACAGTCCGGGGCGCCCGCCGCGAGACGCTGGCGACCCTGCCCGACCAGCTTCCACGCGACGTGCTGGCGGTGCGGGCGGGCGGCGCACGGGCGGTTGCGCCGCTTCTGGACGACCGGGTGATCGCGGCGGCATTGGAGCTTCCGGAACGGTTGCTAGTCGACGGGCGTGGCGAGCGGAAGGTGGGGCTGCGGCAGGCGGCCCGGTCGTTCGTGCCGGCCCGGGTGGCCTACCGGGAGAAGAAGGCCGTTCAGTATGGCAGCCTCGTCGCCCGGGAACTCGATCGGCTCGCCCGGCAAGCGGGGTTTAAGCGCCGTCAGGACGACCACCTCAGCAAGTACGTGGCGTCGCTGTTGTGAGTAGGTACGTGGCGTCGCTGTTGTGAGCACGCACGTGGCGTCGCTACCGTGAGTGTCTCGCTGTGCCGACCGGGGTGGCGGGTCACACCGTCTCGATCGCTCGCCGCCCGATCTCGGCGACGTCGACCGGGATCCGGTCGTCGTCGTCCAGTTCATTCGGTCCGAACCACTCCCACCGGTCGGCGGTCACCTCGCCATCTTCAGGATCGACGCCGCGCTCGGCGGCCCGGGCGTAGTAGACGAAGTCCACGTGCTGGTGGCCGACCTCGCCGTCGTGGACGTTGATGTCGGCGAGCTGGACGTGGCGGGGCCTTGGGAGCTGGCGCACCGTCTCCGAACGGATCTCCTCCCGCCCGGCGACCAGTTCGAGGGCGAGGCCGGTCTCCTCGCGGGCTTCCCGGACGGCGGCCTCGTGGGGGAGTTCGTCACGGTCGAGGTGGCCGCCGGGCGGCAGCCACAGGTCGAGGCGCTTGTGGTCGTGCAGTAGTGTCTCGCCGCCGTGGACCACGTGGACGCTGGCGGTGAAGTGACGCGTCGTCTCCATGGGCCTGCGGGCGGTCCGCGGCGGTTTCAACGTTCGGATCGGAGGCCGACAGCTCTCCGGACCGGCGACGGTCAGTTCCGGGAGATGCCCTCGTGGAGTTCCAGCAGTTCGTGGTAGCGGTTCCGGATGGTGACCTCGCTGACGTCGGTCACGTCGCTGACCTCGCTCTGGGTGAGTTGCTCGTTCGTGAGCAGGGCGGCGGCGTAGATGGCAGCAGCGGCGAGCCCCACCGGCGATTTCCCCGAGTGCTGGCCGGCTTCCTTGACCGTTCGCAGGAGTTCGCGGGCGGTGCGCTCGGTCTCCTCGGGCAGGTCGAGTTCCGACGCGAACCGCGGGACGTAGCTCTCCGGGTCCGCGGGCTGGACCTCCAGGCCGAGTTCCCTGACGACGTAGCGGTACGTGCGGGTCAGTTCCATCCGGTCGACCCGCGAGACCGTCGCGAACTCGTCGAGGCTCCGGGGGTTGCCCGCCTGACGCGCTGCGGCGTACAGAGAGGCCGTGGCGACGCCCTCGATGGAGCGGCCGGGCA
>JAZKSB010000120.1:0-6365 GCA_036626315.1 Halobacteriales archaeon
CGTTCGGGCCGTCCTCCCCGCCGATGAAGTTGCGCAACTCCCCCTCCCGGCGGCCCCCGAACCGCTCGACGTACTTCTCGATGGCCCGCCGGCTCTTGTTGTTGTCCGGATGGTGGGTCACCGCGACCAGGTCCAGGTCGAGTTGCTCGAAGGCCAGCTCGAACAGCGCCGCAGCACGCTCCCCGGAGTAGCCCCGACCCCAGAACGGCTTGCGGAGCCACAGGCCAAGCGTCCCCATCAGGCGGTCCCAGTCCACCTGAAGCCCGGTCTGGCCGGCGAACGGTCCGTACTCCACGTCGGGGACGACGCGGGGGCCCACGTCCGGATGTGGGTCCTTCGGGCGAATTACGTAGTCGGCGGCCTCCCGCGTTTCCCAGGCCTCCTCGCGATCGCGGACGAACGCCCGGCTCTCCTCGGGATGGTCGTGGGGACTCCAGAGCACGTACTCGGTCATCTCCTCGATGCCCGGCGCCGACGAGCAGACCTCATAATAAGACAGCACGTCGAGGTTGTCGAGGGCGAACCGCTCCAGACGGAGGCGGTCGGTCTCGATGACGCTCGGGAACATGGGGCGGTCTTTCGACGGGGCTTCAAAAATGGTTCCCCACCCTCGCCAACGTCTCCCACGATCGGATCGTGCACCGGGCGTGACGGCCGGTGGCCCGCCCCCTCGGAACCCCGAACGGTCTCGTTCCTGTCGCCGAAAGATCGAACGGCGGATCGTCCCGGAGCCGGATCCGTGCCCGTCGCAAGTCCGTCCCGACCGTCGGTTCGAGGACGGGTTCGGCAGAAACCGAAAACAACCACAAAAGAATTAATAGGATGGAATATATTATCATTAACTATAACAATGCACGACCTCACCGGATTCCAGCGCGACTGTCTGTACGTCATCGCCGGCCTCGGGACCCCCCACGGACTTGCGATCAAGGAGGAACTGGAGGACTACTACGAGACCGAGATCCACCACGGGCGGCTGTACCCCAATCTCGACGAACTCGTCGAGAAGGGCCTCGTCGAGAAGGGTCAGAAGGATCGACGCACCAACGCCTACACGGTGACCCAGCGCGGCGAGCGCGAACTGGAGGCGCGCCGGGAGTGGGAGCATACACACGTCGCCGACGAACTGTCAGCGTAGCGGCCGACGGTCGCGCTCGAACGACAGCCTCATCACCCGCGACGCCGGATCCGAAAGCGACAGCCATGGGCCGGGACAGACCGACGGACTGGAGCGCCGCGGGCACGCCGGACGGATGAGCGACTGGACCGAAGTTCACCGCCCCGAGACACTCGCGGAGGTCCGGGGCAACGACAAGGCCCGGGACGCCTTCCGGGAGTGGGCAGAGACCTGGGAGGATCACCGGGAAGCGGTCGTGCTCCACGGCAGCCCCGGCGTCGGCAAGACCTCGGCGGCCCACGCCCTGGCGGCAGACATGGCGTGGGACGTGATGGAGTTGAACGCGAGCGACAGCCGCACCGCCGACGTCATCGAGCGGGTCGCCGGGCGGGCGGCCTCGAACGCGACGCTGGCGGGGGCCGCCGGGGGCGACGACGACGGCCGGCAGTTGATCGTCATCGACGAGGCCGACAACCTCCATCAGCACAAGGACCGGGGCGGCGCCCGGGCGATGACCGACCTCGTCAAGGAGGCGGGCCAGCCCATCGTGCTCATCGCAAACGAGTACTACGAGATGTCCCGCGGGCTGCGGGGTGCGACCCGCGAGATCGAGTTCCGGGACGTCTCCGCGCGCTCGATAGTGCCCGTCATGCGGGACGTCTGCCGGAAGGAGAACGTGACCTACGACGAGGAGACCCTCCAATCCATCGCGGACCGCAACGACGGCGACCTGCGCAGCGCGATCAGGGACCTGCAGGCCGCCGTCGAGGACGGCACCGTCGAGGCGACCGACGTCACCGGTTACCGCGACCGGACCGTCGACGTGTTCGGCTTTCTCGACGCGGTGCTCAAAGAGGAGTCCGCCGAGGACGCGCTCCGGACCGCCTACGACGCCGACGAGACCCCGGACGACCTCCTGCTATGGGTCGAGGACAAGGTCCCGGCGGTGTACGAGGGCGCTGAACTGGCAGACGCCTACGAGTTTCTCGCGAACGCCGACCGGTGGCTGGGCCGGGTGCGCGCCACCCAGAACTACAGTTACTGGCGGTACGCGACCGACAACCTCGCCGCCGGCGTCGCCGCCGTCCGTCGGGAGGATAGGGGAGGCTGGACGCGATACGGCGGCGCACCCTACCGGTCCAGCCGGGACAGCACCCGCGACTACGTCGCCCGGCAGATCGCCGCCGAGCACGGCGTCAGCATGGGAACCGCCCGCCGCGAGGTCCTGCCGTTCCTGTCGACGATCACCCACCACTGCAAGAACCGCGACCTCACCGTCCGGATGGCCGCGACCTACGACATGGACACCGAGCACGTCGCCTTCGTGACCGGGTCCGGCGAGAGCACCAACAAGGTCCAGGACATCGTCGCGGAGGCCCGGGAGGTCCGCGGCGGCGGCGTGACCGAAAACGAGGGCTACTTCGAGGACGTCGACGGCGATGGGAACGGAACCGACGACGAGGACGGCGAAGACGGCGGCGGCCCCGACTCCGACGACGCGGGCGGAGAGACGGCCGTCGAAGACGGAGACGACGAGGACCAGTCCCAGGCGGGACTCGACGACTTCATGTAGCGGCCCAGGCGTCTCCCCTCCCCGGGTGGCCGACTCCCGGGCGCTTTTGGTGGTGGTCCACGGAGGTGGGGCCATGCGAGCAGCCGTCCTCGAGGAGTACGGCGAACCGCTGGCGATCGAGGCGGTCGACGACCCTGAGCCCGCCCCTCACGGTGCCGTCGTCGAGGTCGAGGCCTGCGGCATCTGCCGCAGCGACTGGCACGCCTGGATGGGCCACGGCGAATGGAACGACGACCAGGTCGAACCGGGACAGATCCTCGGCCACGAACCGGCGGGGCGGGTCGTCGCCGTCGGCGACAGGGTTTCGGAAATGTCGGTCGGCGACCGGATCGCGGTGCCGTTCAACCTCGGGGACGGCACCTGCCGGCACTGTCGGACCGGCCATGGCAACGTCTGCGACGACGGGTGGGCGCTGGGGTTCGAACTCGACGCCCAGGGCGCGTTCGCCGAGCAGGTCCACGTCCCGAAAGCCGACTACAACGGGGTCGCGCTCCCCGAGGGCGTCTCGGCGATGGAGATGGCCGCGCTGGGGTGTCGGTACGCGACGGCGTTTCACGCGCTGGCCCACCGCGCGGACGTGAGCGGCGGCGACCGCGTCGCCGTCCACGGCTGTGGCGGGTTGGGACTGGCTGCGGTCGAGATCGCAACCGCGCTGGGCGCGACCGTCGTCGCCGTCGACGTCCGCGAGCAGCCCCTCGACATGGCGCGGGACCTGGGCGCGGTCGCGACCGTCGACGCGAGCGAACGCGAGGACGTCCCCGCAGCCGTCCGGGCGGCCGTCGGCGACGACGCGGGCGGCGACGGTCCCGGCGGGGTCGACGTCTCCGTGGACGCCCTGGGGCGGGCCGAGACCGCCCGCAACAGCGTCCGGAGCCTCCGGACCCGCGGCACCCACGTCCAGGTCGGGTTGACCACCGACGCCGAAAAGGGCGAGGTGTTGCTGCCGACCGACCACATCACACGCTGGGACCTATCGGTCGTCGGTGCCCGCGGAATGCCGCCCGCCAGGTACGACGAACTGCTCGAGATGATCGCCTCGGGCACGCTGAACCCCGGCGCGCTGGTGACCCGCGAGGTCGCACTGGAGGACGTCTCTGACCGACTCGCGGCCATGACCGGCTACGAGACCGACGCCGTCGAGGTCGTCACGCAGTTTTGAACCGCCGCCTCCCGGTCCGGACGTTTAAATTGAATGGCGGGACCACCGTGCCCGTGCGCCGTGGAGTCGCCGCGGGGTGGTTCCCAAGAGTGCGTCACGACACCTCGCGGCCGTCGCGTGCCGCCTGCTCGCAATTCCCCGCCGACAGTTACCGGCGGAACCGGCGGGCCAGTCGGCTCAGTGCCGGCCCGACCTGGTACCGCCTGTGGACTTCCAGCCCGACGAGAGCCAGCAGCGACAGCAGGCCGACGACCAGGAACAGGAGTTCCCCGACGCCGGCCCAGTAGGGGAGCACGAACAGTGCGCCCGACAGGAGTTTCGACGGAATGGCGGAGCGAAGCGTCAGCAGCGCGCCGTCCACGGGGCCGTCGCTGCCGACGACGGCAGTCGACTCCCTGGGCAGGTTCGCGCTCTCGTCACCGGTGCCCAGCCGCTCGGCCTCGTAGGGGTTGCCGATGGCCGTCTGCCAGATGATCTGGTCGTTCCCGTCGATTTCGTAGACGCGGTTGGCGTTGGAGTCGGTGATCAGGGTGTGGCCGTTCGGCAACCGGTCGGCGTCGCGGGGCCAGTGCATGTCGGCGTTGGTGTACGTCCAGGATTCCTCCCAGTCGCCGTCGACGCGCTGAAACTCCACGATGCGGTCGTTCTCGCTGTCAGCGATGATCACCGTCGGCGGCTCGGTCTCGTTGCCCGGCATGTAGTCGGAGTTGTGGTGCTCGTAGAGCACGTCGTGGCAGTCCTCGCAGCCGATCGTCCAGTCGCGAACGACCCCTTCCCCGGGATCGATGAAGACCGTCCGGTCGAAGTTCCGCAGGGTGGCCATTATCCAGCCGTCACGGACGATCTCGACGTCGTTGATGTGGGTCCAGCCCTCGGGCCCGCTGCTGCCGTTGCCGTCCCGGGCGTACGACTCGTTTGTGTACCACGACCAGGTTCGCTCGCCGCTGGAGACGTTGACGACGTGGACGGCGTCGCGCCAGATGTCCGCGACCACGACGTGGGTCTCGTTGATGCGGTCGAAGTCGTGCATCTTGTGCAACTTCGAGTAGTAGGTCTCCCAGACGACAGTCGTCTCGTTGGTCCGTACGTCGGTGCGAAGCAGAACCTGTCTGGCACAGCGATTCCCCCGCGTCGGCAGTCCCTCGGGACAGTCCGCCTCGGGCGTGTAATCGACGGCGACGAACTCGACGACCATCTCTTCGCCCTCGACCGGGTCGACGTCGAAGTAGGTGTTGTACCTGCTGTGCTCGGCGAGTTTCTCGCCGTCGGGGCCGAACGCGACCATCCGGCCGGTGTCGCCGATGGTGTCCCGGCCCTGTGCGGTGATGGCGGTCACGCCGTCGCCGGCGGGCGCCGAATCTCTCGGCGGTCGGGTGGCCCACCCCTGGGCGACGCCGACTGCCGACACCAGCACGAGGGCCAGAAGGACGATGCGGAGGCGCCGTTTCGAGATCATGGTGGAGGGCAGAGGGGGCTGCCGTGGCATCGGCACCCGCCCCACATAGAACTATCGGAGACGCGTGGTCGGTCCGTGCGCCAGCGTTCCCGGTCGGGGTCGCGGGCCGGGAAACGGGCCCGCCGAATCAGCGGACGCGGTGGAACGCCAGGGTGGCCCAGACCAGTCCGATCGCGAACGCCGCGACCATGGCGAGGTAGATCCCCACGACCGTGCTTCCGGCGCCGTAGAGGTGGCGAGCCACGTAGACAAGCGCGGGTTCGGCCATCGCCAGGCCGACCAGCGCGTACCCCCGGGTCCGGTGGAGGTGGCGCCTGCCGACGATGGCAGCCGAAAGCACCGCCGCGAACACGGCGATGGTGACGAAGTACTGCAGCGTGTGGACCGGCGGGGTGAACCGGGTGACGACCGGCGGGTGCAACAGCACCTGCAGCGGCAACAGCAGTAGCCCAAGCGCCGTCGCGTTCCGGAGCCTCGTCGGGGTCAGCGCCGACCGCCACGCCACCGCGGTGGCGGCGACGAACGACGAGAGGATAGTGAACGCCGTCCAGAAGTGCAGCGCCAGTATCGGCGCGGTGAACTCCAGCACTGTCTGCCGTCCCAGATACACCTGCAGCGGTAACAGCACCAGTCCCAGCGTGACGAGTTGGCGGGACCGTTCGGCGACGGCGTCCCGCCAGGCGACCCAGACGGTGCCGAGGATGGCGAAGCCGGTCACGCCAGCGACGACGCGATGCAGCCACTCGAAGAAACTCGGGAACGACTGCGGGAACAGGTTCAGAAACCCGCCGTCACAGACAGGCCACCGTGCCGTGCAAGCCAGTCCCGCACCGGTCGCTTTCGTCGCCACCCCCAGCAGCATCGTCGCCAGCACCAGCACCGTCGTGCCCGCCACCAGCGCGTCGAACCGCACGCCGCCCAGCGCGGTCCGGACGCGTGCGCGTGCCTGCTCCATCGGCGCCCGATTGGGAGCGGGGGCACTTATGCGACTCGCTCGTCCGGTCGTCGGCGGGCGACTGCCCCGACGGGCCGGGTCGTTTACGTATACCCCCGGATTGTC
>JAZKSB010000121.1:0-6296 GCA_036626315.1 Halobacteriales archaeon
GCCGGTCGCTGGACCGGCGCCGGACGGGGATCGTCTTCCAGGACGGCGCACTCTTCCCCCACATGACCGCCCGCGAGAACGTCGCCTACGCCGCGACCGACCCCGGGACGGTCGAAAAACTGGCGGAGATCCTGGAGATCGGGGGCCTGCTGGACCGCCGGCCGACGTCGCTGTCCGGCGGCGAGCGCCAGCGGGTCGCGCTGGCCCGGACCCTGGCTGCCGACCCCGACGCGCTGTTGCTCGACGAGCCGCTGTCCAGCCTCGACGCCCCGATCCGGCGGCGGCTCCGCGAGAAGTTACACGACCTGTTTGCGACGCTGTCGATCCCGGTCGTCTACGTCACCCACGACCAGAGCACGGCGACGGCGCTGGGCGACCGGCTGGCGGTGATCCGGGCCGGCGACGTCGAGCAGGTGGGTTCGGCCGGGGCGGTTCTCACCCGCCCCGCGACGCAGTTCGTCGCACGGTTCACCGGCAGCGAGAACATCTTCGACGCCACGGTCGCCGGGCGCGGCGACGGCGCCGTCGACCTGCAACTGGACGACGTCCGACTCCGGTCGGCGACCGACGGCGTCGGCGTCGACGACGAGTCGGTCACGGCGTGTGTCCATCCCTCCCGCGTGCAACTCTCTCCCGCGGAGTCGGCGGCGGTGCCGGACGGCGGAAACGCCCTGGCGGGGACGGTGCGGCGGTGGCTCAACGAGGGCGACAGCTACCGCGTCGTGGTCGACGTGGACGGCCTGGCTGACCCGCTGGTCGCGACCGTCCAGCCGCCCGCCTTCGACCGGTTGCCGGACGAGTCCGGGGCCGCCGTCCGGGCGTCGATCCCGCCGGACGACGTCCACCTGATCCGGTAGCCCGGCCGACGGAAACTCCCCGGTGCTCGCGTCGGCGGGTCTGTTCGATCCGGCTGGCGCCTCTCGGGGGCCGTTCCCGGGAGGCGGGGACGACCACAGGCTCTTTTGGACCGGCTTCCGTACGGCCGACACCCACCGTCGCGTGCCGCGGCGACCGTATCGACGCCACGTGGTAGCGCCGCGCCGCCGTCGTCGGGATGCGAGCGGTCGAACGGCGCCAGAATGCCCCGACTCTCAGGATACCCATGACAGACTGGAACGACAGACTCGACGTCGACCTGCGAACCGGCGAAACGGAACGGACCCCGATATCCGAGGAGTTCCGTCGAAAACACCTGGGCGGCGCCGGCTACACCGGCCGCGTCCTCTACGACGAGGTCGGCCCGGACGTCGAGCCGCTGGACCCGGAGAACGTCCTGGCCGTGGCGCCGGGCGTGCTGGTCGGCCCCTCGGTGCCGACCGGCTCGAAGACCGCGTTCGGCTTCAAGTCGCCGCTGACCGGCGGCTACGGCAAGTCGATCGTCGGCGCGAAGCTCGGCGACCAGCTCCGGAAGGCCGGGATCGACCTGCTCGTGATCCGAGGCGCCGCCGAGGAGCCCTCCGTGCTCGTCATCGAGGACGGGGAGGTCCGGATAGAGCCCGCCGACGACCTCTGGGGCATGGACACCTTCGAGGCCGGCGAGGCGATCAGGGACCGCTACGAGGGGACCCGGACGGCGGTGATCGGTCCCGCCGGCGAGAACCTCGCGAACATCGCGATGATCGAGTGCGAGGACCGCCAGGCCGGTCGCGGCGGGCCGGGCGCCGTGATGGGCTCGAAGAAGCTCAAGGGCATCGCGGTGCGGGGCACCGGCGAGGCGCCGGTCGCCCGGCCCGAGGAACTGGAGGAGTTGAACGACAAGTGGCGCCTGGAGACCACCGGCCGGGGCGAGATGGAGATCACCGGCACCGGCGACGCCACCGTCGACGTGCAGTACGGCACCGGCGAGGCGCTGGACGCGAAAAACACCGAACTGGGCATCTTCCCGACCCGCAACTGGCAGTCCAGTTACTTCGAGCGCGCCTACGACCGCCTGGAGGACCCCGAGAACGACCGCATCTCGATCGACCCGCGGTACTGGACCGAGGAGTACGTCGACACGAAGCGCCCCTGCCCGTACTGCACCAAGCCCTGTTCGCAGTTCTTCGAGGCCGAGGACACCCCCTACGGCGACATCGCGGTCGACGGCCCCGAGTACGAGACCCAGTACTCGCTGGGTGGCAACGTCGAGGTCGACGACATCGAGGCGGTCGCGAAGGCCAACGAGATCTGCGACCGGCTCGGCCTGGACGTCATCGACGCCGGCAACGCCATCGCGTGGGCGATGGAGGCCCGCGAGAAGGGACTGCTCGACGAGGCCGACGTCGACACCGACGCCGGCTTCGAGTTCGGCAACCCCCACGCGCTGCTGGAGGCCCTAGAGAAGATCGGCCACGGCGAGGGGCGGATCGGCGAACTCCTGCAGGACGGCCACGTCGCGGCGGCCCGGCAGGTCGGCGGTGGCGAGGAGTTCGCGATCAACGTCAAGAACATGGCGCCCGCCGGCTTCGAGGCCCGCGGCATCAAGGGGATGGCGCTGGCCTTCGGCGTCGCGCCCCGCGGCGCGGATCACCTCACCTCCTGTCTGTACGCCCTGGAGATGGGCGGGGACTTCTGGGAGTTCGAGAACTACGACCGCCTGCGGATGGACGGCAAGGCGCTGGCGCTGAAGTCCATGGAGGACCTGATGATGGTCTACGACCAGACCGGCGTCTGCAAGTTCACCCGCGGGATCACCCTGGAGGACGGCGTCCGCAAACTCGTCAACGCCGCGACCGGGTTCGAATACACGCGGTCGGAACTGTTGACCGTCGGCGAGCGCGCCCACAACCTCGCCCGGGCGTTCAACGTCCGGGAGGGCTTCGGCCGCGAGGACGACCTCATCCCCGAGCGGTTCACCGACCCCGTGCCAAGCGGCCCCAGCGAGGGCCAGTTCATCGCGATGGACGACTACGAGCGCGAACTCGACCGCTACTACGTCTCGCGGGGATGGACGACGGACGGCGTGCCGATGGTGGGGACCCTGCGGGAACTGGATCTCGACGGCGTCGCCGAGGACGTCGGCGAGAAAAACGAGGTCCCGGCCTGACCGCGGGCCGCTGCAGGTCCACCCGTCGTCGCCCTCGACGGTCCGTCCCGTTCCGGCCCAGGAGTCGTCCCCGTAGTCGGTCCCGGCGCGTCGACCGAATGTAAGGCCAGCAACGTTTTCTGCCGCCCCGGAGAACCTCCGACCATGTGCGTCTCATCGCGTAGACCGACGCCGGGAGGGGGCGACTGAGATGTCCTCGGCCGCCGCCGAACCGGTCGTCCGGGTCACGGACCTGCGAAAGGAGTACGGTCAGGTCACCGCCGTCGACGGCGTGAGCTTCGAGATCATGCCCGACGAGGTGTTCGCGCTGGTCGGCCCCAACGGCGCGGGCAAGACGACGGCGGTCGAGATGCTGGAGTGCCTACGCACGCCGACCGGCGGGACCGCGACGGTGCTCAGCCACGACCTGGGGGCGGATCCCCGGGCGATCAAGTCCGAGATCGGCGTCGTCCCGCAGTCCTTTCACACCTTCGACCGCCTGACCGTCCGGGAGAACGTCGCGCTGGCCCGCCGGATGTACGACGACGGGATCGGCGTCGAGGCGGTGCTCGACCGCCTCGAACTCATGGAGTACGCCGACACGCGGTTCAGCGCCCTCTCCGGTGGCTACAAGCGACGCACGGGCATCGCGATGGCGCTCGCGAGCGACCCGTCGATCCTGTTTCTGGACGAACCGACGACCGGACTCGACCCGGCGGCCAGGCGGACGACCTGGGCCCAGATCGAGCGACTCCGGGAACTGGGGACGACTGTCGTGCTCACGACCCACTACATGGAGGAGGTCGAGCGCCTCGCCGATCGGGCGGCGCTCCTGGTCGACGGCTCGCTCGTGGCGGTGGACGCGGTGTCGAAACTCATCGACGACTACGGCGGCGACGTCAAACTCGTCGTCGAGACCGGCCGGCACGGCGAGGCGGTCGCCGGGGAGGTCGAGTCGATCCTCCGGGCGGCGGCCGGGGAGGTCTACCGCAACGAGACCGGCGACCTGGTCGGGCTGTTCGGCCAGCGCGACCGGGCCCAGGAGACGTTCGGCCGCCTCCAGGAGGCCGCCGACGGCCGGTCGATCAACCTGACCACTGCGGGCATGGACGACGTGTTCCTGCAACTGGCCGGCGAGGCGGTCGACGGCGGGGGCGACCTTCGATGAAGCGGTGTGGCGTTGTCCTGCGGCGAGTCGCCGGGGAGGTGCCCCTCGATGACCCGCCGGGGAGGTGCCCCTCGTTGACCCGCCGGGGAGGTGCCCCTCGATGAGACGGCTCGCAGGGCTTCTGGTGGCGCTGTCGAAACACTGGCTGCGGAGCCGGGAAGCGATGTTCTTCTCGCTCCTGTTCCCGGTCGTGTTGCTTCTGATCTTCGGGTCGGTCTTCGGCGGGGGATCCGCGCAGTTCGCGGTCTACGTCCAGAACAACGACGTGGGTCCGGACGGCGAGCCGACGAACCTCTCGGCGACGTTCGTGGACCGCCTGGCCGACGTCGACCCGCTGACCGTCCGGCGGATCGAGGCCGAGCGCAACGTCACCCGCTGGAGCCGCACCAATCGCTCGACGGACACCAAGCGGGTGCTGGTGATACCCGACGGCTTCGCCGAGCACGTCCGGGCCGCCAGCGGCCGGGCCCGCGTCGCCGTGATCGAGGACACCGTCGCGATGGCGGGCGACCGGATGAACGACTCGACGAGGACTCGCATCCAGCAGGGGCTCGCCGACGCCGGGGGCGCGAACGAGACCAACGCGTCCGGGCCGGCAACGGTGACGTTCCTGTCGGCGGCGGACGACGAATCCGCGCCCGCGGTCCGGGGGATCGTCGACAGCTACGTCGCGACGTTCAACGAGGAGGCGCTGGGCGTCGAGGACCCGCCCGCCGAGGTGACCACCGCGGACCTGGGCAGCCGCAACCTCGGGGCGGTCGACTACTACCTGCCGGCGCTGATCGGGGCGGTCGTGCTGATCAACGGCGCCATCACGGTCACCTCGACGGTCGCGACCTTCGGCGACGACGGCACGCTCAAGCGCCTTGCGGCGACGCCGCTGCGAAAGCACGAGTGGATCGCCGCCAACGTCGCGCTCCAGTCGGTGCTTGCGCTGGTGCTGGTCGGCGAAATGGTGCTCGTGGCCCACCTGGTGTTCGGGGTCACCGTCGTCCCCGGGGTGCTGTCGGTGGCGCTCGTGTTGCTCGCCGCCGTCGGGTTCTCCGCGCTCGGGCTGGCGCTCGGCAGTTTCATCAGCGACCCCGACGCGGCGACCAGCCTCGGCAGCGCCATCGCCTTCCCGCTGATGTTCCTTTCCGGTGTATTCTGGGAACTGGACGTCATGCCCCCGTTCCTCCAGACGGTCGCGGCGGCGTTGCCGCTGTATCACTTCCACCGGGGGCTGCGCCGGCTCATGGTCGTCGGGACGACCGACGGCACGCTGGTGCCGTTCGCGAGCATGGCGGCGACGGCGGCGCTGTTGCTCGTGGCGGCCGCCCGGACCACGGACTGGGCGGAGTTCTCGTGACGACCAGGAGAGGAAACCGGTCACGACGGTCCAGCCGCGACCTGCGCAGGCGTCCCGCCGCGACCGTTTAGAAGCCCTCGTCGAGGAGTTCGCGGGCGATGATGTTCTTCTGGATCTCGGAGGTGCCCTCGTAGATCTGGGTGATCTTGGCGTCGCGGTAGAACCGCTCGACCGGGAAGTCGTTGACGTAGCCGGAGCCGCCGTGGACCTGGACGGCCTCGTCTGCGACCTCGACGGCGATCCGGGAGGCGAACTCCTTGGCCATCGACGCCAGCATCGTGAGGTCGTCGGACTCCTGGTCGACGGCCCACGCCGACTTGTAGGTCAACTGGCGTGCGGCCTCCGTCTTGGAGTACATGTCCGCGAGTTTGTGTTTGATGGCCTGGAAATCGCTGATGGGCCGGCCGAACTGCTCGCGCTCCTGGGCGTACTCCAGGGCCGCCTCGGCGGCCCCCTTCGCGATGCCGACCCCCTGGGCGGCCACCATCGTCCGGGTCTCGTCGAAGAACTGCATCAACTGGGCAAATCCCATCCCGCGGTTTCCGACGAGGTTCTCCTCGGGCACGCGGACGTCGTCCAGGATGAGTTCCGCGGTGTCGCTGCCTCGGACGCCCAGTTTGCCCGTGATCTTGTCCGCCGAGAAGCCGTCGCGGTCGGACTCGACGACGAACTGGGAGAACCCGGTGTACCGGTCGTCGATGTCGGGGTCGGTCTCCGCAATGACGACGAAGTAATCGCCGACCGACCCGTTGGTGATCCACATCTTATTGCCGTTG
>JAZKSB010000122.1:0-6229 GCA_036626315.1 Halobacteriales archaeon
CGAGTGAGTCGTCGTCCATCATCGAGTTCGAGTGAGTCGTCGTCCATCATCGAGTTCGAGTGAGTCGTCGTCCATCATCGAGTGGAGGTACGCCGCCGGGCGACAGGGGCACCAAGACCGCCGCCCCTGGTTCCCGAAAGATTCAGCACGACCGACGCGCAACGAGCGGTCGTTCATGCAATCGACTCGCACGGATTCGGCCCGAAGCGGGGGTGAGCGGCATCGATGGCGTTGACCGCCAGGCTGGTCGTCTCGGTGATGCCGGCGCTGTTCGTCCTGGTTGGGGTCTCGATCGTCTACTACACGCTCCGGAGTCGGCGGCGGGCCGACCCCGCACGGGGGGATCCGACCGACGCGGAGTCCTACGGTCCGGTCGGCTACGTCGTCGGCATACTGTTCCTGCTGGTCGGCGCAGTGCCGCTTTCGTATCTCTGGCTCGCGTGACTGTACTTGCAGACACCGGCAGGGCCGCCGATGCGTGAAACACAAACGTCCCCGGCACCTCGGTCTACTCGACATGACAACTGCAGTCCTCTGTGGCCCGGACGAGGAGGCGCTGGGTGCGGCCCTCCAGGCGGAGGGGATCGAGGTGTCCCGCGTCGACGGCGTCGCCACCGGTTCCTCGCTGGAAGCCGCCGGCGTCGGCGACGCGGACCTGCTGGTGCTGACGGACCTCGCGGATGCGACAGCCGTCCCGATCGCCCGGGATCGCAACGACGACCTCCGGACGGTCGTCTACGCCGACGGGGGCCTGCCCGAGTTTCTCGGAGCGTCCGAGGTGCTGAAGATGGATCCGCAATTGCTCGGCCCGGATGCGGTCGCCGAGGAACTGGCCGCCCGGTCGTAGGACCGGTCGGGCGTCCGTCAGTGACCCCGACAGCGGCAGATCCGGGTCTTCACGCTCAGGGTCTCCCGGTACCGGGCGAACCGCCCCACCCGCCACGAAAATATAAGGTACCCGAACAGTTCAGGACCGTTCAAACGGCGTAAATCGAGTACACGGACGCCCCGGTTGAAGTGAGTGCCGTGCCACGGCAAGCCTGCAACGACGGACGTTGGGTGGTTCGCCACCCGAGACGTTCCCCAACGAGTCTCCCTGCACCCAGGCGGTGGTGGCACCCACTGTCGTCGTCGTTGCGCACTCTCACCCCGAGAGGCACCCCAAACCGACGCGGGTGCAGTTCCGGGCATTCTTCTGGCGACCGTTCACCTGCAGACCGCTGCGTTCCCGGCGCCCGGGGAGCGCGTCCGCGGCGTCCGGGGAGACGGTCGCCAGCGCGGGTGGTAGCGTTCAAGTGGCCGGGCGACAGTCGTTTTCACATGAAAATCTACACCCGGCGGGGCGACGAGGGCAAGACGGACGTCCGCGGCGGCGGCCGCGTGAGTAAGGCCGATCCGCGCGTGGGGGCCTACGGCACGGTCGACGAGGTCAACGCCGTCGTCGGAATGGCCCGCCCGACCGGCTACGACGACGTCGACGAGCGACTCGCGGCGGTCCAGAACCACCTCCACGTGATCCAGTCGGAACTGGCGACCCCGGACCCGGAGGCCGACACCCCGCGCATCGACGAGAGCGACGTCGAGACGGTCGAATCGTGGATCGACGAGGCCGACGAGGAACTCGAACCGCTCCAGCAGTTCGTGGTGCCGGGCGGCAGCGACGTCGGCGCGCGTCTGCACCACGCGCGGTCGGTGAGTCGCCGCGCCGAGCGGCGGGCCGTTGCGCTGGCCGAGACCGACGGCGAGGCCGTCAACGCCGACGCCGTCGCCTACCTCAACCGGCTGTCCGACGCCCTGTTCACCTTCGCGCGACTCGTCAACCAGCGCGAGGGCGTCGCCGAGAATAACCCCACCTACTGAATGGCCGACGCCTCCGACCCGACGCTGCCGGTCCGCCACCGGGTCGCCCGCCGACTGAACCGGGCGTACCACCGACGGCTTGGCCGGCGCACTCACGACCCGGCGGGTACGGACGTCGTCGCCGCGGACTGGGACGTGCTGGTCGTGCTCGACGCCTGCCGACACGACCTGCTGGCCGCCGCGGACCTCGACGGCCGGCTCCGGGGGCGCCGCTCGCGGGGCAGCCACACCGTCGAGTGGCTCTGGGGCAACTTCGTCGACCGGCGGCTCCACGACACCGTCTACGTGACCGCGAACGTCCAGCCGTACGTCTACCGGCGGGGTCTGGACCTCCACCACGTCGAGCACGCCTGGATCGAGGGATTCGACGAGGACCGCGGGACGGTGCCGGCGGCGGCGACGACCGACGCCGCGCTGGCCGCCGCCGGGCGGTTCCCCGAAAAGCGGCTCGTGGTCCACTACCTCCAGCCACATTACCCCTTTGCCGACAGTCCGGACTTCGAGCACGGGACGATGGCGTTCTGGGACGCCGTCGCCGCCGGCGAGATCGAGGCGACCGCCGCCGACCTGCGAGCCTGGCAGGCTGCGACCTTGAAGCGGGCGCTGCCGGCGGTCCGCCGTCTGCTCGATTCCGTCCGCGGGCGGGCGGTCGTCACCAGCGACCACGGGACGGCGCTGGGCGAGCGGGTCGGCCCCGTCCCGGTCCGGGAGTGGGGCCACCCCTGGGGCATCCACGTCGACCCGCTGGTGACAGTGCCGTGGCTGGTCGTCGGGGGCGACGACCGGCGTCAGGTCCGTAGCGATCCTCCGCCGGAGGAGTCGAACTACGACGAAACGGCGGTCCGGGACCAACTGGGGGCGCTCGGATACGCCTGATGGGGGCGGCGGCTACCGCCCGGATGCCGGAGACCGCCGACCACCGCTACCGTTCCGGACCACGTCGAGAGGACGACGCGGCTGCGGGCTGAGACCTGAGGAATTTGCGACCACCGCTACCGCTCGGGGGCGTTCTCCTTGATGAACTCGATGATGTTCTCCAGGCCGGCGCCGGGCCCGAACACCTCGGCGACGCCCTGCTCGCGGAGTCTCTCCTCGTCGTCGTCGGGGATGATGCCGCCGACCACGACGAGGGTGTCATCGTAGGCGTCGTACTCCTTCAGCCCCTCGATGATCTCGGGGACGAGCGTGTTGTGCGCACCCGAGAGAAGCGAGATGCCGAGTACGTCGACGTCCTCCTGGACGGCGGCCTGGACGATCTCGTCGGGCGCCCGGTGCAGTCCCGAGTAGATGACCTCGAAGCCGGCGTTTCTGAACGCCCGTGCGATGACGTGCGCGCCGCGGTCGTGCCCGTCGAGCCCCACCTTCGCGATCAGGGTGCGGATGGTCCGGTCGTCCTCGACGTCCACGTCGAGCGTTTCCATGCCCCCCACTTCGGGTGCGTCGCGTTTTACTGTAACGGTAACCGCCCGCCAGCGCCGCCGAACCGGGAAAGTCTGGTTGAACTGGATTCGGGTGAGTTGAACTCGGGGGCCGATGCGACCCGGTCCGCCCCCGGCGTCACACCCAGAACGTGTCCGCACAGTCCATGACCACGCCGTGCTGGGGGCAGACGTACTTGCAGTGGCGGGTGTCAAGGTCCGCTCCGCAGCGGGGACAGATCGGCGGGCAGCCGGCGTCGTCGCGCATGCGTCCACTCGTTCGGCGGTCGCCTTCAGGCTTTCCCGGCCGGCGACGCCTCCACTATTTCGGTTCGAAACCGGAAATCTGCGGGGGGCGGCGGTGGTTTTTCACAGTTTCCCGCGCGAGCAAACCGTATGGCCGACGAGATCGGGGGGTTCGAGGACATCCGGACGGAGGTCGACGGCCACTCGATGGTCGGACTGCTCGGCTACGCGATGCCGTACTGGCCGCGACTCGCCCTCGGAGTCGCGGCTTCCATGGGGACGCGGCTGGCGCGGCTCGTGCCGCCGCTGGTCGTCGGGGCTGCCATCGACCGGGCGATCCGCAATGACGCCGAGGCCGGCATCCTGGCGGACCTGGGGCTGATCTCGGCCCAGCCGTTCGCCAGCGAAGCCGCGCGGCTGCGTCTGCTCCAGCGGCTGGCGCTGATCGCCGCCGTCGCCTACGTCCTCCGGTCGCTGTTCCGGTTCGTCGCGCGCTACCTGCTGCAGTCGACCGCCCAGAAGATCCAGCGGGACCTGCGCGACGAGACCTACGACCACATGCAACATCTCTCGCTTGATTTCTTTTCGAACCACCAGACCGGCGCTATCATGTCGATCCTGAACAACGACGTCAACCGGCTGGAGCGGTTTCTTAACGACGAGATCCGCCAGATAATCCGGGTGATCGCGACGGTCGGCGGCATCTCGATCGTGTTGCTGTATCTCTCGCCGCCGCTTGCGCTGATCGCCATCGCGCCGGTGCCGATTATCGGCGCCACCAGCGCGAAGTTTCTTACCTGGATCGAGCCCAAGTACAAGCGCATCCGCGAGACCGTCGCACGCCTGAACGCCCGCCTGGAGAACAACATCGGCGGTGTCAAGGTGATCAAGGCGTTCGACCGGTTCGGCTTCGAACTCGAACGGGTGGGCGACCTGTCCGAGGATTACCACGACGAGCAGGTCGACGCCATCCGCCTGCGGCGGGGCTTTTTCGCGACGATCCGGGTGCTGACCGGCGTCTCGTTCGTCGGCATCCTGCTGGTCGGCGGCTGGATGGTCATCAGCGACCCGCCGTATTCCATCGCCCCGGTCACGGTCCGACAGGGCATCACCGTCGGCACGCTGACGGTGTTTTTCCTGTTCATCCGGCGGATGTACGCGCCGATGCGGCGCATCGGGCTGACGGTCAACCGCTACCAGCGCGCCAAATCCAGCGCCGAGCGGGTGTTCGGCATCCTCGGGACCGAGCCGACCATCATCGACCCCAAGGATCCCTGCGAACCTGCCTCCGTCGACGGCCGCGTCGAATTCGACGACGTGACGTTCAGTTACCACACCACCGAGGCGGTCCTCGAAGGCATTTCGCTTTCGGTCGAGCCGGGCGAGACCATCGGCCTCGCGGGCGAGACCGGCGCCGGCAAGTCGACGCTGGTGAAGCTCGTCCCGCGGTTTTACGACGTCGACAGCGGCGCCGTCGTGGTCGACGGCGTCGACGTCCGGGAGTATGGCCTCCGGGCGCTGCGGGACCACGTCGGCGTCGTCGAGCAGAACCCGTATCTCTTCTCGGGGACAGCCGAGGAGAACATCGGCTACGGCGACCTCTCGACGCTCTCCGGCGAGGGCGTCTCCGACCGCATCGTCGAGGCGGCCAAAGCCGCCGAGGCCCACCAGTTCATCACCGACCTCCCGGACGGCTACGACACCCAGATCGGCGAGCGTGGCGTGAAGCTGTCCGGGGGCCAGCGCCAGCGGCTCTCGATTGCCCGCGCTCTTCTGAACGATCCGGCGATCATCGTGCTGGACGAGGCCACCAGCGACGTCGACACCGAGACCGAGGAACTCATCCAGGAGAGTCTCCGGCGGCTGATCGCCGACCGCACCGCGTTCGTCATCGCTCACCGGCTGTCGACCATCCGGGAGGCCGACCGCATCGTCGTGATGGACGAGGGCGAGATCGAGGAGGTCGGCACCCACGACGAACTCGTCGCCGCCGGGGGGAGCTACGCCGACCTCTGGGAGATCCAGGCCGACCAGGGGCAGACGGTGGCCGACGACTGACGGGGCGGCACCGGCGCAGTTCCGTCGGTACCGGCGTCGTGCAAAACCTCGGAAGATCGCGGAAAGAGCGACCGTCCTGCCCGGCTTAGTGCGTCAGCACTCCGACCAGCCGCAGGACTCGCAGGTCTTGCAGCCCTCCGAGTAGTACAGCGTCATCGCGCCGCATTCGGGACACTCCGGGCTCTCGCCGGCCTCGATGAGGTCCTGAACGGCGTCGTTGCCGTCCTCCGTGCCGGCGTCCGGCCCGACGTCGGCGTTCGGGTCAAGCGAGACGCTCTCCGCGTCGGCCTTCGCCGCGCCGCCGCCGTCCGTTTCGGGGGCGCTCGTCTCGTCTGCGGTCTCGTCGAGGGTCTTCTGGTCGGGGTACGGGCGGTCGATCTCGTCGTCGAGGTAGCGCCGCAGCGCCGTGCCGATGGCGTCGGGGATCGACTGGATCTGCTCGCCCTTGTCCCAGGCGACCTTCGGCGAGCGGATGCCCTGGAGTTCCTCCGCGATCTCGTGGGGGTCGACCCCCGCCCGGAGGGCCGTCGAGATGGTCTTCGCGAGTGCCTCCGTGAACGAGGCGGTGAAGCCGCCGGAGTTGCCGATGTTCGCGAACAGCTCGAACGGCCGGTCGGCCTCGGGGTCCTCGTTGATGTTGACGTAGA
>JAZKSB010000123.1:0-6172 GCA_036626315.1 Halobacteriales archaeon
GTATTCATCAGGCTCGCTTGAACATCATCGTAATCTGGTAGAATCTCCGGCGTTAGGCACACCCACATACCGGCCAGTTCACCGAACAAAAGAGCGAAAGCAACCCCTCGTGGATTCTCCTGTGGCACCCTTGTGAAGAAACTATACCCATACCTTATTTTATATTAGTTCCACGTCATTATGTGGCCGGGGACCCGCTCCGACGACCGACGCCCGGAGCTGCCGTCCGACGCCCCGTCGGGCGATTCGGGGAGAAGCCACCCGAGAGACGGCGCTCGACCGACTACCGTCTCCAACAGGCTAATGCTGTTCGGGCGGGTGCCCGGACACATGGAGTATTACGAGGCTGCCAACTATCTGTTCGACCTCCGTCGGTTCCGGCCGAAGCCCGGGACGGAATCGACGGCCGGCGTCCTCGGGCACCTCGACGACCCCCACGAGGGGCTGGCCAGCGTCCAGGTCGCGGGCTCGAACGGCAAGGGAAGCACGGCGAAGATGACCGAGGCCGTCCTCCGGGAGGCCGGGTTCTCGGTCGGCCTGTACACCTCGCCGCACCTGGACGACGTCCGGGAACGCATCCGCGTCGACGGGCGCAAGATCCCCCGTTCGGCCATCGTCGAGTTCGTCGAGGACGTCCGGCCGTACGTCAACGACCGCGGGGTCGAGGGCGAGGCGCCGACGTTCTTCGAGGTCCTGACCGCGATGGCGCTGTGGCACTTCGACCGCGAGGGCGTCGACGTCGCGATCCTCGAGGTCGGTATCGGCGGCCGGTACGACGCCACGAGCGTCGTCGACCCCGTCGCGAGCGCGGTCACGACCGTCAGCCTCGAACACACGGGCCTCCTCGGCGACACGATCGGGGAGATCGCCACGGACAAGGCCCAGGTCGCGCCGGGGGAGGGCCCGCTGGTGACGGGTGCGACCGGCGACGCCCTCGACGCGGTCCGGGACGTGGCCGGCGACGTCGTGACGGTCGGCGAGTCCGGAGACGTGGAGACGGCCTACGGGGGCCGCAGCAACCACACGGAGGCGGCAGTCGCCGCGACTGCCGACGACTGGGCGATCGAGTCCACCGTGCCGCTGTTGGGGTCGTTCCAGGCCACCAACGCGGGCATTGCGGCCACGCTGGCCCGCCAGGTCGGCGAGCGGGTCGGCGCCGGTCCCGTCGATGAGGCGACCGTCGAGCGGGGACTCCGGAAGGCCCACTGGCCCGGCCGGTTCGAGGTCATGGAGACCGACCCGCTCGTCGTGCTCGACGGCGCTCACAATCCCGGCGCCGTCGAGTCGGCAGTGGGAACTGTCGCGGAGTTCGACCACCAGAACGTCCACGCCGTGGTCGGGGTCATGCACGACAAGGACCACGAGGCGATCGCGTCGGCGGTCCCGGCGGACCACGTGGTGGCGTGTCGCCCCGACGTCGACCGCGCCGAGGACGAGGAGATCGTCGCGGCGGCGTTCAGGGACGCCGGCGTGCCCGACGTTGAGACCGAGCGCTCGGTCAAGAAAGCCACCGAGCGCGCCCTGGCGGCCGCCGACCTCGGCGACATGGTGATCGTGATGGGGTCGCTGTTCACCGTCTCGGAGGCTCGCCCGCGGTGGACCTGCACCGCGATTCCGAAGACCGTCGAGGACGCCGAGGACGCCCGCGCGGCGCTGCGGGCCGCCCAGGTCGACGAGCGAACCGTCGAGCAGGTAGCGGACGACGCCGTCGGGCAGACGGTGAAAGTCCGGGTCCGGCATCCGGAGGCCCGCCTGCTCCGCGAGGAGATGCTCGCCCTCGGCGGCGAGTGTGCCGTCGGCGCACTCGACGACGACAGGGAGTTCGTCGACGTCGTTCTCACCGGTTCCGCTTCGCGGTTCGACGCGCTGCTCGATGTGCTCCCCGAGCGGGACGCCGGGTCGGCGGCCCTGGCAGGGAAGATCCGGCGAGCGATAGAGGGAGCGCCCGTCGGTAGCCAGCGGATCGACGCCGCAGACGCCGGCGACGCGGGGACCGGCGACTATCCCTGGAGCGACGGGACCGCGGTGATGGGCATCCTCAACGTCACCCCGGACAGTTTCCACGACGGCGGCGAGTACGACCGCCTGGAGGACGCCGTCCGGCGGGCCGAGGAGATGGTCGAGGCGGGTGCGGACATCGTCGACGTCGGCGGGGAGTCGACCCGCCCCGGCGCCGAACCGGTCCCCGTCGAGGCGGAGATCGACCGGGTCGTCCCGGTGATCGAACGGCTGGCCGACCTCGACGCCGCGATATCGGTGGACACCCGCAAGGCCGCAGTCGGGCGGGCGGCCCTGGAGGCCGGCGCCGACGTCCTCAACGACGTCTCCGGCCTGGAAGACCCCGAATTGCGGTTTCTCGCCGCCGAGTACGACGTGCCCGTGATCGTGATGCACAGCGTCAACGCGCCGGTCGATCCCGACGCCGAACCGACCTACGACGACGTCGTCGAGGACGTGGTCGACGAACTCAACCAGCAGGTCCTGCTGGCGGAGAAGGCGGGACTGGACCGCGAACAGATCGTCGTCGATCCCGGACTCGGGTTCGGCAAGCGCGCTGCCGAGAGCTTCGAGTTGCTCTCACGGATCGGCGAACTCCGGGCGCTGGGCACGCCGGTCATGGTGGGCCACTCCCACAAGTCGATGTTTGCGGCAGTCGGCGCCGAACCGGGCGACGCCCCCCACGAAACGGTCGCGGCGACGGCGTTCGCGGCACGTGCCGGCGCGGACGTAATCCGGGTCCACGACGTTGCCGAGAACGTCGCCGCCGTCCGCACCGCCGAGGGCGTCGACGACCCCGACACGCTGGAGTGACCACCGACCGGACACTCCCTACAGTTCTTGCCGTGCCAGGTACAGCGCCAGCAGCGCCCACCCCAGCGTCGGTCCGTCCCGCACCGCCCCAAGCGCCTCCTCGATGGGCAGGACGCGAACGTCGATGAACTCGCCGGCGTCCAGATCCTGGTCGCCCACCGAGAGGTCAGTCGCGAGCACGACGGCGAATCTCTGGCGCATCCTGGCGACCGGCCGGAACGTGGTCACGACCGCCAGGTCCCGCGCCGCGAACCCGGTCTCCTCGCGGAGTTCCCGGGCCGCCGCCGTCTCGAACGACTCGCCGTCGTCGCGTTCGCCCGCCGGCGGCGTCAGCACGGTCCGACCGACGGTGGGCCGGTACTCCTCGACCAGCACCACCTCCCCGCGCTCGGTCACCGGGACGACCGCCACGGCGTCGGGCGGATCGATCCAGTAGTACTCGGCGGTCTCGCCGTCCGGTCGGCGGACCCGGTCGTACCCGACCGCAAACCAGGGACACTCGAAGACGACGTCGGAGTCGAGCACGGGCCAGCCGTCGGCGCTGGCCTCGTCTCGCGGCGGTTTGCCCTCGACCGGCTCTCCGTCGTCTCGCTCGTCGCCGGGCCGCTCGCCACCGTCCCGGGCCGAATCTCGGGACACGGTCACACCAGCCCGAACGACTCGCGGACCTCGCGAAACAGCCGGATGTACCGCTCGACGACGACGTCCTGGTCGAAGTCCGCGAACACCTCGTTGACGTCCGCCCGGTCCATCCCGCCGGCGGAGACGATGGCGTCGCTCAACTCCCGGTCGCTGGTCGTGCGGATGCCCCGGTCGCGGTGCTCGACGAGTTCGTGGGCCGACGACTCGGCCTGGTACTCGACGACGCCGACACAGCCCGCTGCAAGCGCCCACAGCAGTTCACGCGCGAACGACTCCCGCTCGGCGGTCTGGACGAACACGTGGCCGCCCCGGTAGCGGGCGATGCGGTCCTCGGGGGGCTGGTCGCCGACGAACTGCACCCGGTCGTCGATCCGGAGGTCGGCGGCCTGGGCCTCGTAGCGGTCGCGCTCGGGACCGTCCCCGATCACGACCGCCGACCAGTCCCGCTCGCGGAGTTCCGCCAGCGCCAGCAGGACGCTCTCCAGGTTGGCGTCGGCGTCCAGCTCGCGGGCGTAGACCACGTCCGCGTCGCCGAACGACGGGAGGTTGCGGACCAGCGACATGTCCACGCTCTCGGGGACGACCGTCACGTCGTCGCCGTCGGCGCCGAGTTCCCGCACCCACGTCTCGACCACCCGGGAGGGGACGACGACACGGTCGGCGAACCGCAGCGCCAGCCGGCGCGTCCGCTCGGATCCGGGCCGCTTCCGGTCGCCGTACCAATCGACCAGCACCGGCGCCCGCAGGATGGCGCCGGCCACCTTCGCGCCCAGCACCTGCGCGGGCGGCACGTAGCCGGCGTAGACGACCTCCGGGCGGTAGCGCGCCAGCAGCCACGGCAGCGTGACCGCAAACAGCCACGGCGAGGCGCCCGGTTCCGTTACCGCGACGTATCGCACGTTACCCTCCGTCCGCTCGTCGCCGTACGCATCCCACCACTTCGAGCAGAAGACCGTCACCTCGTGGCCGCGCTCGCCCAGGAGCCGCGCCGTCCGCCGGAGGCGCTCGACGGCGTCCCCGCCGGCGTCCGGGCTCCGCTGGGCGACGACGGCCACGCGCATGTTCCCCCGGTGTTCCCCCCGGCGTAAAAACCGTTCTCATACGCGAGCGCCCCGCCGGGCGGACCGCCGCCGGGCAGGCGAGCGATTGGACGGGCCGCGACCGCGAGGGCGGTTCCGGCATGCGAACCTCTTTCCCGGCGGCTTCCCCACGGGAAGGCATGTCCTACGACATCGAACGGTACCTGAACGTCCGGAACGCGTCGGGTGCCGCCTTCGGGCCCGACGGCGATCGACTGGCGTTTCTGCTGGACGCCACGGGCGTCTCGCAACTGTGGTCGCTTCCCGCCCCGCAGTCCTGGCCCGCCCAGTTGACCTTCTACGAGGAGCGGATCACGTTCGCCGACTACTCGCCGACCCGGCAGGAACTGGCCTTCGGGATGGACGAGGGCGGCAACGAGCGGGAACAGCTGTTCCGGATCGACGCGGACGGCGAGACGGTGACTCCCCTGACGGGGATGCCCGACGCCAAGCACCGGTGGGGCGGCTGGAGCCACGACGGCGACCGGTTCGCGTTCGCCTCCAACCGCCGCGACGAGGCGGTATTCGACGTCTACGTCCAGGGCCGCGACGAGCAGGGCGACGACGCCACCCGGATCCACGAGGGCAGCGGCTGGCTGTCGCTTGCCGGCTGGAGCCCCAGCGACGACCGCCTGCTGGTCCACGAGGCCCGGGCCAGTTACGACCACGACCTCCACGTCCTCGACGTCGAGTCCGGCGACATGGAGCATCTCACCCCCCAGGAGGGCGAGATCCGGTTCGACAGCCCGACGTGGGGGCCGGACGGCGACGGCGTCTACGTCTGCACCGACCTCGACGCCGACACCCTGTATCTCGCCCGCATCGACCTGGCGTCCGGGGACGTGGAGACCGTCGTCGAAGGCGGCGACTGGAACGTCGACGGGGTCGCCATCGACGAGGACTCGGGGCGGCTGGCGTACTCCCGCAACGTCGACGGCTCCACCGAGTTGCGCGTCGGCGAGTTCGAGTCCCCCACGGCCGTCCGGACGTTCCCCGAGCCCGACCTGCCCCGCGGGGTCGCCGGCGGCGTCGACTTCGGCCCCGACGGCGAGCGGTTCGCGGTGACCGCGACCGCCCGGTCGATGAACCCCAACGTCTACGTCGTCGACGCCGAGAGCGGCGACGCCGAGCGCTGGACCGACGCCCCGACCGCCGGCATCCCTCGCGAGTCGTTCGTCGACCCGCGGCTGGTCCACTTCGAGACGTTCGACGACCGCGAGATTCCGGGCTTTCTCTCGCTGCCCGCCGGCGCCGAGCGCGACGACCCCGCCGCCGACCTGCCCGTCGTGGTCGACATCCACGGCGGTCCCGAGAGCCAGCGCCGCCCGAGTTTCCACCCCGTCGCCCAGTACTTCCTCGACAGCGACTACGCGGTGTTCGAGCCGAACGTCCGGGGGTCGTCCGGCTACGGCAAGGCGTACTCCCACCTGGACGACGTGCGCAACCGGATGGACTCGGTGGCCGACCTGCGGGCCGGCGTCGAGTGGCTGTGCGACCAGCCGGCGGTCGACGAGGACCGCATCGTCGCGATGGGCGGCTCCTACGGCGGGTTCATGGTGCTGTCGGCGCTGACGGAGTATCCCGGCCTGTGGGCCGCCGGCGTCGACATCGTCGGCATCGCCAACTTCGTCACCTTCCTG
>JAZKSB010000124.1:0-6047 GCA_036626315.1 Halobacteriales archaeon
TGCCCGAGCCGAAGTTCGTCGTCGGGATGGGCTCGTGTACCATCTCCGGCGGCCCCTTCCAGGAGGGCTACAACGTCATCAAGGGCGCCGAGGAGGTCATCCCGGTCGACATCCAGATCCCGGGCTGTCCCCCGCGCCCGGAGGCGCTTGTCTACGGCATCGTCAAACTCCAGGAGCGGATCTCCAAGGGCGAATCCTCGCCCGTGGTCGTCAAGCCGTACGAACTCGAGCAGTTCGGCGACCTGGAAACCGACGAGGTCGTCGAGAAACTCGCCAACCAGATCGACGAGGACGACCTCGTGATGCGGTACAACTGGAGTGATTCGCCATGAGTCTCGAACGACCCGAAGAACGCGACCTCGGCGTGACCGAGGGCGGCGCCGTCGACTACGACGAACTCGCCGACCTGCTGGGCGAGAAGGTCCTCGACAGGGAACAGCACGTCAACGCCGAGGGGTTCGTCATCCGGCCCGATGAGGTGCAGGACGTGCTGTTCGACCTGCGCGACGAGGCCGGGTTCGACCACCTCTCGAGTGTGACCGCACAGGAGTACGAGGACCGCTTCGAGTCCATCTACCACCTGAAGAAGTACGACGACCCGACGCAGGAACTGTCCGTCGTCGCGCCGGCGAGCAAGGACGACCCGGTCGTCCAGAGCGCTGATCCGGTCTTCCGGACCGCCGACTGGCACGAGCGTGAGGCCTACGACCTCGTCGGCATCGAGTATGAAGGCCACCCCGACCTGCGGCGGATCCTGCTGCCGGAAACCTGGCAGGGTCACCCGCTGAGCCTGGACTACGACCAGAACAAGCCGCAGATCGTCACCCTGCGCGAGCACGAGGACCCGCTGGCGGAGAGCTACCGGGACGCCGAGTCGGACACGATGATGATCAACATCGGCCCGCACCATCCCGCCACCCACGGGGTCCTCCACCTGGAGACGGTGCTCGACGGCGAGCAGGTCGTCGACGTCGAGCCCGACATCGGCTACCTCCACCGCAGCGAGGAGCAGATGGCCCAGAACGGCACCTACCGCCACCAGATCATGCCCTACCCCGACCGGTGGGACTACGTCTCGGCGGGGCTGCTCAACGAGTGGGCCTACGCCCGCGCGATCGAGTCGATGGCGGACGTCGAGGTGCCGGACTACGCCCAGGTCATCCGAACGATGGGCGCGGAACTGTGCCGGATCGCCAGCCACCTGATCGCGGTCGGCACGTTCGGGCTGGACGTGTTCGGCGACTTCACCGCTGTCTTCCAGTACGCGATGCGCGACCGGGAGATCGTCCAGGACATCCTGGAGGAAATCACCGGCCAGCGGCTGATGTTCAACTACTTCCGGATCGGTGGCGTCGTCTGGGACATCCCCGAGCCCCGCGAGGAGTTCTTCGCGATGGTCCGGGACTTCCTCGACGGCATGCCGGAGACACTGGAGGAGTACCACGACCTGCTGACCTCTAACGAGATCTTCCAGCTCCGGGTCGTGGGCAACGGCATCCTGGAGCCGGAGGTCGTCAAGTCCTACGGCGCGACCGGCCCCATCGCCCGCGGATCTGGCGTCGACTACGACATCCGCCGGGACGACCCATACGGCTACTACGACGAGTTCGACTGGAACGTCGTCACCGAGGACGGCATGGACAACTACTCCCGCATCCTCGTACGCCTGCAGGAGGTCGAGGAGTCGGCCAAGATCATCGAGCAGGCCGTCGACCTGCTGGAGGACTGGCCCGAGGACGAGCGCAACATCCAGGCCAACGTCCCGCGGACGCTCAAGCCGGAACCCGACAAGGAGATCTACAAGGCCGTCGAGGCCGCGAAGGGCGAACTCGGCATCTACATGCGGTCGGACGGCACCGACAAGCCGGCCCGGTTCAAGATCCGCAGCCCGATGTTCTCCAACCTCCAGACGCTGCCCGAGATGGCCGAGGGCGAACTGCTGGCCGACCTTGTCGCGGCGCTGGGTAGCATCGACATCGTCCTCGGGGAGGTGGACAGATGAGCATCGCGCTGCAGGCGAAAGGGTCCGCGCCGATGGTGGACACGCTGTTCGACCTGCTACCCTTCCTCGGTGAGAGCGGCGTCGCCGGCGAGTTCCTGGCCGGCCTGATCGGGGCAGCGCTGGTCGCCACGGTCACGCTTCTGATGGCCGCCGTCGGCGGCCCGTGGGCCAAGCGGAAGGTCCGGGCAGCGATGACAGACGCCATGATGGTCTCCCGGCACGGTCCCGGCGGGGTTATCATCATCGTCGCCGACTCGGTGCGGCTGTTGAGCAAGGAACTGATCATCCCCGAACAGGTCGACCGCCCGGCCTACGACATCGCGCCGATGGTCGTGCCGTTCTCGGCGCTGATGGGCTTTGCCGTTATTCCGATGGGCAACGGCATCCAGCTTGCCGACCCCGAGACCGGGCTGGCGTACGTCTTCGCCGTCTCGTCGATCGCGACCCTGGGGCTGACGATGGCCGGCTACGCCTCGAACAACAAGTACTCGTTCATGGGCGGACTGCGCGCGATCGCCCAGAACATCGCCTACGAGATCCCGCTGGTGCTGACCGGCGCCTCCGTGGTGCTGTTCGCCGGGAGTCTCCGGTTGAGCGAGATCGTCGCCGTCCAGCAGGAGACGCTGTTCGCGGTGGGTCCGGTGACGATTCCCCAGTGGTTCGGGTTCGTCAACCCTTTCGCGTTCGCGCTGTTCGTCGTCGCCGGTATCGCGGAGGTCGGCCGCAACCCCTTCGACATTCCCGAGGCCCCGACCGAGATCGTCGCCGGCTACCAGACCGAGTACGGGTCGGTGTACTTCGTGCTCATCTACCTCGGGGAGTTCCTCCACATCTTCCTGAGCGGGGCCGTGGTCGCCACGCTGTTCCTCGGCGGGCCCGCCGGCCCGTGGCTGCCGGGCTTCGCCTGGTTCCTGATCAAGATCTGGGGCGTCTACTTCCTCACCCAGTGGGCGCGCGCGGCGGTGCCGCGCATCCGGATCGACCAGCTCATGTCCGTCGGCTGGAAGGGGATGCTGGTGCTCGCGTTCGCGAACCTGATCCTGACCGCCGCCATCGTGGGGGTGGTCGCATGATCGGGATCCTCAAGTCGATGGCCAGGGTGATGTCCCACGCGCTGGACGGCAAGACGTTCACGGTGCGGTACCCCGAGGAGGCCCCGGTCGTCGACCCGCGGTTCCGGGGCGTCCACAAGTTCAGCCAGGAGCGGTGCATCTGGTGTCGCCAGTGTGAGAACGTCTGTCCGAACGACACCATCCAGATCGTCACCGACGAGCAGCGCAACGGCGAGCAGTACAACCTCCACGTCGGCCAGTGCGTCTACTGCCGGCTCTGCGAGGAGGTCTGCCCGGTCGACGCCATCGTGCTCACCCAGAACTTCGAGTTCACCGGGGACACGAAGGACGACCTGGTGTTCAACAAGGAGCAACTGAAGAACGTCCCCTGGTACAAAGATCTCGACCCGCTGGAGGCCCGCGAACCCGACCGCAGCGCCTGGGTCGGCGAGGGCGAGGGCGAACTGGATTACCAGTAATCCGCTTCGTCCGGCGGGTCGCTGGAACGTTCCGTATCCGGATCGGCAGCCGCTATCTCGCGCCTCGACGCGCCGACTCCGAGGTGCCGATGCCCATCAAGAGAGCACCGACGAGCACGTACATGACGACCTGTCCCGCGGCGGTCACGTCGCCATGGGTAAGCGCCCACCCGGCGACCAGGAAACTGCCGAGCGCGAGCACGAGGCCAGGCAGTACGAACTGTGCGTCGACGTTGGCTCCGGAGAGCCGATCGGTGAACCGTACCATCGAGTGATCGGGAGTAACCGCCGAACGGAAATATGCGTTTCTGTTGAACAGTTTGCCATCGTTATACATGGCCATGTCCCGTGCGGTCGACACACACGGAGCAACCGGGCCCGCAGTGCGCGAACGTGTCGAAATTTCGATCCCCGTCTCGCGGCGCGTTTCGCTCCGGCTTCGTTTACTTCCTTCTGTGGCAAGCCACGACCCGCTCCGGGGGCGCCACCGTCGTGCGTGCGCGCCGGTCGGGCGGTGTGTCGGACTCGTCGGGGGAGCGGGCGAACCGGTGGGCTACGGCGAGTTGAGCGTGCACGCGGTTGGGCGGTGCATCGGACGGGGCCGTTCCCCCCGGTTCGGGTCCCGTGCGCCCGGCGACCGGGACAGAACGGCCAAAGCGAAAGAGCAATCTTCAAAGGGACGCCGGGAGCAGTCACACACTAGCGATGGCAACAACACCCGAAATAATCGCCTTTGCGTTCTTCGCCCTGGTCGTCGTGGGCAGCAGCCTGGGCGTCGTCCTGATGGAGGACATCTGGCACTCGGCGCTGCTGCTCGGGGCGTCCCTGGTCAGCGTCGCGGGGCTGTTCGTGATGCTCCGGGCGGAGTTCGTGGCGGCGATGCAGATACTGGTGTACGTGGGCGGCGTGTTGATCCTGCTCTCGTTCGCCGTGATGCTGGTCCGCGAGCAGGCGCCCGCGTCCCAGCGCGACGGCGAGGAGGGTGAGCCGACATGACCACGCGCCCCCACCTCGAGACGGGACTCCACCTGCTGCGGGGCACGGCGGCGATGCTCCTGTTCGCCGTGATGGCGGTGACCTTCCTGGGGCTGGACCTCGGCGACCCGGCCGGGTTCCCGGAGGTCGACAGCATCACCGCCGTCATCGGGTTCGCGTTGCTCGACATTCCGGCGGCGGTCGTGGAGTCGACCGGCACTGAACCGTTCCTCGTGGCGCTGATCATCGTCGGCTTCGTCCTCGACGCGGCGCTGGAGGGCGGGTTGATGCTGGCCTCCCGGGAGGAGGCCGGCGAGGTCGTGTCGGCGCTCCGCGGCTACGAGGGAGGTGACGACGGTTGATCCCGACGACCTGGTTCCTGTTGCTGTCGGCGGCGGTGTTCGCGATCGGGGTGTTCGGCATCCTGACCCGCGACAACGCCCTGCTGATCTTGATGTCGGTCGAACTCATGCTCAACGCTGCGAACATCAACCTGGTGGCGTTCTCGTTTCACCACGGCAACCTCACCGGCCAGACGATGGCGCTTTTTGTCCAGGCGCTCGCGGCCGCCGAGGTCGCCGTCGGAATCGGCATCATCCTCGTCCTGTTCCGGAACTTCGGCGAGGCGGACGTCACGCTTCCCAACACGATGAGGTGGTAACATGGCATTCATCGAATCAGTCGCTCCGGCGATAGCACTGCTCCCTCTCGCGTCGTTCGCCATCGCGCTTGTCGGCGCGATGTTCGCCCCCCGGTTGCTCCCGAAGGGGGGGGCCATCCCCGGCATCCTGGCGACCGGTGGGTCGCTGCTTTTGAGCGTGCTGGCCTTCGTCCACGTGAGCAACGGCAACGTGATCCAGGAACACCTGCTGGACTGGGCGGTCGTCGAGGGCAGTTTCGAGTTGACCCTCGGCGTGCTGATCGACCCGCTGTCGGCGATGATGCTGCTCGTGGTCTCGCTGGTGTCGTTCCTGGTCCACGTGTTCAGCCTCGGGTACATGAACGGCGAGGGCGAGACTGGCCTGCCGCGGTACTACGCCGAACTGGGCCTGTTCAGCTTCTCGATGCTGGCGTTCGTGTTCGCCTCGAACATCCTGATGGCGTTCATGTTCTTCGAGCTGGTGGGCCTGTGTTCGTACCTGCTGATCGGCTTCTGGTTCCGCGAGGACGGGCCGTCCTCGGCGGCGAAGAAGGCGTTTCTGGTCACCCGCTTCGGCGACTACTTCTTCCTCGTCGGCGTCGTGGGCATCCTCACCGCCTTCGGAACCGGCGCGTTCGGCGGCGAGGAAGCGTTCTACGTCCACGCCGAGCACGCCATCGAGGAGGGCACGGCGGTCCTCGGCATGGAGCCCCGGCTCGGCGTGACGGTGCTGGGTCTGCTGGTGCTCGGCGGCGTCATCGGGAAGTCGGCCCAGTTCCCGCTGCACACCTGGCTGCCCGACGCCATGGAGGGCCCGACCACGGTCTCGGCGCTCATCCACGCGGCGACGATGGTCGCCGCCGGCGTCTACCTCGTCGCGCGGATGTACGGCTTCTACG
>JAZKSB010000125.1:0-6024 GCA_036626315.1 Halobacteriales archaeon
CGACGAGCGGAAGCCCTTCGACGGCCGGTCCCCGCCAACCCGGACGACGAGCGGAAGCCCTTCGACGGCCGGTCCCCGCCAACCCGGACGACGAGCGGAGGACTCTTTTCCGGGCCGGTCGAGGCCTCGGTGTGGCCGACCTCCCCGCATCGTTCGCCCGGCGGGCGGCGTACCTGCCGGCCGCCGACGCGCTCGTGGTCGCCGACGTCCACCTCGGGCGAGCCCGCGAGTCGAACGTCGACTTTCCGCTCGGTGAATCCGGGGACGTCCGCGAGCGGTTCCTGACCGCCGTCGAGCGGTTCGAACCGGCGACCGTGGTCGTCGCCGGCGACCTCCTGCACCCGTTCGACAGGATTCCGTCGACTGTCGTCGAGGCCGCCGAAAGACTCGCAAGCGCAGTCGCCGCGACCGGCGCGGACGTCGTCGTGACCCCCGGCAACCACGACGCGGGCATCGAGTCGGTGCTGGACGACCGTCCCGATGTGACGCTATCCGAAACCTACCGACTGCGCGACGGAACGGTCGTCGCCCACGGTCACGAGCCGCCGGACCCGGACGCCGACCGATACGTGATCGGCCACGACCACCCCGCTATCACCATCGAGGGAGAGAAACACCCCTGTTTTCTCCACGGCGAGGGGACCTACCGGGGAGCCGACGTGCTCATGTTGCCGGCATTCGACAGACTCGCGCGCGGCGCTGCCGTCGAGGGCATGGCCGAACGGGACTTCCTGTCGCCGGTACTCGCAGACGGCATCGAAGCCTACCGGCCGGTGGTGTTCGACAAGGGTGCAGGGGAGGCGCTCGCGTTCCCGCCGATGGGCGAGCTCCGCGAGCACCTGTGAAAACCGGACTGGGCGGGGTGCGGACGGGGCGCCCCGTCCGTTCCGACATGGCGGCCGTTACCACTTCGTTATGACGTGCTTGTCGCCGCCGTAGGCCGGTCCTGGCAGTCCGAAGGGTCAGTCAATCCGCAAGCGCCCAGGCGGCCCGGCGCCCGCTCTCCAGCGCACCCTGGATCGACGACCACCGCGTGTAGTCGCCGGCGAGGACCACCGGGCCGTCGGGGGCGTCAGCCGAGGGCAGCGACGCCCGGAATCCCGGCGGCGACGCGAACTGCGCGAACGGGACTCGCGCCGTATGCAGGACCGCCAGGTCGTCGAACCGGCGCTCGGGGAACCACGACGACAGCGCCGCTCTCGTCTCGGCGGCGAGTTCGCTCGCCGAGTCCTCGGGCGTCCCCAAAAACGACGCACTCACCAGCGCCCGACCCACCGGCGCGTGGCCAGGGGCGACTTCCGAGTTCGGCACGACGATGTTCGGCCGGTCGTCGTCGGCGTTGAGCACGATCCGTCCCCCGACGTCCAGGTTCTCCTCGGCGGGCAGCGCGTAATACTGGGTGACACATCCCCGCCCCTCCGTCGGGATGGCCTCGACGCCGGTCAACTCCCGGGCGGTCGGCGGGTCGGTCGCCACCACGGCGGCGTCTAGCGTCGACGTCTCGCCGCCCAGGTCCAGGGTCACCTCGTCGTCGCCGGCGTCCAGGCCCTCGACCATCGTCCCGGTCTCGACGGTCGCGCCGGCGGCCGCTGCCGACGCCCGGAGCTGGTCCGGAATGGCAGCCATGCCCGTCGCCGGGACCGCGGCGCTGCCGGTCGCGAACATCTTGAACGTGTACCGGAACACGTCGAATGCCGAAGACAGCGACCGGTCGAGGGTGATCCCCCCGTAGAACGGCGCGGCGAACCGCTCGACGAACCGCTCGGAGAAGCCGTAGTCCAGAAGCCCCTCCCGGATGGTCCGGTCGTCGCCGGACAGCAACGCCTCCTCGTCGGTCCGGACCAGTTCCCGGCGAAGCCGCAGGGTGCGGAGTTTGTCGCCGGTGGTTACCTCCCGGGAGAACAGCGAGTCGGTCAGCGCGCCCGGGTCCCGAAGGGGATCAGCGAGCACGGACCGCTGGCCGTCGCGGGCGATGACCGCGCCTGGCGGGAACCTCCGCAACGCCAGGTCGCCGTAGTCCAGTTCGCGACGGGCCGCCGGATACGCCGTCAGAAGCACCTGGAATCCACGGTCCAGCACGAAACCGTCCTGCTCGCGGGTCCGGACGCGGCCGCCGACCTCGTCGCGTTTCTCGAACACCGTCACGTCGGCGCCCGCTTCCGCGAGGTGTCGGGCGGCGACCAGTCCGGCGAGTCCGCCGCCGGCGATAGCAACCGTCGTCATGGGCGGGCGAACGGCCCCGGCCGACAAAAGCCTCCCCCACGCCGTGCGTCGGCTTGCCCGTGGAGCGCCCCGCTCTGGGACGGCATCGGGCGGCCCCGAAGCCCGTCCATGCCCGCCGCGTTTCCGAAAGGACGATGCTTCACGGTGCAGAACCCGACGGGCATGGAGACGACTGACGCCTTCGCCGGCCTGACCTGTGTGGACTGCGGCGAGTCGTTCGACCCCGAGGAGGCGACCCACCGGTGTCCCGAGTGTGGCGGCATCCTCGACCCGCAGTACGACCTGTCGTCGGTCCCGGTGTCGCCGGGCGACCTGGCGGACCGGCCGTTCGACACGATGTGGCGCTACGAGGAGTTGCTCCCGTTCCCCCGCGAGCGGGCGGTGACGATGGACGAGGGCGCGACGCCGCTCGTGTCCGCGCCCGACCTCGCGGCGGAACTCGGCGTCGGCGAACTGTTCGTCAAGGACGAGGGCCGCAACCCGACGGGGACGTTCAAGGACCGCGGCCAGACGCTTGCGGTGACGGCGGCCGTCGAGCACGGCGCCGAGGACGTCGTGCTGTCGTCCGCCGGCAACGCCGGACAGGCCGCGACGGCCTACGCCGCGCGGGCGGACGTGGACGCCCACGTGTTCCTGCCTTCACGGGCGGGGTTCACCCAGAAGGCGATGGTGAACGTCCACGGCGGCGACCTGGAGATCGTCGGCGGGCGCATCACGGAGGCCGGCGAGGCCTTCGAGGAGGCACGCGAGGACCACCCCGACTGGTATCCCGTCCAGACGTTCGTCACGCCGTACCGCCACGAGGGCAAGAAGACGATGCTGCTCGAAATCGTCGAGCAGCGCGACTGGACCGCGCCGGACGCCGTCGTCTACCCGACCGGCGGCGGGGTCGGCATCGTCGGGATGCACAAGGCCGCCGGAGAACTCCGCGAACTGGGGTGGATCGACGACCTGCCGGCGATGTACGCCGCCCAGTCGACGGGATGTGCCCCGATCGTGGACGCGTTCGAGGCCGGCGAGGCGGTCCACGAGGCCGTCGAGTACCCCGACACCGTCTGTGGCGGCATCGAGATTCCCGATCCTGGCGCCAGCCCGCTCATCCTGGAGGCGCTCCGCGACAGCGGCGGGGGCGCGGTCGCCACCGGCGACGACGAAATCCTTGACGCCGCCGTCCGGATGGCTCGCGAGACCGGACTGGAGATGGGCCACACCTGCGCGGCGGCGGCAAGCGGCGCGTTCGAACTGGCCGCCCGCGGCGAGTTCGACGAGGACGACACCGTCGTCCTCCTGAACACCGGCGCCGCGAACAAGAACGCCGACGTGATCCGCAGCCACCTGATGGGCCGCGGGGAGTGACCCGGTCGAGCGGCGCCAGCGAGGGGACACGCCCGACCGGTCGCAGTTGGAGCCAGCGGGAGTGGCCACTCGCCGGCGGGCCCGGTCCGGCGACGGTGCACCCATCGACCGGTCGCAGTTCGAGACTTGCCCGTGCCGAGCACTTTTTGTCTGCCGGCCAGCGATCTGCGGACGTGCCGAGCGTCGTCGCCTCAGCGTTCGCGGGTGCGGTCTTCGGCCTGGCGCTTGCGGCCCCGCCGGGACCGATGAACGCCGTCATCGCCGAGGAGAGCGTCGTCCGGGGGTGGCTGTCGGGGTTCACCGCCGGCCTGGGCGCGATGTCGGCGGACGCGGCGTTCATGGTGCTGACGCTCCTGGGCGTGGTTCGGTTCGTCGAACGCCTGCCCACCGTCCGGGGCGCCATGGTCGGGGTCGGCGGCCTCCTGATGCTGTATTTCGCCTACGGAGCCGTCGTCGACGCCTCGGAGACGTTCACCGCCGGGGAGGCGGCCGACGGCGGCCACAGCACCGGCTTCCGGAAGGCCTTCGTGCTGGCGATCACCAACCCCTACCAGATCCTGTTCTGGCTGACGGTCGGCGTCGGCATGCTTCGCCCGGGGACACTGGACGTGCTGGCCCACACGCCCTACGTCGGGGAACGACTGGCCGGGACGCTCGTGGTCGCGACCGGCAGCCCGGCGCTGGTCGTCGGGTTCTTCGGAGGCATCGCCCTCTGGATCACGTCGTTCCCGGCGACGCTGGTGACGGTGGGCCGGCGCGTCGACCGGTTCTCGACGGTCGTCGCCGCCGCCAGCGCCACCGTGCTCGCCGGGTTCGGCGTGCTGTTTCTCTACGACGCCGCCACGACACTCGGACCGTCGCTTCTCCACTGAGTTCGCCCGGGAGTGAATCCACAAGCTTCAGCGCCGTGCCGCCGCGGCTCGGGGCGACCCTGGACCCGTCCGGTCCATGTTGCTCACCCGGGAGCGGTCATCTCCGCGACCTCTGCCTCCAGCCACTCCTGGAACCAGCGGACCCGCTTGAGTCGCTCGTGGGCTATCGAGCGGGCCGACTCGCTTTCGACGCGGGCGAGGGCGTCCTGGCCCCGCTGGAGCACCCGGTCGACCATCTCGGCGGCGTCCATGTGGGTCCGGGACTCATAGCCCATCCGCAGCAACATCAGCGCCGTCCCGTTGGCGCCGACCTTGTCCAGCACGTCGCCCTCGACCAGCGACTGGGTCTCCAGCGAGAGGTCCGTGACGTCGCCCTGGTAGGAGTGGCGCTCGACGGACCGACACACCTGGTCGACGAACGTCTCGGGGAACTCGCCGTGGCTGGTGAGGTACTCGCGGGCGATGCGAGCGCCCTCCTCGGCGTGGGCGTCCTGGTCGGCGTCGAGTTTCGCGACGTCGTGAAACAGCGCCGCGACCCGAACGACGTCGACGTTCGCGCCCTCCCGCTGGGCGATGTCGCCAGCCAGGTCAACGACGTTCAGCGTGTGGTTGAACCGGTACTCCGCGGAGTGCCACGGGTACCACCGCATCCTGCCCCCCTCGTCCTCGTTCTCGACGCTCGCTCGGAGGTACTCGCGGACGAATCGCTCCATCGCCGCGAACTCCTCGTCGGTGACGGGGGACTCGCGTATCTCAACACCCACGAGTATCCACCCCGCTCCGTCGTTGCGTGTTCATGTTAGATGTATAGAAGCGGCACCCACTCATTAGCGTTACGACGCTCCACCGGCGGAAGTCCGGCGGCCTGAGCGGGCCGCGGGGACGGCAACGCCGTCGCCGGGAAGCTTCAGCTTAAGTGCTCGCCCGCCGTCTTGCCCGCCATGACCGAGATGCCGTACCTGTCAGACTCATCGGTCCGGGAGTTCGAGGCGACCGTCGAGCGACGGCTCGACGACCGGGTCGTCCTCGACCGGACGCACTTCTATCCCGAGGGCGGCGGCCAGCCCGCCGACCGCGGCACGCTCACGGATGGCGACGCTGGGTGGTCGGTCGTCGACGTGCAGAAGAAGGACACGATCTACCACCGCCTGGAGGGCCCGGAGCTCCCCGCCGAGGGGACGACCGTCACAGGGCGACTCGACTGGGAGCGCCGGTACGGCCACATGTGCCACCACACCGCCCAGCACCTCCTGTCGGCCCGACTGCTGGAAGAATACGGTGCCCGGACGACCGGCAACCAGGTCTACGCCGACCACGCCCGCCTCGACGCCGCCCACGACCGGTTTTCCGACGCCGACCTCGACGCCATCGAGACGCGACTGAACGGACTCGTCGACGCTGAACTGCCCGTCCGCTGGTACGAGATGGGTCGGGACCGCGCCGAGGCCGAACTGGACACCGACCGCACGCGGATCGACCTGCTGCCCGACAGCATCACCGAACTCCGCATCGTCGAGGTCGGCGACCCCGAAGACCCCTACGACCGGACGGCCTGCGCCGGAACCCACGTCGA
>JAZKSB010000126.1:0-5997 GCA_036626315.1 Halobacteriales archaeon
GTCGACGTCGAAATCGCGGGCAAGCAGGACGACCGCCTGCCGACGGCCTTCGAGTTGACGACCGACCGCCTGCTCGAGCCGATGGCGTCGTTCCTGGGCGTCCAACCCCCCGAGAACGCTCCCGACGGGGAGGACGACGTCGACGACGACCTGCTGGTGGGACGGCCGCCGCAGTTCTGTCCCGGCTGTCCCCACGAGCAACTGTTCAACGGCATCGCGGAGGTCGTCGGCGAGGACGCCATCCAGCCCGGCGACATCGGCTGTTACACGCTCGGGGTCAACCTCGGGATGGTCGACATCCAGTTCGCGATGGGTGCAGGCACGGGGTTCGCCGCGGGGTTCGCGCAGTTCAACGACGACCCCGTCGTCGCGACCATCGGCGACTCGACGTTCTTCCACACCGGCATCCCGGGGCTGGTCAACGCGGTCTACAACGGCGCGGACGCGACCATCGTCGTGCTGGACAACCGCACTACGGCGATGACCGGCCAGCAGCCCAACCCCTCGACCGGGTGGACCGCCGACGGCGAGGACGCCCCCGCGGTCCCCATCGAGGACGTCGCCCGCGCGGTCGGTGCCGATTACGTCGACGTGGTCGACCCGTACGACCCCGACGAGGTGACCGACAGCGTCGAGCAGGCGGTCGACACGGACGGCGTTTCGGTCGTCGTCTCGCGGGCGCCCTGCGTGCTGTTCCGCCAGGACGAGGGCGACCGGATCCAGCCCGTCGAGGCCGACTTCGGGGGTGACGGCGCATGAGCAACGACCTCGTGGTGACCGGCGTCGGCGGCCAGGGCGCGCTGCTTGCGGCCAACGCCGTCGGCGAGGCCGGCACCGCCGCGGGGATGGAGACCCGGGTCGGCGAGATCCACGGGATGTCCCAGCGCGGCGGCAGCGTCATCGCCCACGTCCGAGTCGGCGAGGACGTCCACGGCCCGATGGTCCCGACCGGGCGGGGCGATGCGATGATCGCCCTCGAGCCGATGGAGGCGCTGCGGTACGCCGAGTACCTGGGGCCGGACGCCGTGGTGCTGGTCAACGAGACGACCGAGATGCCGCTGCCCGTCCAGCAGGGCGCCGCCGAATACCCCGACGGGGACGCGATCATGGACGAGTTGCACTCGCTGGGCGAGGTCGTCCCCGTCGACGCCGAGGGCATCGCCCGCGAGGCCGGCGACAAGATCGCCGCCAACGCGGTGCTGCTGGGTGCCTTCTCCGCCCGCGTGGCGTTCCCGCTGTCCGCCGAGCAGCTGCTTGGCGGCGTCGAGACGATGGTCCCCGACGACGCCGTCGAGGTCAACCGCCGGGCGTTCGAGGCCGGCCGGGAGGTCATCGACCGGGAACGGCCCGTGTCGATTCCGTAGTATCGGAGCCGGCACTGGCGACCGACCGAACGCTCCCGGTTGCGGTCGGTCCTGCAATCGGATCCCCGATGATCCAGGGTTTCGCGACGACGTGGCCGGCATGGCCGGGGACCCCTGCGAACGAGCCGCGTGGTTTTAAGCCTCCGCCGGTCCCACCGCCGCACATGGAACTCGACCTGCCCGGAGGCTACGACCACCCGTCGTGGCTGACCGCCGTCGGCACAGTCGTCGGGTACGGCGTCATCATGGCCGTGGTGACCGTCCTCCTGTTCGCGGTGCCGTGGCTGGCGTTCGTCGCCCTGTAGGCGAGCGACGCGCCGGTCGCCCCGTCCACCGGAGCCAGCCCGCAAACCTACTGCAAGGCGGGCATTCGCGCGAGCACGTCGTCGACGACCCGGGGTTCGTGGGTCCAGAAGCTGAAGAACTCGTTGGGGCCCCGCTCCCGGGCCAGCAGCACCACCGTCCGGTCGTCGTCGCCGTCGCCGTCGTAGGCCACCCCCCAGTGTTTGCGGACCTCCCCGTCGCTGGATTCGTGGGCGACCACGTCCAGCCCCCGGGTGGTTTCCGGTGCGGGTTCGGCGGAGACCGCCGAAATGTGCCGCCGGGCGTCAAGACGACGAGCGGGCCGGCGTGACGTCGAACTCCTTTCGGAACCGCTGGACGGCCTCGTCCATACCGGCCACCACTATTCGTTCGTCGCCGGCGAAACGACGCTGCGGGTCGACCGTGCTCGAGAGGCCGGTCTCGTCCTTGACGGCGATCACGCGACAGCCGGTCTTCTCGTAGATGCCCGACGCCGCGAGCGTCGTATCGGCAAACGGCGTCGCCGGCACGCGGAGGAGCCGGATCTGGCTCGCCGGCGCCAGGCTGTCCTCGCCGCGGAGTTCGCTGGAGACCATCCGGGCGCTCACCCGGGGGACCGAGAGGACGTAGTCGGCGCCGGCGCTCAGTGCCTTTCGCGTCGCGTCGGCGTCGCTGACGCGCACCAGGATCTCGATGTCGGGATTCCGGGAGCGGGCAAGTACCGTCGCCAGCAGCGCGTCGGAGTCGTCCGGGAGGCCGACGATGATGGCCCCGGCGGTCCCGACGTCTGCCCGCTCCAGCACGTCCCCGGATGCCGCGTCGCCGACGACGTCGACGTCCCCGTGGTCGTCGACGTCGATCGTCGTGACCTCCAGCCCCTCGTCGGTGACGACCTCGCGTGCGGCCCGGCCCACCTCGCCCAGTCCGGCGATGACGACCCGCTCGTGTCGAACGAACGGGCGGGACAGCTGGGTGACCTCGCTGAACCGCTCCAGCGCGTCGTGTTGGCCCGACACGAGCAACACCGTGTTCGACCGGATGACCGCGTCCGGGTCGGGCGGGAGCTGCAGTTCGCCGTCGATCCACGCGCCGATGACGTTCGCGCCCGTCTCCTCTCTGATCTTCGAGTCGCGGATCCGCGTCCCGATCAGCCGGTTCCCGGGCTGGATCGGAACCTCCGTGATCTCCATCTCGTCGCCGAGCGCCACCGTGTCCGTCAGTTCCGAGCTATACGAGGAGACGACCTTCTCGGCGAGCCGCTGGCCGAGCACGCCGTGGGGGGACAACACGGTGTCCGCGCCCGAATCCAGCAGCACGCCCCGCAAGTCGCTGTCGTCGGTGAGCGCGATGACGTCGACGTCCGGGTCCATCGACCGCACCGTCAGGATCGTGTTGACGTTGGCGTCTCCGGCGTCCGTGACGACCGCACGGGCCGTGTCGAGGCTGGCCCGCTCGAACGCCCGGCTGTCCTGTAGCGAGCCGTGGATGGCGGAGTACCCCTGGTCGGAGAGGTCCTTGGCGTTCTCCCTGGAGGACGAAATCAGGACGTACTCGATCCCGAGCTCTTCGAGTTCGTCGAGGAGGACGGCGGAGTCGCGGCGATACTCACAGATGATGACGTGGTCCCGTTTGGGGGTCAACCGGTTGTCGAGGTTGACCTCGGCGTCGGTGAAAAGCGGGATGATGATGAGCCGGAGCGTGAAAAACCCGATTCCGATCCCGGACAGCTGGGTGAGCGACACGAACACGTACGTCACCGGATGGCTCCAGAGGCTGGAGTCCTGTCCGTACCCGGTCGTGGTCATGGTCTGGAAGACGAACTCGAAGGAGGCGAAGATGGACTGGTCGACGCCCTCCAGCCGGGCCATCACGACGTTGTAGACCACGGCGTACGTGCTCACGAGAACCACGAGACCCGCGAAGTAGTAGATGATGAAGCGATTCCGGCGTGAGAACTCGATCTGCTGGAGGCGCTCTGGGAGAACGTCCATGCTGGACTGGCGGAGGTTGTCGTCCCCACACAATAAAATCGTCCGTTCTCTGGACGGGGCCACGCAATAACGTGGTCCGTTCTCTGGACGGGGCCACGCGACAAAATCGTCCGTTCCCGTGACAGTCCCCGGGACCGGCCAGCCGCCCGAATCAATCGACCAGCGCCGCGGCCAGCACCTCCAGCGGATGTCGGACCTCGTAGCCCGTGCCGTGTTCCATCTGGCTCGCGCAGGTCGGACACTCCGTCAGCCCGGTCTCGGCGTCGGCGGACTCCATCTCGGCGAACATCTCCGCGCCGACGTCCATGGACGTCTCGTAGTGTTCGTCCTTCCAGCCGTAGGTGCCGGAGATGCCCGAGCAGGAGTCGCCGGCGTCCTCGACCGAGACGCCGTCCAGGACGGCAAACAGGTCCCTGGCCTGGCCGTCCAGTCCCTGGCTGCGGGCGTGACAGGGCGCGTGGTAGGTCAGGTCCGGGACCGACGCCGCCGCGTCGGCCAGGTCCCCGCGCAGATCCTCGTGGACGCGCAGGTACTCGACGGCCTCGTAGGTGCTGGCGGCGACCCGATCGACGCCCGCGAAGTCGAACAGTTCGGGGTATTCCTGGCGCAGCGCCAGCGAACACGAGGTGCAGGACGCGACCACGTCGTAGCCGTCCGCTATCAGCGCCGACAGCCGGTCGACGTTGAACCGCGCGGCCCGCCGGGCGTCGTCGAGCATCCCGTTCGCGAACATGGGGGTGCCCGAGCAGCGCTGTTCGGGCACGGCGACGGCGTAGCCGTAGTGTTCGTACACGCGGACCAGGGCCGTCGCCACTTCGGGCGTGTTGTAGTTGGCGTAGTCGCCGTGGAAGTACGCGACCCGCTTGTCGGCGTCCGGGGGCTCGCCGCGCTCGATCCTGGCCGCTCGCGCCCGCTCGCGGGAAGCGGCGTCGCCCCCCCGGCGACGCCACCACTCCCGGAACGTCTCGGTCGCAAAGTCGGGAAACTCCCGCTCGGTGGCCATCCCCAGGGCGGCCTTTCCCCAGTCGGCCAGCCGGGTCGACAGCACCGCGTTCGTCAGCCTGGGCACCCGGCTAGCGAGGCCGGCGAGGCGGCCGTAGTTCGCAAGCAGCCGGTTGCGCCAGTAGGTGCGGGAGAGTTTCGACTGCCGGTTCTCGACGTAGGCCGCCCGGGCGGTGTTGTGCATCTGACTCAGCGAGACGTCGGAGGGACAGGCGGCGTCACAGCGCATGCAGTTCGAGCAGTCGGCGATCGACTCGTCGACCGGGTCGCCGGGGCGGTTGAGCCGCCACTGTTCGGGGCCCTGGAACTTCGGGCCCGGAAAGTCGTCCTCGACGTCCGCGACGGGGCAGTTGACGTCGCAGACGCTGCACTTGTAGCAATCGTCGGCGCCCGTCCGGAGGTCCATCGCCGCACCGTCGAAGACGGCGACGGGATCGTACGCGTCGTCGCGCCCACCCGCGACTCCTCCCTCGCCCCCACCCGCGACATCGCCATCGCGCCCGCCCTCGACGTCGCCGTCGTTGCCGCCCTCGATGTCCCGGTCACCCTCGCCCGATACCTCGCCGGCGTCGCTCATGCGGCCCCCCTGCCGGCGGCGACGCCGGTCGCGATGGAGACGCCGCTGCCGGACTTCTCGGCGGGGAAGTCGGCGCCCGCCAGCACCGCTCCCGCGGCCCGGAGGTTCTCGTAGGCGACCGCTCCGTCCGCCGCCAGCGGGCGCAACTCCCCGTCGAACTCGACCCCGAACCTGGCGAATGCGTGGTCGCCGAACGGCGCCTCGGCGGCCCACTCGTAGCGGTCCTCCGGGTGGGCGACCGGCAGGCCGAACGTCGGTTCGAAGACGCCGTCGCGGTCGGAGTCGACCCCGCCCCCGACGAGGCCACCGGTCGCGAGCACGACGGCGTCGGCACGGTACGACACCGCCGCGTTGACCCGCTCGACGAGCACCCGCTCGATGCGGTCGCCGGTCGCGTCGTACCCCACGACGGGGTTCCCGGTCTCGACGAGCACGCCCGCCGCCTCCAGGGCCGCGTCTAGCCGCTCGGCCAGTCGCATCCCGGGCAGGGAGGGCGGCCCCGTCGGCACCTCGAAGACGGCGGCGTCCAGCCGCGCTTCGAGGTCGGCCCGGACTGCCGCCGGGTCCTCGGCACCCAGGAGTGCCGGGAACCCGATCCGGGCTTCGCCGTCGTGGCGGTCAGCGACCGCCCGCGCCAGGTCGGCCCGCACCGGCTCGTCGTCCAGCAGCGCCGCGTAGCGGGTCACGGTCGCGTCCGCCCGGAGGTCCGCGGGGAACCGCACCGTCTCGCCCCGGGCCGCGAACGGGACGCCGGCGGCGT